>NZ_JAATOD010000003.1 GCF_014229645.1 Listeria swaminathanii | reverse complement strand
TAGCAGAGCTAAGTTTAAATAGCTCTGCTACATCTTTAAATAGAACATCAAATATATTTTCTTTATTTTCATATTCAAATATAAATTTAATACTTACATGGGATATCTCTTCGTAAAATTCATTATAATCTATATAATAATTTACTTGTTTAATACCAGTAATATGTGTGTTTGAAAATTTTGGGAAATTCTTTTCTAATACAGTACCCGAATACCATTCATTCATGAAAAAAACCTCTTTCTTTTAATAATTGTATCTAAATTCAAATCCTTTGGTTGGTGACAGCCCGAGACCATACAAATATTCATGTATAATGGGGAACGCTATGTTCTAAAGGCATTCCATGATCACTAAAATCAACTCGAATACTTTGTCTACCAAACTCATCCTAAATTACTTTTGATTTTTCAATAGTTCCATTGTACTCTCTATAAGGAGGCTTAGGTCCACTGGCTTCCGCTGCTGCTTTTGTGGCATTGTCACTTTTTGCTTTGCCGTTCCCTTTCTCAATATTCGAAAATAAAACTAAGAATCAACTGTTGAAAGATCATAAAAAAGAAAATCCACAATGTCGTTAATATTCAAAGTGGATTTTCTAATCATACGTATACAATCATTCATTATTATCTACTAACCCGAAACTCTGCTTTAACTATTGTTTTATTCAATTTAGTACCTTCTAAATTCGAGTTGTAGATGTATTCTCCTCTAAACGTTCTTTATTGAATTTTCAACTGTAAAAGAAACCCTTTACCCTCAGAAGTTGCGGACAATAAAAATATCATAATATCAGTAGCTCTTTTTTCTTGGGTATAAAAAGTTGCAGATTTGTACTCAATGAACTGTACCAATTGATGGAACAAGCTTTGTGCAGCTTGATAGCTAAAATTTTTCATGTTCACATCTAAAGAATAATAATTATTTATCACTTTACCTTCTTTTTGAAATTTTAAATCAAAGCTAGAGATACTATCTTCTTGATACTCAAAAAACGAATTTATTTCAGACCATAGACCAACTTCATATTCACAATTAAGTGTTTTTGCTAGATTAAATACATCAGTTTTATTCATGCATAATTACCTTCTTTTTATTTTTTAGGAATATAATTTCCACCTGGTGCTGGGGAATGTACTGAAACAATTCCTCCCGACTCATTAGTAACAACCTTGTTTCCTCGAACATCTGTATATTCCCATGTTTTCCTCCCCATTTCATCCACCTTAGATTTCCTAGTCTTTAGGTTATTGTCAATAATAGAATCTATAGTCTCTTTAGAAAACCCTCTTTCATTGGCTCTCTCAGCCCCGTGCTCGGAGAATGATCTACCTTTCGGAGTCTTCTCACCCGTTTTTATTATTTCTGGGGCACTACTATTGCTCCCTTTCTCAATATTCGAAGACAAATCCTTCGCGTCTTGGAAAAAGTTGGCGCCACTGTTTACTACAACGGTTGCGCTTCCTGTGATTATGCCAATTCCTGCTATACTGGCTGGGACTCCTGCTACTGCTACTGCTCCTACTCCTGTTGCATCTAGTCCTACACCTACGCCCGCAAGTGTTCCGCCTCCTACTATCCCGTCAAATTTTCCTACCTTTATAAGTTAATTCGGTTTTTATTTAATATAATTTATCTTTCTATCTATACTTCATTTAATATTTCTATTTTAGGTTCAAAGGAGCTAACTATTTCAATTACATACTTTATGTGTAATTTTGATTATACATAAATACACATATAAGAGAGCTCTTCCAAGCTCTCTTATATGAAACAATATGCACTAAATTTCATTTGCTATTGGCAACTTGATTAACCGTCTTGTGTTTGAGTGCCTTTTTTATTTTTAGAATGGTTTTTCATTTACAATTTCACATTTAATGCTTTTAATTGCAGGTTTTAAAAACTCTTTTATTTCTTTCACCCACTTGCTGGAATTTAAAATAAAAAGATATCCTCTGTAAAGATCTACTTCGAACCATTTCATGGCAAGAATCTTGATAAAGAATATGCTTTTATTGTTTCGGGTAGTCAAGCGGGTGTATGGAGATTACTGCAAACTTCTTTGTGCCCGCAAAAAATAACTTTTCAAGAAAAATAATCCTAAAATTATATCTAAATTCTCCATACCACTACGTCATTTTCTAACATAATTTCTGACGGCGAATTTTGCATAGAAATTTCAATTAAACTATCTACTACTAACTCCGTTCCTTCAATAGGGCTGCTTAAAATTTCTAAAATCTTCACTAAGCAAGCGTAAAATTCTATATAATCGTCAGAATCCATTTCTAACCCATTATCAGTCTCATAAATTGTATCAATTTCTCCTTTTAACATCAAATTATTTTTCCATTTAATAATCAAAACAGTTCCATTTGGATACTTATTTATTTCCCTAAGCATTGCATCCATTTTTTCTCCTCCTACTTATGGTCTAGCAGGCACTATGTGTGCCTGACCCTTACTGTTATAGTGTATTATTCCTTTTGTGGTATCAGTATAGGTTCCAGTAGCTTCATCATAATATTTTCCTATCACTTTGCCAAAATCTACTCGTTCTTTAGTTGTTCCTATTTTTTGTCCAGTGCCTGCAAATTCATCCAATAACTGCTGTGGATTCTCACTCAAAGTGCTTCTGTATTTTCCATTTGCAATTTCTTGATTGTAATTACTAGTGCCTGGTATATGCTTATCTTGTTGTCCTGTATGTACTTTAGCATTATTCGGATTCGCCTTTGACGCATTACCAGCAATGTCATCAGTTCCACCAGCTTCCTCTGCCGCTTTTGTGGCGTTGTCACTTTTCGCTTTGTCTTTATTCTTCTCAATATTCGAAAACAAATCCTTCGCGTCTTGGAAAAAGTTTGCTCCGCTGCTTGCTATTAAAGCTGCACTTCCTGTGATTATGGTTAATCCTGCTATATTGAGTGGCACTCCGATTACTGCTCCGGCTCCTGTTCCGTCCAGTACCACACCGCCTGTTTCAACTCCTACCCCAAAGATGATTCCCTCAATGCCAAGATAGATACCCGCTGAGTCAGCAATTAGTCTCCCAACGTAATAGCGGTTATCATCGCCATTCACTTCCTTATTTTTACCAATGGTTTCTACGGAACCGAAAGTGAAATTATTTACTAGACTATCCAATGCTCCTGCGCCTACTGGTTCAAGATTTCCACAAATTGCTTTCGTTGTTTTTTCTACCCGCATGCTGTGTTTTGCTTGAGATATGGCTAGTTTAGTGCCAGCTTTAATGGCTTGTTTTTTTGTGGTTTTTGAAATGGATTTGATTGCACTTTTTGCTTTGGTTATGACTTTTTTGGTTACTTTTTTAAGCCATTTCGAGATGTACTTGTATTAAGAATCAAAGTATTGCATTTTTTTGCTTTGAATCTTAATTTAATTTTATAAAAGTAGCACTTTGTACGCATTTAAGAGAGCTCTTTCAAGCTCTCTTATATAAATCATCATGCACTAAAACTACAGCTAGCTTCTTGTTAGCTAGTGGCAACTTGATTAGTGAATTTGTGCATACTAGCCAAGGCTTTACTATCCGACGCCATTCAGATAGTAAAGTGCCTTTTTTATTTTATTCTGCTTTGTTCTGAATTTAAAAAACTATGAAATCTATTTATTAAATCTTCTTTTGTGGTAGAAACTTCTTGAGGCATATAATTTATAAATCCAACCATATCTTCTGGATAACCATTATTTCCATAGAATTCTGCAATCTTTTTTAATAAATAATCGTTATCGTTGACCGTCTCTTTTAATTTAGAAAGATAAATAAATCTAAGCTTTCTCTCTTCTAATTTATATTCATTACTAGTTTCATCTAAGTCAGGGAAATATTGATTTTTTATTTCAAATAATACTTGCTGTAGGTTATCAGAATCCACTCCCCAAGCTAAATCAATAGTAAAATCATCTTCTTTTCCTTGTTCCATTAACTCTATTGCATAGTCAGAAATAACCTTTGATTTAAAGAAATTTTGAATAATTCCAACATAGATAGTTTTCCAATCATAGTTAACTTTCTTTTCTTTTAAGTCAGTTAGTTTCATTATTCTCTCTCCTTATTTTTTAGGTATTTGATTTGGTTTTCCTGTTAATTCACCACCATCAATAAATCTTCTGTGACTTATGTCTCCATTAGACTCAACAATCCATTCAAAAACGCCTTTTCTTCCATTGTTACTTCCTTCAATTTGAAAAAACTTTCTATTAAGACCGTCTCCACCAACTAATGGAAACTCATTTGCAGCCGTTGGATAATTATCAATAATGTCAGGAAATCCATGTTCTTTTGCTACTTGAGGAAATTCTTTTTCTATAATTGGTCTTCCTTTTGAATCCGTTCCCCAGATAGGTTTTACCTCATCAACTTTAGTTCCTTTTTCTACTCGCCGACCATCTAGCACAGGACTTTCAAGTTCAGAAACAACTTTTTGATTAGCCTCACTGGCTTCCTCTGCCGCTTTTGTGGCGTTGTCACTTTTCGCTTTGTCTTTATTCTTCTCAATATTCGAAAACAAATCATTCGCGTCTTGGAAAAAGTTAGCTCCGCTGCTTGCTATTAAAGCTGCACTTCCTGTGATTATGGTTAATCCTGCTATATTGAGTTGCACTCCGATTGCCGTTCCGGCACCTGTGAAGTCCAGTACCACACCGCCAGCTTCAGTGCCTAGGCCAAAGATTATTCCCTCAATGCCAAGAACGACACCCTCAAAATCAACAAGTAGTCTACCAATGTAATAACTGTTATCATCCCCATACACTTCCTTATTTTTATTAATAGTTTCTACGGCTCCGAAAGTGAAACTATTTGCCAGACTATCTAGTGCTCCCGCTCCCATTGCTAAAAGATTATCACAAATAGCTTTCTTTGCTTTTTCTGCACGGATGTTATAATCGGCTTGAGCTACTAATAGTTTAGCACCAGCTTTGACAACTTGTTTTTTTGTTTCTTTTGAAATTGTTTTGATTGCGCTTTTTGCTTTAGATATAACTTTTTTGCCAGCTTTTTTCACTGTTTGTACTTTTTTCTTCACGGTTTGTTTGACTTGGTTATATTTTTTCTGAACCACTTTTTTGGCTGCTTTGTAAACTTTTTTTGCCGTTTTCGTGACTTGTTTAATCGATTTCTTTGCGGCTTTCTTAAATTTCGTCACTGTTTTTTGGACTTTTTTGGTTACTTTTTTGACGGCGCGTTTGATTTTTTTGGTGGTTTTCTTGATGGCTTTTTGTACTTTTTTTACAACGCGTTTTACTTTTTTGACGGTTTTCTTGACGACTTGTTTTACTTTTTTGACGCCTTTACTTACTTTTTTCACGGCTTTTTTAGCTTTTTTGGTTGCTTTTTTGAGCCATTTTGGTATGTTTCCGCTTGGATCTCCGAATGACATCGGATTGTTGACGCCGTAGATGTAGCGGTTTTGGCTACGGGGGTCGTCTAGGGCTCCTCTGTAATTATCGGCTTGTTGGAAACGGCCAGTGTTTGTATCATAATTTCGGGCGCGTAGGTTTTGTGTGTCGCTTGTGTCGTGCATTTGCGCGCGGTAACCGATTTGATTCGCCACTGGGGCTGTCGCAAGTGCGGTGCCATAGTCGGTGTAGTCATAGTCGGTATTTGTTTCGCCGTCTGATGTTGTTGCGATGTCGCTTAGACCGTTTTCGTGATAGCTTTCTTCATCCGTGCCGATAATTTGGTTGTCATCGCCAAAGCGGAAAGCGGTCTTGGTGGTGCTTGTTTCGCCGTCATCTTCTGTCGTCTCGTTAAGCTGGGCGACTTGGGTGTATTCTTGGGTTAAATCGTTAACGTAGCGAATGGTGTTTACTGTTTGGTAGCCGACTGTTTGATTCAGTTTTGTAGTGCGCTGGCTAATGTCGCTGGCTTTAAGATTCGTTTTTCCTTGGATAGCCTTTTTAGTAGTTGTATCTTTGCTTGCTTCTGCGTACGCTGGGCAGCCTTTAGACGTTTCTTTGGCACGAGTTTCTAGTTGTCCCGCTAGTGTTGTTTTACCTTTTTGACTATCTTTGTCGTATTCTGTAATCCATTCACTGAGCGATCCTTTGAAGGACTTGGTTTTGTCTGTGATAGTTTGTTTGCCTATGCGATTGCCAAATGCGTCATATGTGTAGGTTGTCTGATTGCCTTCGTTGTCGGCGGATTGAATCAGTTGGTTTTCGCCATTGTACGTGTATGTTTCTACTTTACCACTTCGTAAGGCTTTTTTGGTAATGTTTCCGTTTTTGTCGTACGTGTAGGTTGTGTCTTCATCACCATCTGCTTTAATCATTGCGAGTGCGTTGTCATCATCGTAATGATAGTCTTCCGTGGTTTTCTTACCGTTTTTATTACGTAATAGTTTGCTTCGGTTGCCGTTAGCGTCATAGATATACGTAATTTTTTCGGTTGTTTCGCCTTTAGTTATTGTTGTTTCGGTCAGTTGGTCATCGGCATCATAGGTGTGGCTCTTGGTTTGTTTTTCACCACTTTGATTGATGGTTTCTTTGGCTACGTTACCGTTTTCGTCGTAGCTGTAGTCAAATGATGCGATGGCTTCACCGGCTTTATTTTTGGTGATGACTTGTTCGGTTTCGCCAGTTGCTGTGTATTTATAGCTCGTCGTTGTGCCATTGCTGTAATGAATGCTCAGTGGCAGGCCGTTCGCGTCGTAAGTGTAGCTGGTTTTCTTGCCGTCTGATTCGATTACGTCGGTTAGCAGGTTGGCGTCATTGTAGCGGTAAGATACGCGCGTGTTATCTGGATAAATGAGCGCTGTTTTGCGGCCGATTGTATCATATTCGTATTTCAATGTTTCACCGTTTGCATCTTTGACTGATAGTACGTCACCGAATTTGTTGTAAGTAAACTCGGATGTTCCGTCTTTTGATGTAGCGGTTTTTACGTCGTCATTGCTGTCATAGGTGTATTTGTAGCTGCCACCCTCAAATTGTTGCTCGACTAAATTGTTTAGTTCATCGTATTTATAAGTTGTTTTTTCACCATCTGGCTTGGTTTTAGACTTCAAGGAACCGTCTAGTTGGTATTCGTATTTTTCGGTTTTTCCTTCTGGTGTTACTTCTTTAACAAGGTCACTACGATCATTGTAGCTATATTTTGTGACAAAACCTTTTGCGTCTTTGATTGACGTGACGTTATCTACTTTGTCGTAAGTGTAAGTTGATTTTTGTCCTAATCGATTTTGTGCTGCTGTCATGCGATCTAGTGAGTCGTATTGGAAGCGTTCTTTGTTACCTTTTGCGTCTGTTGTTTCGCTAAGATTCTCGTTGCCATCGTAGGCCATTTTTGTTGTGTGACCTTTGGCATCTGTAATAGAAGTTAGCAAGTTACGCGCATCATATTGGTATTTAGTTATTGCGTTTGTTGGGTCTTTGATGCTGATAACTTGGTCGTTTTTATTGTAACGATACTCCGTGCTTGCTGCGAGTGGGTCGATTTCTTTGGTCATGTTGCCTTTTTTGTCGTAGGTGTATTTGTAGGCTTGGTTACCTGGATCAATCATGGAGGTAACGTTGCCGACTTTGTCATACTGAATTTTAGTATCATTACCACGAACATCGCGCATTGCAGTAACACGGTCCAGTTTATCGTACGTATAGCCGACAGAAAGTTTGTTAGGATACGTAATTTGAGTCATCCGCTGGGTATCGTCGTATGTGTAGCGCGTGATTCGACCTTGGATGTCTTTTTTCGTGCTTTGTTGCCCAAATTTGTCATAAGTATAGCTGGCAATTGCTTTTTTCTGCTGATTATCACTTTCTTCGATAAGGTCGCCGTATTCGTTATACTTGTAGCTTTGTTTATAGCCAATCGGGTCCGTTTTAGATAAAAGTTGATCGTCTTTATCGTAGCTATACATTGTCGCATTACCATTTGCGTCAAGTTCTTCGGTGATGTTGCCACGTAGGTCGTATTTAAATGTCGACGTGGTACCATAAGGCTCTTTGACTGTCAAAATGTTATCTGCTTTGTCGTACGTATATTTCGTTGTGTTACCGCGCTTATCTGTTTCCTTGATAAGGCGTCCCGCTGCGTCATAGCTGTTCAGGAGTTTGAATCCAGCTGCATCAATTTCGGTTGTTAGGCGTCCTAATTGGTCGTAGCCGAATTGTGTTTTATTTCCTTCTGCATCTATTTGGCTTGTTACTAAACCTGTTGCGTCAAAAGTTTGTTTTGTTGTGCCGCCATTTTCATCAGTAACTGCCGTAACATTGCCATTAGCATCGTAGGTTACGCTTGATTTAGCACCCGCTGGATTCGTTGTCGTAATCAGCTCGTCGTTGCCGTTGTATTGGTAGCTCGTTGTTTCGCCTAGTGGGTTTGTTTCAGACAGCAAATTACCTTCTGCATCGTAGTTATAAGTGTACTTGCCACTATTTGGTAAAACTTCTGATGTGATATCGCCGCGCTTGTTGTATTCAATGCTTTGCGCTTTGCCTGTTGGGTTTTGTTGCTTCACTAGGCGGTTGGCTGCATCGTATTCGTAGCTCGTTTTGTTGCCTCGCATGTCTGTTTTACTGCTGACATTGCCGAATGTGTCATAGCTGTAGGCTTCACTGCGTCCTTTGCGGTCAGCAACACGCGTTACATCACCAATTTCATTGTATGTGTAGCTTTCTTTTTGTCCTGTATTGTCTTGTTGTTCTAGCAGTCTGTCCATTTTGTCGTAAGTGTAAGTTGCTTTAGTGCCGTCTGGATTTTTTTGCTCGGTAACACGATCCGCCATATCGTAACTATAGGTAGTTTTACGGCCTAATGGATCGGTACTTGTTGTCAGATTTCCGCGATTATCGTAGTCGTAAGTTGTTTTGTTTCTCAGAGCATCAATAATTTCAGAAACTTCGCCTGTTTTTGTGTAGTGATAGTTTGTTTCGTTGCCGTACGGGTCTATTTCTGTAATTAAATTACCATTTTTATTGTAGCGATATTGCGTGATATCGTTTGTTGGTGAAATCTCTGTTTCAACTAAATTGAGCGCGTTATAGGTATATTTTGTAGTGTTACCTTCTGCGTCCGTTTGGCGAATCACGTTACCTGCGTTGTCATATGCCATCGTTATAGCATGGCCATTGCCGTCTGTGATTTTCGTGACATTGCCATCCGCGTCGTATACATAGTGCGTCTTTTCGCCAAGCTCATCGGTTTCGATTTGCACTTGATCGACTTTATCAAAACTATAACGTTTCACGCCACCAGCTGCATCTTGTTCGGAGGTTACGCTGCCATTCTCGTCGTAGGTATATGTCGAAACACGTCCGGATTCTTTTAATTTTGTCGTGTTTCCGTTCGCATCAAATTCGTATGTCTGAACGTTGCCAGCTTGATCGACAAAACGTGTAATATTGTCCATTGCATCATAGCTGAATTCTTCGGTTGTGCCATCTGGATACGTGATTTTCGTGACATTTCCGTCTGCATCATAGGCATAATTTGTCTCATTGCCGAGTGGATCTATTTCTTTTGTTTTATAGCCTGATTTTGCATCATATTGATAGTTTGTTTTTTGACCATCTTCGGTTTCTTCGGATAATTTTTGACCAAGCGCATCATAGTGATAGGTAATGTCCGCACCATCTGCAGCAGTCACTTTTATCCGTCGGTTTAGCGCATCATAACTAAATTTCTCTGTGTTTCCGAGTGGATCGGTTTCACTAATTTTATTACCATTGCCGTCATATTTGTATTTTGTCACGCCACCAAGCGGATTCGTTTCCTTGATTAAACGGTCAAAAGCATCATATTCAAAAGTAGTGCTGTTTCCATTCAAATCAGTTTCGCTTATCTTATTGCCGTTTGTATCATAGGCATAAGTCATCGCTGCGCCATTCGCGTTCCACTCGCGCACTAGCTCACCGCGGGCATTACGTTCATATTTCTCTGACTTACCATTTGCGTCTGTAATACTACTCAACATCGACAAACTATCATAGGCATAGGTTGTTTCGTTGCCACGACCATCTGTTACTTTTGTTGGGTTTCCTTTTGCATCATAGGCAGTCTTTGTTACCGCGCCATTCGCATCTGTTTCTGAAACTACTTGACCGTCTTCATTATGCGTAAATTTTTGTACGCCTCCGTTTGGCGCAGTTATTTGCACAACATTGCCTTTGGAATCGTATGTGTAGCTCGTTACACCACCACGGCTATCTGTTTTTCGGATCAATTGATTTTTCGCGTCAAATTCGTTCGTTTCTGTTGTGCCATCTGGATATACCGTTTTCGTCAGATTTCCATTTGCATCATTTTCAAAAGTGGTCGTATTCCCCAATTGATCTACAGAAGCGACTAACTGATGCTGGTCGTTATATTTATTTTCTGTCGTCGTATCATCAGCATACTCAATCTTTGTCGTTTGCAAGCGGTCATTAAAATAAACTACTTTCTTATTGCCATTGAAATCGGTTGTCGTTGTTTTTCCGGACTCATATTTCAGCGTGGCAGTATTGCCTTCTCCGTCTGTCTGCTCCGTTACACGACCATCCGCGTCAAATGTATTCTTAATTAATAAATTCCCATCGTTATCTTTATAGGATGTCATATGGTGTTCCGAATCATACTGGTAGGTAATCGCTTTCCCAGTTTGGTCCACCACTTTCGTCAAGTTTCCATCTTCATCATATGAATAGGCCAATTTCCCGCCATCAGGTAATACAATCTCCTTCAAGTGTCCATCCGCATCCCAGGCGTACTGCAACACTTTTCCAGAGCCAGTGACCATTTTCACCAATTCTCCATCAGCGTTATACGTATAATTCGTTACATTTCCAGCCTTACTTGTCACTTTTAAAAGTTGACCATTTGCAGCAAAAAGAGAGATGTTTCCTGTTTCTAAATCCACAACCTCAAATTCACGCGCGCCGTCTTTATTCACTTTTTTCGAAAGCTCAAGTGGCTCATCTTCCTCTATCTCAAAAGTTCCGTCCGACTGTTTCTCAAAGAACACACTCCCACCATCTGAGCGCGCCAACATCACTGTGCCGTCTTCTAAGAAACCTAACTGGTCCGTCAAATTAAAGGTCCAGTTTCGTCCCATTGGGCTGTCTTTGCCTTGAGCCATCGAATTATATGTCCGCGTAATCGTCTGTTGCTCATCGAAATCAAACCATTTTTCATCTTCCATATTATAAAGCAAGTTCCCACTATCAAAATTAATCGGTTCATAGCCAAATGTACAATGCTTTCCGCGCCCTATAGCTAGCGCATCAAGTCGCATCTTATCTGCCGTATCGTAATTTCCCGACTGATAGGCTTTACCCGCATTTTTTTGCGGATTCCGAATAAACACTACATTCCCTTGAACGAGCAATTCATCCTTCATATTATTATCCAGCATAAACTGCGACCGCTTATTAGCAATCCCGTAAAATTTCAGCAAGCGCGGCAACGAGTCTAGCCCTGTCACCTTATAAATTTGGAACGTATCATATTTCTTACTTACCGATTCATTTCCATCCTTAATCTCTGCTTCTACTTGATACAAATGATTCTCTTTCAAAGCACTTTTTAAAAGTAGTGTGTTCGTCTGCCAGTTACTCATCAACTCGCGGTATTCTTGCGTTTCATTACTTAGCTTTGGATAATTCGGGAACAAATAATCTCGACCAATCGACGGATCTGTCCCGCTAAATGTTACCTTTTTATTATCTGATGTATCGATAATTTTATAATTAATCTTAGCATCTGGGCGACCAACGCCATCCATACCAAGTGCTGTAAAATCAAGTTTTCCATCATTATTCGCGCTTACGAACGGACGCAAATAGAGCTTCGTATCCTTGAGTGGCATATCCGCATCAATCGGCGGACGCTCGCGGTGCTTAAATACCACATATGGCGACTCGCTCGTAACACCAGATTTAGGCGCAGCAAATATATCGGCTTGCGAATATGGCATTTCAAAGGAATTCACCTTTGCCGTTTTTACAATCACGCCGTTGTTTTTACCGCCATTCACCCAATCCTTCGCAACGTTTGTAATATCAAAGGAAATACGACGATTCGCATCATCAATTTTCCCAATATACGTCTCTTTGCCGTCTACGTTCGCAGGTGGTCCATATGGAAAACCAAGACTTTTAAATTTACCATATGTTAAATCATCAATATTACCAACATCTTTTGTAATTCCATGCACTTCAAATAAACGCTTCACAACGTTTCCTTTACTATCTTTAGCACGGTCTCCCCAGAAGCCTTGCGTTCCTCTTCTGAAAAGTGACAACTCCGCCGATTCGATTTCACGGTTTGTGCCAATTTTCTTAATCTCACTATCAGGTACTTTCACCACACCATATGTAATAAAATGGGCTGCACCCTTCGTTCCAGAGTTATTCCCATCATCATAGCCAATATACATATATGGCTGAAAAGAATACGCCACATCATCTCGGTACTGACGCAAACTAGTGGCCTGAATTCCATTTGTAATTTTTGTACTCACAAATGAAACAGCGACTTTAGCTAAATTACCCGTCACTTTTTTCGTACTGAGCTTCGCGACTTGCAACTGATAGCCGGTTTCCGTTTTCACCTTTTTCGCGGTTAACGTATCAATTACAGACCCCGTTTCATCTTCTAAAACTGGGCTTGGAATCGCACCAATTAGGTCTTCACCGCGATAAATCAATGTCGCCGCACGTTTTTCATCGTCTTTCAAGATCACGTCATCGGGAACCGTCAAATCAAATGTAACCTGTTGCTCCCAATCATCGCCCGCTTTCACATACTGCCCGAGCTCCATTCCAAAACTGTCCGCCTCCAACGTAAACGGCTCTGTTTTAGCATCTTCACTCGCATACATAATTCGGTTATCCTTCGCTACAACCTGCGCCAAATCAGCATCGCCACTAGGACGAACTGCCACATTTGCGCCGTCTAAGCTAAGCGTTGGCATCGCGTCTTCTGTAACCACTTTTGGCGTCGTAATTTCTCGAGCCGTCTCATTTGCCGCCCATGTTTTTTCGCCATCTTTCACTAATGTGGCATCAAAATCCTCCCACTTGCCATCGTCGTTCTTAAAATGCACCGGTTCCGTAAAATAATAAGTTTCTCCTTCACCAGTTTCCTTATTTACAAAGGTCTTCGTGTTCTCCGTCCGTTCTGCAACTACCTCTTCCATTCCAGCAGTTGATGCATCTTCTGCCAAAGTTTCTGTCACATTCGGCGTCTCCGCTTCAAACAAACGAACCGCAGCTGCGTTTTTATCACTTAAATCCTCATCAAGTGTTGTATCTTTCGGCGGATTTTCATCCTTTAACTGCTTCTGCGCATCCTCATTTAAGTCTGCCACAGTCACCTTATCTTGTGAGGCTAATTGTTTTCCATAATAATTTCCAAACTCACTCTCCGCATTCACCGCACCTTGCACAAATTGCCATGGTAGCATCGGAAATAAAAGTAACGTAACCAATAAAATCTTTATGCCCTTTTTCATATGTAATCTCTGTCTCCCTTTTATGTCTCAGTTTATTGCTTTACACCTTTTTCTATCTCTAAAATCTTTGTCAAAACCTGCTGCGCTTGCTTATATTCCTGCGCCTCAATTGCATCATTCATCGTTTTCAACTCTGAACCTACATCACCATAAGCAGTATAAATGGTCTGATCCTTTTTCGATAAGCCAGCCCATACTTTTGCCTTTTTAGCATCTGCATAAATAGTTTGAAAATCCTTCTCCATCTCCCGCAACTCCGCTAAATAAGTTGGATTACAAATGTCTCCATTCAATTTCAAATCCGACCATTTCGCGTAATTTCGCTTGAAATCTTGCTCCACTTCTAAAGGTTTCGTCTCTTTTTCATCATGCGCACATTTTTGAAGTACTAATAAAAGTACTACAATTAATACTAAAAGCATTACCAAGACTATCCAAAATTTCTTGTTTTTCAATAATTTCCTCATCCTAAAACCCCCGTCTTATCACAATCTCAGCAAGTATATCATAAAAAAAGACTAATTTTATATGCTTCTAGCAACGTTCAATTTTCTGTCACATTTGCGATCTTAAACATTAAATTTCCATTTCGCCATAATAAATCCCGCCCCCATTTCAGAGAACAAAAAAACAGCTTAAAAACAAGTCCCTGCCTAATATTTCACCACACAAAAAAAGGTAGCACTCCGGGGAATGCTACCTCTTTTATCCATATCATCCTAAAAAATATGGAAAATCTCTATTAATAAAGCTTCTTAAAAAATCATAAAAATTTATTTCACCAGTAATTTTGATTAAATGTGTGATTCACATAAAATAGCTTAATTAAACCAACCTTGCACGCCATTAGAAACGTAACTTCCAATGCCTGTAAAGAAAGAGCCTACTGCTTGCGTGGAAAGCATGAACCAGTTTGCTTTTTCAACGTCGCTGGCAGTTAGTACGTCGATTGTTTCGGTTTGTTTTCCGTCAAGGTAACCTAGATCATCTCCATCTTTTAGAGATACTTCCATTTCGCCGACTGTCGTACCTTTTTCAACGGGTGCTTCGATTTTTTTCTCTTTTAGAGTTACTTTTGTGTTTAGTTTAGGTGAATTGTCGTTCTTAGGTACAACTAGCTTCACAGCGTCTTTTGTCACAAGTCCGACTGTATCTTCTTTGCCTTTATCTACTGCGAGCGTAGAAGGATCTTTCACTTTGGAGCCTGCTTTTTGTACTTCTTTTACTTTAAAATTGTTAAAAGCGTAATCGAGCATTTTGTTTGTTTCGTCAAAACGGGCGCTTGTATGTGCGCCAGGTGCGCCGCCGTTTGCATGAAGAACGACTGTGATAACACGCATGCCATCTTGCACAGCTGTTGCGGTTAAGCACATTCCGGCATAATCAGTTGTCCCAGTTTTCAAACCATCTACACCTTGACGGCCATAAATTAAGCCCGGTAGTAGCCAGTTCCAGTTGGACATATCAATTTGATCTGATGTACCTTTGCGGAATTCTTTTTTCGTGATACTTGCCGTTTTTAGTACGTCTGGATAATCATCAATTAAGTGTTTCGCCAACTTCGCCATACCGCGCGCCGTCATTTGGTTTTCGTCTTTTGGCCCACCTACTTGTTCCTCGCCTTTTAAATCTTCATTGTTAAGACCAGTCGAGTTAACAAATTGGTGCTCACCTAATCCAAGTTTTTCTGCTTTTTTGTTCATAGCATCTACAAAATCTTTTTCAGATCCTGCAATTTTTTCGGAAAGCGCAATTGCTGCACCGTTTGCAGAATAGATTGCCATCGCTTCATACAATTCTTGCACCGTATAATCTTCACCAAGTCTAAGTGGCACGTTCGATAGTGATGTGTCTTGGGAAACTTTAAACGCATATTCAGAAATGGTTACTTTGTCGTCCCATTTTAATTGACCTTTATCAATTGCTTCTAGTAGTAAATATTCATCCATCATTTTCGTCATGGATGCGATACCCATTAACTTATCAGCGTCTTTTGAATATAAAATTTTACCTGTACTCTCTTCAATCGCGATTGCTGCATTTGCATTTACGTTTGGTGTCTCCGCGGCTTGTGCTGCTTTCGGGCTTACTAAGAAGCCACTCACTGCAAGGGATGCTGCCATGATTGCAATCCCTGTCTTTTTCATTATGTTTTTCACTGCAACTTCTCCTTCATTTGAGCAAACTATTGGCTCATTTTATCTATATTTTAATAAAGAAATCTACTTTAAAAATTCCCTTTTTGAAATAGATTTCATTTTTTTAGGCCGATACTTTCATATTTTACCATGATTTAGCAGTGTCGTATATAAAACTTTTCGCCCAAAAGTCCGTTTTTCCTAGCGAGAAATTGGTAAAAGAATATGCGATGGGTAATCCGGGCTATGATAGATGGTTTGATGCGCGATTTGGCTTTCGGTGGAATTAATAAAACTATCACCAGTGTTAGGATTCGGGTCAAATCTCGGAAAATTACTAGATGAAATTTCGATGCGGATTTGGTGACCTTTTTGGAATAAGTTGCTCGTAGCCCATAAGTCGATAGTGTACTCATTAATTTTATTTTGAACTTGATCACCGTGCTGTTTACTTGCTCGAATAATCCCGTCTGCCAGGTTAAACGCTGTGCCATCCGGGAAAACATCTACTAGTTTAGCAGTGAAATCCGTGTTAGGTGCGTCTGTTTTCGCCCACAATTTAACTCGGAGTGGTCCCGTTACTTCTAAGGCTTCGTTTAGTGGGGCGGTCGTGTAGCAGAGGATATCATCTCGAAGTTCCAATTGTTGCTGATCGCGCGGACCATCTGCATGTAATTCCTTATGTAGTGTCCCCCCGCCGTTTGATGGTACTGGGTTTTCTGGATCGTAGCTAAAGTTCGCTTCTGAAGCTTGTTTCGGTGGGGTAAAGTCAGCAGTTACTTCGCCAGTTTTGAAATAAAGTGGGGTGAAATTGGTATTTTGAGGTGGCCAAGTTGTCGCTGTTTTCCAGTCGTTTAATCCCATAACAAAGTAGTTTATCGGGGCGGTTTCAGGGAGCGGTTCTTGTTTTAGCCAGTGATTGAACCATTCTAGATGTCTTGCGTGCATGCTTGCCTCGCCCCATTTAGTAGCCGCCATGCCGAAATCGCGGTCGCCAATCATTTGGCCAAAATTGGCGTGGGTCCATGGTCCAATAACCAGTTTATCGCCGAGCCCACGCTTATAACCATTTTGGAAATTAGCGATGGTTTTATCTAAAAAGCAGTCATACCAGCCAGCAACGTGCAGTCCCGGTACATTGATTTTATCGTAATTGCTTTTTGCATCGATTTTTTGCCAGTGGTTGTGGGTCGGTTCGTAATTTAGTAACTCTGAAAAATAAGGCATTTCTTTCTGACCAATTGCCGGCCAGTCTTTATAGGGCTTGAATTTATATAGTACGTCTAGGTTATCCAGATTTTTCATTAAGGTATTGGCAGCTTGTTCCCGTTCGTCACGTGTACTGTATTTACGAGCAAGCATATTAGGGAGCATGGATTCTAAGTTCCAAGTTTCCCACATACCTAATTCAAGCGTCCCATCATGATCATTGAATACATCCGTCATACTATTTTGCGCCATAATTGGAGCAATAGCTTTCAAATGTTTATTGCCACTGATCGCCGCTAACATTTGCGTATAACCGTAGTAAGACAGCCCAAACATCCCAACGTCGCCATTAGAATAAGGTAGATTAGCCGCCCATTCGATAGTGTCATATCCATCATCCACTTCGGCTATGTATGGAACAAATTCCCCTTCAGACGTGTATCTGCCACGAACATCTTGAACTATCACAATATAACCTTGCTCCGCCAAAATATTAGGACGAATAAAATGCAGCCCATATGACTTGCTATAAGGTAATCTTGTAAGTAAAACGGGATATTTCCCTTCATCTTCCGGACGGTAAATATCTGCGTAAAGAGTAACACCATCGCGCATTTTGGCCGGAATATCTGTTTCAATTATTAATCGATTATGTTTCACGTGAAACATCTCCTTTTTGATATTGATTGCCATTTTATTGTTTCGTATACAATGGACTATGTCAAACAAAGCGACCCACTCATATTGAGTGGGTCGCTTTGTTTTTGTCTATTTATCTAATTTCAATTTCGCAAGTGCTTCCGCCATTGGGTTATTGAATGGTTCATCTTCTTGCTTGTTTTGTTTCTTCATGAATTTAGCTACATCCGTTTTAGATACGTTTTTGTTTTTCTGTTTATCGCGACGTTGTTGGAATGCAGATAGTTTTTCACGGTGACCACAAGCGCACACGAAAATCTGTTTGTCTCCTTCGCCACGCATTTCCATACGTTTGTGGCAATTTGGACAGCGAGCATTCGTCGTTCTTGAAACGGATTCGCGGTGACCACATTCACGGTCCTGACAAACTAACATTGTGCCGCGTTTGCCTTTCACTTTTAGCATCGGCTTGCCGCAATCCGGGCATTTTTGCGATGTAATGTTATCGTGACGGAATTTTTTATCGTTTTGTTTGATTTCAGTTACTGCTTTTTTAGCGTAATCGCGCATTTCTGAAGTGAATTTACGATAATCTAGCTCGCCTTTTGCAATTTTGGATAGCTTCTGTTCCCAGCGCGCTGTTAGTTCTGGAGATTTTAAATCTTCCGGAACTAATTCTAGTAATTGGCGCCCTTTGGAAGTGATTTGGATCTCCTTGCCTTGTTTTTCTAATGAGAAACTATTGAATAGCTTTTCGATGATGTCTGCACGCGTTGCAACAGTTCCAAGTCCGCCGGTTTCGCCAAGTGTTTTGGCTAGCGCCTTGTTGGAGGTTTCCATATATTTAGATGGATTTTCCATTGCAGAAAGTAAAGTTGCCTCGTTGAATCTTGCTGGTGGTTTCGTTTTGCCTGTTTCTAAGTTTACTCGCTTAACCGGAATTGTGTCGCCTTTTTGCATTTTGGTTAATTGATCCGGTTCGCGCACTTCCCCATAAATGTTTTTCCAGCCAAGTGATTTAACAACTTTTCCTTTTAAAGTGAAGTCTTCTTGGCCAATTTTGGCTTTAACTGAAGTTTCTTCATAGATATATGGGTCTGAAAGCACTGCTAAGAAACGTTTGACAACTAGGTCATAAATTTTCCGTTCTTTATCGCTTAAATCTCCGAGTGAAACGGGTTGCTCGGTTGGGATAATTGCGTGATGGTCGCTTACTTTGCTGTTATCTACAAATGATTTGTTTGCTTTGATAGGTTTCCCGCTGATTTGACGGGCAGCTTTAGCATTTTCACCCACACCACAGGCCGCCAAGCGTTCTTTTAGAGTTGGTACGATATCCGTTGAAATAAAGCGCGAATCTGTTCGCGGATATGTTAATATTTTATGACGCTCATATAGTGTTTGCATAATATTCAGCGTTTCTTTAGCTGAAAAATCGTATCTATTATTAGCATCGCGTTGTAGTTCAGTTAAATCATATAGTCCTGGTGAAAAAGTCTTCTTTTCTTTCATGGAAACATCTGTAATGACCGCACTTTCACCTTGTAAAGATTTTACTAGTTTCTCAGCTAAGGCTTTATCAAAAGTTTGACCATTGTTCCACGTGAAACATTCTTGTTCAGTTAACGCGGTAATTCCGTAGTATTCACGCGGTTTAAAGTTGCGTATTTCTTCCTCACGATGTTGAATCATTGCAAGTGTCGGTGTTTGCACACGGCCACAAGATAGTTGCGCATTGTATTTCGTTGTTAGCGCGCGTGTAGCATTAATACCTACTACCCAGTCGGCTTCAGAACGAGCAATAGCCGAGTGATACAAGTTTTCGTAATCTTTGCCCGGTTTTAAATGTTCAAAGCCTTCACGTATTGCTTTGTCGGTTACAGAGGAAATCCATAGTCTTTTTAGTGGTTTCTTGATTTTCGCGTAATCAATAATCCAGCGAGCGACAAGTTCTCCTTCTCGGCCCGCATCGGTTGCGATAACGATGGTTGTTATATCTGTACGGTTCATTAATTTTTTAACCGTTTCATATTGTTTTCTCGTTTGCTTGATTGGTTCTAGTTTCATTTTTTCTGGAAGCATCGGTAAGTCTTCCATGTTCCAGTTTTTATATTTGGAATCGTAGCGTTCTGGATCAGCTAGCGTGACAAGGTGTCCTAGCGCCCAAGTTACTACATATTTCCCGCCTTCTAAATAACCATTTTTACCTTGTTTAGCCCCGAGTACCCGGCCAATATCTTTACCGACAGACGGTTTCTCTGCCAGCACTAATGTTTTTGTCATCTGTCAAAACCCTCTCTTCTATATTATTTCGCTGCCTCTTCTTGCAAAATTGCCAAGAATTCAGCACCATATTTATCGCGTTTCATCGCGCCAATTCCTTTGACTTCAAGCAGTGCGTCTTCCGTTTGTGGCATATACGCGCACATTTCTCGTAACGTTTCATCTGAAAAAATGATATATGGTGGTACTTTGTGTTTCGCTGCCAATTCACGCCGAACTTCCCGTAATTTCTCGAAAAGGTCACTATTTACATCAATTTTAACTTTTTCGGCCCGTTTCGCTTGTTTGCGTTCTACTTTGAGCTCGCCCCGTAGAACCGATACCGCTCTATCTGTCAGTTTCAGCGAAGGAAATTGGCTATCAGTTGGTTGCAAATATTTTTCTGCTGTAAGGTAATCGATTAATTGCAATACATCTTTTTGCGATGCATCTTTCATTAATCCATACGTGCTGAGCTCTTCAAAGCGCCAGTCTTTCACTTTCTGGTCAGCTGAACCCGTCAAAACCTTAGCAATCAATACTTTTCCGAAACGCTCGCCCATTCTTTTAATACAAGAAAAAACTTGTTGCGCCAAAATGGTAATGTCCGTTGCTTCTCTCGTATCTAAGCAATTACTACACTTTCCGCAGTTTTCCTCGTCATCACCAAAATATTGCACAATATACTTCTGCAAACAAATTTCCGTATAACCATAGCCCGTCATTTGGCGGAGCTTGGCGAATTCATTTTGTTTACGCTCATCATCCATTTCGGATTGTTCAATTAAAAACTGCTGGATGCGGCTATCTTGCGGCGAAAATAGTAAAATACAATCACTCGGAACCCCATCACGACCAGCACGACCAGCTTCTTGATAGTACGCTTCGATATTGCGGGGAATATTATAATGAATAACAAAGCGCACATTGGATTTGTTAATTCCCATCCCAAAGGCATTCGTCGCAACAATGACGCGAATATCATCATATAGAAACTTCTCCTGCCAATCCTTTCGCGCTAAATCGGTCATGCCACCATGATACATTCCAGACTCGACGCCTTTTTTAAGCAAGAAACTATGCAAACGTTCCACTTCTTTTCGTGTGGATGCATAAATAATGCCAGATTCTGTCGCATTTTTTGTTAAATAATCAATTAAATATTTGTCTTTGTCTTGCCCTTTTACTACTTGAAAAGCTAAATTATCTCTGGAAAATCCAGTTTTAACAACCGAATTCGCATTTATTTTTAATAATCGACAAATATCATCCGAAACAGCTTGCGTTGCCGTCGCTGTGAGCGCGATAACGAGCGGACGCCTAGTCATTTTATCTAAACTATCGCACAGTGTCAGGTAGCTTGGCCGAAAGTCATGGCCCCACTGCGAGATACAGTGCGCTTCATCAATCGCAAACAATGAAATTGGTACTTGCTCGATTAATCGTTGAAATCCTGGCGTTTCAACTCGCTCGGGCGCAATATATAGCATCTTTAGCTCGCCAGAAAACGCGGCATCCAAACGGATATCTATTTCTCTGTTAGTCAGTGTACTATTAATAAAAGTAGCTGCAATCCCTTCGGAGACTAGCGCATCTACTTGATCCTTCATAAGTGAAATTAGCGGAGAAACGACAATGGTTAAACCGTCAAAAAGAAGTGCTGGTATCTGGTAACAAAGCGACTTACCGCCACCAGTCGGCATGATTGCTAGCGTATCTTCTCCCGCGCAAAGTTTCGAAATAACGTCTACTTGCCCATTTCGAAAGTCTTGATAACCAAAATTTTGCTGTAAAATAGCTCTTGCTTGCTCTATCATTATCTTTTTTCACGCCTCCTCTATAGAAACAGTATAGCGGTTTTATGACTTTAATTGAAGCCTTTTGAGGAAATTCGTGTTTTCTCGCGGTTTTCTTATTTTTATAGTAGAAATTAAAAAGCAGAAACCTCTTTTGGAAGAGATTCCTGCTTTTTCGACCTTAAGAAATGCTATAGTTTGGTGCTTCTTTTGTAATTTGAATATCATGTGGGTGACTTTCACGAAGTCCCGCGCCAGTCATACGAACGAACGCCGCTTCTTCGCGAAGGTGTCTTAAATCAGCTGAGCCAGTGTAACCCATACCCGAACGAATACCGCCAACTAATTGGAAGATAATATCAGCAACGGAACCTTTATAAGGAACGCGCCCTTCGATACCTTCAGGAACCAATTTTTTCGCATCGGCTTGGAAATAACGATCTTTGGAACCGTGCTCCATCGCTGCCAAACTGCCCATACCACGGTAAGTTTTAAACTGACGGCCTTGGAAAATTTCTGTTTCGCCAGGACTTTCATCAGTTCCAGCGAGCATACTTCCAAGCATAACCGCATTTCCTCCAGCAGCTAGTGCCTTCACGATATCACCAGAATATTTAATGCCGCCATCCGCGATAATTGTTTTACCAAATTCGCGCGCAACAGTCGCACAATCATAAATAGCCGTGATTTGTGGTACCCCAACACCCGCAACAACACGAGTCGTACAGATTGAACCAGGACCAATCCCAACTTTTACAATATCAACGCCAACTTCAAAAAGAGCACGTGCTCCTTCAGATGTCGCAACGTTTCCAGCAACAATCACTACATCTTTAAACGTTTGACGAATCTCAGAAATTTTATTAATAACACCCGCTGAATGTCCATGCGCAGTATCAATAACAATCGCATCCACACCCGCTTCGATTAATTTCTCTACGCGCACAAATGTGTCATTCGTAATCCCTACAGCTGCTGCCGCAAGTAGTCGACCGTGCTTATCTTTAGCAGAGTTCGGGAATTCAATTACTTTTTCGATATCTTTAATAGTGATAAGCCCTTTTAGAATGCCAGCTTCATCAACAAGTGGTAATTTCTCAATACGGTGCTTTTGAAGAATCTGCTCAGCTTGTTTTAGCGTAGTCCCAACTGGAGCTGTCACTAGGTTTTCCTTTGTCATAACATCTTTAATTACTGTGGAGTAATCAGAAATAAAACGTAAATCACGGTTAGTTAAAATCCCGACTAGTTTGCGCTCCTGCTCGTTGTTCACGATTGGAACACCTGAAATACGATATTTACCCATCAAATGCTCTGCAGCAAAAACTTGGTGATCTGGAGTTAGATAAAATGGATCGATAATAACGCCGCTTTCGGAACGTTTTACTTTTTCGATTTCTTCCGCTTGTTGTTCGATACTCATATTCTTATGAACAACACCGATTCCGCCTTGACGCGCAATAGCAATCGCCATTTTAGCTTCTGTAATTGTATCCATTCCGGCACTCCAAATTGGTACATTTAATTTGAGTGATGGAGCCATTTCTACACTTAAATCTACATCATTTGGTAATACGTCCGATTTCGCTGGAACAAGTAATACATCATCAAATGTTAAGCCTTCTTTTGCAAATTTTGTCTCCCACATGGGTCGCAAACACTCCTTTTTTATTGGTACTCGCTTTTTTATATAGAAAAAACGCATCATCTTTTCCTTATTTCCATAAAGAAAAAATGGTGGAAAATATCCACATCATGCGACTTGTCTTTTATAATCATGCTGAAATAGCCAATGTATATTTTTAGTTATTGAATATGATGTTACAAGAAGCTAGGAGCTATGTCAAGAAGGTTTTCCGTTGTTGTTTTATTCAGAAAATATAGTAAAAAATGTTTCACGTGAAACATTTTAAAAAGCCGTCTAAGATTATTCTCTTAAACGACTTCGCTATTTATTAATTCGTTATATAGTGCGGCGTTTTCTTCATCAAAACAAACAAAACGTATCTCTTCAATGCTAGAATCGAACTCTTCTTCCGCCCATTTGCGCACGGTATAAAGAGCTACCTCAGCTGCTAGTTTTTTAGGAACACCATATACACCCGTCGAAATATTAGGAAAGGCAATAGATGTTAAGTCTTTTCCGGCCGCTAAATCCAGTGCTTTCCAGTAACATGAAGCTAGTTTATTTGCTTCCTGATGCTCTCCTTCTTTCCAAATTGGTCCTACCGCGTGAATAATATAGCTCGTTTTCAAATCACCCGCAGATGTAATAACCGCCTCACCTGCTGGACATGAACCAATTCGATTAATGATTTCTTGGCACTCTTTTAATAAATCAGGCCCCGCCGCTTGGTGGATAGCACCGTCTACTCCACCGCCGCCTAAAAGACCCGGGTTCGCCGCATTCACAATAACATCCACATCTTGTTCCGTAATATCACCTTTTACAACTGTTATCTCCATACCATCACCTCTTTTCTTCATTCTAATTTATTTTGAGGATGATTTCCAGCAAGGCGATTATCCCCGTTTACTAACCGCATAGCTATAATTCCCTTCGTACACAGTTAATTGCTTATCCTCAAGCCAAATCACCTTAGAACATAGCTGATCAATAAAGTAACGGTCATGAGATACCGTAATAATCGTACCGGTAAATGTCCGAATAGCTTCCTCTAAAACTTCACGCGATGCAATATCTAAATGGTTGGTCGGCTCATCTAGCACTAACGTATTTACAGGCATATTGATAAATTGCGCCAGCCTAAGCCGCATTCGTTCACCTCCGCTAATGTTTGCCACTTTCCGAAAAACCATCTCTCCATAAAACATGAACCCAGCTAACATCTGCCGCGCTTCTCCTTCTGTCACAGCAACCTTATCACGAAACGCTTCCAGTACAGTCATACTCTCATTTAGCTCTTCCATTTGTTGCGAAAGTGAGGCGATTTTCACACTCGCACCTAGCTTAACCATCCCGCCATCAGGGCTCACTTTCCCCTCCATTATTTTAAGCAAAGTGGATTTCCCAGCGCCATTTTCACCAATAATTGCTACTCGCTCCCCCTGCCTAATTTGCAAAGAAACATCCCGCACAATTTCTTTTTCACCAAAAGTTTTGCTCAAATCCTCCATAACCACTACTTCTTGCCCGCTTCGACCTGCTTCATCAAATTGTAATTGCATTTGTTTTTGCGTTAAAACTGGACGCTTCACTTTCTCCATTCGTTCTAATGCACGTTCCATATTTTTGGCGCGACGAAACATGGCATCATTTGGCGGATTGGCTTGCATTGCCCACTGCCGCAGTCGTTTTATGGCTTGCTGCATTTTTTTAATCTTCTTCTGTTGGTCTTTATAATCTTGGAATTCGCGTAATAACCGTTCTTCGCGTTCCTTTAAATATCCAGAAAAATTCGTATGGTAAACAATTAACTCACGATTCTCCAGCTCCACCATTTTCTGAACTACCTCATCTAAAAAGTACCGATCATGGGAAACAACGAGCACGGTTCCCGAATAATGTTGTAAAAATGCGGTCAGCCATTCCACCGCCATTAAATCCAAATGGTTCGTCGGCTCATCTAATAGTAATAAGTCCGTTTTTTGCAGTAATAAATGAGCTAACGCCGCCTTCGTTTTCTCACCACCACTCAAATCTCCCCATCTCTGCGGTAGTAACACGCCAATCCCCAGACCATTAACTACCTTATGCAAATCAGCGTCCATCTCATATCCACCAAGCTCGCCAAACAATGCCATTTTGTCTCCGTAACGATTCATTAGTTTTTCGCTTGCATTCGTTGCCATTTCTGCTTCTAATGAACGCAATTCTTTTTCCAAATCCTCTAGCTCACCAAAACTAGTCCGCAAATATTGTTCTACTATTATATTAGGATCCACGCTCGACAATTGCTCTAAAAGCCCAATTCTCGCTCCCTTTTTACTCGTTACAATCCCACTGTCAACACCCTCATCCCCTTTTAAAATCTTCAAAATGGTACTTTTTCCTTCCCCATTTCGACCGATTAAACCGACGCGTTCACCTTCTTCTAATTGAAGGGAAACTTTCTCTAAAATTACATCTCCAGTAAAACTTTTAACTACCTCATTCATTGCTACTATTGTCATTTTATCCTCCATTTATCCAAGGAAGCATGTTAGAAATGTTTCACGTGAAACATTTTTCCAGACAACAAAAAAGCGTCAGACAAGCGCCCGACGCCAATTATAAGTATAATACTAATTTAGTACCATACTACCGATTGCGTGACTCCATGCTTCTCTCATTTTTTCTCGTTATACAGTTTTTTGGGCAGACTTCGCCAATGTAACTGCAATACCGGAAAAAATTGCACGGACAATATACAAAAATTTAGCTATACTAGTTCGCGCATTCAAAAGAAACATGTCATCTCACCTCTTTTCATTAATACATATAGAATAAGGGATGCTGCCCCAAATGTCAATTGTTCTCCCAATCACATGCACGAAACACAGCGTTTCAGCTCAGAAACTTATACCATTGATATGAAACACGAACCCAAAGCACCAAAATCTATTTACCAATTAGTCGAAACCGTTTACATTAATAAGGCAAGCAAAACTAAAACAGACTAATCGCACATAATTTTTGGAGGTGCCATAATGGAACATAATAAGTTGAAACCTTTCCCAAAAGATTTTCTATGGGGATCAGCTTCTGCAGCGTACCAAGTAGAAGGTGCCTGGGATGAGGATGGCAAAGGACCATCTGTATGGGATGAATTTGTTCGCATTCCTGGAACAACATTCAAAGAAACAAACGGAGACGTAGCGGTGGATAATTACCATCGTTATAAAGAAGATGTCGCGCTAATGGCTGAACAGGGCCTAAAAGCATATCGCTTCTCTGTCGCATGGAGTCGCGTTATCCCGCATGGTAACGGGGAAGTTAACGAAGCTGGACTTAAGTTCTATGATAATTTGATTGATGAACTTCTTTCTTATGGAATTGAGCCAGTTGTGACACTTTACCACTGGGATATTCCGCAAGGGCTTCAAGACGAATATGGTGGATGGGAATCGCGCAAAGTCGTAGAAGATTTCACTACTTACGCTGCCCTTCTATTCGAACGCTTTAACGGCCGAGTTAAATACTGGGTAACACTTAATGAACAAAACGTATTTATCTCACACGGTTACAAATTAGCGTATCACCCACCTGGCGTTTCTGACGACAAGCGTATGTTTGCGGCAAATCACAATGCGAACTTGGCGAATGCTTCTGCAATTGCTAAATTCCGCGAGCTAGGTACATCTGGAAAAATCGGCCCGAGTTTTGCATACGGACCAAGTTACTCCATTGATGCCAACCCAGCAAACGTGTTAGCTTCTGAAAACTCCGAAGAATTCAACGCCCATTTCTGGATGGATGTTTACACATGGGGTGAATATCCTACCGCTACTTGGAACTGGCTGGAAGAGCACGGTCTTGCACCGGAAATCTTACCAGGCGATACGGAACTTCTGAAAAAAGGAAAACCTGATTTCATGGGAGTTAACTATTACCGCTCAATGACTCATGCATTTAATGGGAAAGACGGCGTTGGTTCTGGGAAAATGAATACAACTGGCGAAAAAGGCACTTCCGAGGAAACTGGTGTACCGGGGTTATACAAAAACACCAACAACCCTTACTTAGAGAAAACGAATTGGGACTGGGATATTGATCCAACTGGCTTGCGCATTGGCTTACGTAGAATTACTAACCGCTATAAATTACCAATCATGATTACAGAAAATGGTCTTGGTGAGTATGATAGCTTAACGGAAGACCACAAAATCCACGATGAGTACCGGATTGAATACATTCGCGCACATGCTCTAGCAATCCAAGAAGCAATCACGGACGGTGTAGAGATGCTTGGTTACTGCACTTGGAGCTTCACAGATTTACTAAGCTGGTTAAACGGCTACCAAAAACGTTACGGTTTCGTATATGTTGACCGCGATGAAAATGATGAAAAAGAATTAAAACGCTATAAAAAAGACAGTTTTTACTGGTATAAAAAGACAATCGAAGCAAACGGAGCTAATTTAGTAGAAGAACAGGGCAAATAAGCCTTGTTCTCTCTCTGCTTCAACCATTTTGGGAGGGAAAATCTTAATGAAAAAAATATTACTTGTATGTGCGGCCGGAATGTCGACAAGCTTACTCGTTACTAAAATGAAAGCGCACGCAACCTCTATCGGGGAAGATATTGAAATTGAAGCATTGCCAGTATCTGAAGCTAGTAACGTAGTAGATAAAATGGATATCGTTATGCTTGGACCTCAAGTCCGTTACCAAAAACCGCAAGTGGATGAACTTGTACAAGGTCGCATCCCTGTTGTAGTAATTGATATGAAAGATTATGGTATGTTAAACGGGAAAGCCGTTCTTGAAAAAGCTTTCGCGGAGATTGGGTAAGGGATTTTCATTTAAAATAGGGAGGTTTTAAAATGAGTATGATGTCAAAATTTGAACACGGCATGGAACGTGTCTTAGTACCAGTTGCGAATAAATTGAACTCGCAACGCCATATTGCAGCAATTCGTGATGCATTTATTTTAGTTTTCCCATTAATTATGGCGGGTTCAATTATCACTTTGATTAACTTCGCAGTATTATCACCAGATGGCTTTATTGCAAAAATTCTATTCCTAGGGAAAATCTTCCCTAATTTAGCAGATGCACAGGCTGTATTTTCGCCGGTAATGCAAGGTTCGACTAATATTATGGCGATTCTGATTGTATTCTTAGTCGCGCGGAATCTGGCCATCTTCTTTAAACAGGATGATTTGCTCTGTGGACTTACATCGATAGGTGCATTCTTTATCGTTTATACACCTTACACAGTGGTTGACAATGCATCTTACATGACAATCAAATTCTTAGGCGCACAAGGCCTTTTCGTTGCTATTATTGTAGCGATTATTACTGGGGAAGTATTTAGCCGTCTAGCTAGATCCCCTCGTTTAATGATTAAAATGCCTGACCAAGTACCACCAGCAGTTGCTCGTTCTTTTAAAGTATTAATTCCAGTTATCATCATCACTATTCTTTTCTCTGTAATTAACTACTTAATCACTTTAGTTGCTCCAGAAGGTTTAAACGACCTTGTTTACACAGTTATCCAAGCGCCACTTAAAGATATGGGAACTAACGTATTCTCTGTTATCATCATTGGACTTGTTTCTAACTTACTTTGGGTTCTTGGTATTCACGGTCCTAACACAGTTGCGGCTATTCGTGACACCATTTTCACTGAACCAAACTTAGATAACTTATCTTACGTAGCACAACACGGTTCTGCTTGGGGCGCACCTTACCCAGCAACATGGGCTGGCCTAAATGACGGATTCGCAAACTACGGCGGATCTGGTATGACTCTAGGTTTACTGATTGCTATCTTTATAGCATCCCGTCGTGCAGACTACCGCGATATCGCGAAACTTTCTCTTGCACCAGGGATTTTCAACATCAACGAACCAGTTATTTTCGGTTTACCAATCGTATTAAACCCAATTATGGTTATTCCTTTCATCATTACACCAGCAATCAATACATTAATTGGTTACTTCTTTATCTCAACAAAACTTATTCCACCTGTCGCCTATCAAGTGCCTTGGACAACTCCGGGACCACTGATTCCCTTCCTTGGTACAGGAGGAAACTGGCTCGCGCTTCTGGTCGGCTTGCTCTGTCTAGCCGTCGCAACAGTCATTTATCTACCATTCGTACTTGTATCTAACAAAATTGCCGCGAGTGATGCTGCAATGGACAAAAATGCAACAGCCTCAACGGAACAATAGGATGTGACAAAATGAAAATTGCAGCTTTTGATATCGGTGGAACGGCCCTTAAAATGGGGGTCGTTTTGCCGCATGGTGAAATTATTTTAACAAAATCAGCCGAAATCAGCGGTAGCGACGGCGACCAAATTTTAGCAGAAATGAAATTGTTTCTTGTTGAAAATACGGACGTGACGGGCATTGCAGTCAGCGCACCCGGCTACGTTAATCCGAAAACTGGACTCATCACAATGGGCGGCGCTATTCGCAGATTTGATAACTTTAATTTGAAAGAATGGCTCGAAGCGGAAACTGGTCTTCCTGTTGCCATCGAAAATGATGCTAATTGTGCCCTACTCGCTGAAAAATGGCTTGGTAAAGGACAAGATTTGGATGATTTTCTTTGTTTAACAATCGGAACTGGGATTGGTGGCGGCATTTTTTCCAATGGTGAATTAGTTCGTGGCGGTCGTTTCCGGGCTGGCGAGTTTGGTTATATGTTTAGCGAACGTCCCGGTGCTTTCCGTCCTGGCAAATATACGCTAAACGAGACCACAACCATGCTTGTTCTTCGTAGACAGTACGCGGAACTTACTGGGCGCCCTTTGGAAGAGATTACTGGTGAAGAAATTTTTGCTAATTATGACGCGCATGACCCTATCTCAGAACGACTTATTAACGAATTTTACACCGGGATTTGTACGGGGCTTTATAATTTAATTTACCTGTTCGATCCAACGCACATTTTTATCGGTGGTGGAATTACAAGCCGTCCTACTTTTATCACGGAGCTAAAGCATCATATGGAGAGCTTTGGGCTGCGCGACACGATTATCGAAACAGCAACACATAAAAATCAAGCTGGTCTACTCGGCGCAGTGTATCACTTTTTACAGGAGGAAAATAGACATGAATGAAATGGAAACAGTTATTTTTGGCATGATTAGCCAAGTTGGTTCTGCGAGAAGCAGTTACTTAGAAGGACTTCGTGCGGCTCGTGAAGGCAATTTTGAGGAAGCAGAAGCAAAACTACAAGAAGGTAGCGAAACACTCGCAAACGGGCACCACGAGCATCATAAGCTAATCCAAAAAGAAGCTTCCGGTGAAAAAGTGGAAATTCAATTGCTTTTAATCCATGCGGAAGACTTACTCATCACAACAGAAACATTAAGAGAAGTTGTCACTGAATTCGTGCATGTATACAAAAAAATAAGCTAATAAAAAAGCGTGTAGGCCTCGAAAACCTACACGCTTTTTGTTATTCTTCTTGTTCTTGATTATAATTTTTCTTCGCCATCGCTTCCAGTAAAAATAGCACCGGAATTTGCGTCGTAATATTCGTCTTATCGACCATTTCCTGCGTCACATAATACGGAATATTAACATCAGACAAGCCAGCAAGCGTATTGTGGCTCGTATTGGTGATACTAATAATCCGACTGCCATATTGCTGCATATTTTGCGCCTGCTCAAGCACCTGGTCCGTTTCGCCTGACACAGAAAGTATAATCATCACTGCTTTATTTTTAAATTGCTCTCCCGGGTTAGGATAAAATGGATCTTTAATATAAAATGTCCGCTTCTTCATATTGGAGAAAAAACGACTACCATACTCTGCTAAAATCCCTGAGGTTCCGATTCCGAAAAACACGACTAAATCAGCTTCATTGATAATTTCCGCCGCCGCGTCTAACACATGATCATAATCACGATTCATTGTCCGTTCAAAGAATTCCTCTAAAACTTCTACTGTATCCGCCGTTTTTTTCTTCACTTCACGCGTCGCTTCTTGTTTAAGCTTCACTTTAAATTCCGAAAAGCCTTCACAGCCCAATTTTCTAGTAAAACGAACGATAGAAGCCGGCGAAACATGCGTCACTTCTGAAAGCTCACGAACTCTCATAAACATAACTTTGTCCCGATTTTCCATTATGTAACGGTATAAATGATGCTCTGTCTCTGTAAATTGTCTAATCACTTCATACGAAAACATAAGTTTATTCACCTCATCTGTATCAGTATTTCCCGGGAAATAAAAACAGGTGACCGCTTCGCAATATGCAATTTAGGTCACCTGTCCGTGTCCATCTTCTTATAAGGATGGAATATTTTTCTTTTTCTTCACATAGAAACGTAGGGCAATAATAACTGCACCACCAACTGTGTTAACAATCGGACTTAACGCTACATTGATATTTGGAGGAATTGTCACTTGTACAATCGTCATTACAAACATCCATACCGCAATGACTCCGACCGCTACTAGTAAGTATTTTATTGTTCCACCTTTTTGACCAGCGCGCATGTTAGATGCGTATTTACGTAAGATCAGCATCGCGAAACCACCGACAACCGCAGTGATTACTAGCACGATAATTCCTAAAGTCTGTGCATTTTTTTGGAAATAAGCACTAATTCCGGAAATCAGCATCATCGCTCCAAGTACAAGGAGTCCGCCGTCAAGAACTAGCCACCATTTGTCTGTATTTTGCTCCACTGTAGCAGCTTTCACATCTAAAGAAACAACATATTCTGTTGGTGTTAAATTAAATAATTTTCTCGCTGTTATGCCTTTTTTCTGTTCGGCTAAAATCTTTTCACTCATTTCATAAACAATCACTTCTTGTTGTTCTGCGCCGTAATGAGTTTCTCGCAAATGCTTTTCAACTTCCATTACATATTGCAAATTCCGCTTTGTTAAACTAGCTTTTAATTCAGCTAATTGCGGTTTATTCGTTTCTGTTTCTGTGGTCAATGCTAAATCCTCCCTCACTCATTCTATCCTCTATTATACCGGACTTACCTACTATAAAAAAGCTATTTTTTTAATTCGTTTTAGACATCTGGAAAAGGCCACGCATTTTATTTAAAATGTAGAGCGCTAAAATAAAACTAGCAATCGTCGCGCCTATTCCCCAAGCTAGATAACCGATGAATCCAAGCTCCGTATCCGTCACAGCCAAATTAGCCGAAGCCATTCCAACGAACAACGAAAACAGTACTAAAAACGGCCATTTAACCCACGGGAAAGCAAATAAATAGCCACTCCGTTCAATATGCTGCTTTTTATATAAAATTAAAATAGCTATAACCATCAACACACTCAATATCACACTGAAAATAACCGCTCCAAACGACGCCGACTCAAACGAAAACGGAGAAAATACATTCACATAATCCTCAAACCGCAGCAGTTTAGACATCCCTTTATCCCCAGCATGCGGCCAAATAAAGTTATACATATTATCTAAAGTAGGATTTAACACATTTGGCAGTAACATTACCCCAAACGCCACAAAAGCTGCAGCAATTGGCGAACCTATCAATAAGCCAATTAAAATCGCCACTAAAAATATAACAATGTATGTAAATAGCCCACCAACAATATCCACCCAAAATTTCGCTGCATCAAACTGGACATATTCAGTTGGTACTTGCGACAAGAAATAAGCCAAACCAATCCCCATGGAAGCAATGTAGCTTAAAGCAATCGTCGCTATCCCCATGATCATTTTAACCCCAACAATATGGGTTCGTTTATAAGGCAACGATGCAGTAAATCGATTCGCCCTTGTATATCGTTCAAATATTACCGCTAAAACCCCTAAAATAAACACACTTATCTTAATCAGCGTAAAAAACATCTCCACTTGAAAATAAAACATAAACGGCATGTAATCCACAAACTCATCTTGAACAAAATTAGTGTACATCGGCACCGACAAATAAGCGACCGTCAAACTAGCCTTCATTTCCTCATCAGAAGTCTTATATTCTGGATTTTCTTCCTGCTGCTTTATAAAGTCACTCGATTCATAGTAGTCCTTTTGACTATGCCATCTGTCCGCATCCGACATTAAACCTAAAGTAATTCCCAGAAAAAAAAGTACCGCCACTCCCAAAAGCATCCATCTCATATTACGCCATTCCCGATACCATAACCCTCGATTAAACATTATTAGTCTCACCCCCTGCTATATCTCGTAATAATCTATTTTGTCATTCGCCAAATGCACCGTGAAAATATCCTCAATCGATATCGTCATTTCTTCCAGTAAAACCGGATCCTCTAAACGCAAATCCGCCAGAAAACTACTTGCATTTTCAGTTACTAAAAGTGTATAAATCCGCCCATTTCGATATAATAATTGTGCATTATTCTTCACAAAATCAGGTATCTTCTTCGTTTTAAAGGCTACTTGTATTTTCACCGCATCCGTCCGCATATCCTCTAAATAATAATCAAGCTCCACACTCGCGCCTTTTAGAACAATCACCCGGTCCGCAATCGCCTCAAGCTCTTCCAAGCGATGAGACGCAATCACCACACTCGTCCCGCGCTTCTTCACCGTATCCTTAATAATCGCCAAAATCTGTTTTTTAATAATAATATCGAGCCCGTCCATTGGTTCATCCAGCAACAAATACCGAACATTCAGCGAAAAAGCTAAAATAATAAAAAATAAAGCCTTTCGTCCCTTTGAAAAAGACAGTAATTTCGCCTTCATCGGTAGTTCAAATTGCTTCATTAGCTCCATAAAAAACGCTTCATCAAACGTTGTGTAAATTTGCTTATAGATCTTCACAACCGTGTGCACGCTGTATGTATTAAAATGATTCATATTATCTTCTAAGAAAAATAGCTGCTGCTTCACTTCTGGGTGTTTATAAATACTCTTTTCATCCAAGAAAACATCGCCCTCATCCGGCAAATAAATTCCTGTCATCGTCGAAAATAGTGTCGTTTTCCCCACGCCATTTCGACCAATTAATGCCGTTACTTCTCCCGCTTGCAAATCAAATGAAACATCCTTCAAAACCAAGTTATCGTCCATCTTTTTAGTTAAGTTCCGAATTTTCATTATTCCACCTCTTTCACTCATTATATAAGCTCCAGAATATTTTTTCTACACTTTTAAAAAGTTTCTGCCAATTCGTGACAAAAAGTTACAAACCAATCATTATACTAATTTCACATATTGCGGTAAAATATCTCTATATGAACTTATTTAAAACCCCTGAGGTGAAAACATGATAAAACTTGATACGACAATGCTTGATTCTTTTAAAGAAAACCCGACACTCCGGAAGTATTTGTTTTCTGGACATTTTGGTTTGGAAAAAGAAAATATTCGCGTAACTTCTGATGGAAAATTGGCTCTTACGCCACATCCAGCTATTTTTGGCCCAAAAGAAGATAACCCATATATTAAAACCGATTTTTCGGAAAGTCAGATTGAAATGATTACCCCGGTAACAGATTCGATTGACTCTGTCTATGAATGGCTTGAAAACCTTCATAATATCGTTTCTTTACGCGCTGAAAACGAACTACTTTGGCCGTCTAGTAATCCGCCAATTTTACCAGCCGAAGAAGATATTCCGATTGCAGAATACAAAACGCCTGATAGCCCGGACCGAAAATATCGCGAGCACTTGGCTAAAGGCTACGGCAAGAAAATCCAATTATTATCCGGCATTCATTATAACTTCTCGTTTCCGGAAGCCTTAATTGACGGACTTTACGCCGAAATTCGCCTTCCTGAAGAATCCAAGCAAGACTTTAAAAACCGCCTATATTTAAAAGTTGCCAAATACTTTATGAAAAATCGTTGGTTGCTCATTTATTTAACCGGCGCGAGCCCGGTCTACCTTGCTGATTTTACAAAAACAACGAACGAAGAAACCTTACCTGATGGCACTAGCGCCCTTCGTGACGGAATTTCACTTCGAAATAGTAACGCTGGCTATAAAAATAAAGAATCGCTTTTCGTCAATTACAATTCATTTGACGCTTATATTTCCAGCATTTCGAACTATATCGAAGAAGGCAAAATCGAAAGTATGCGCGAATTTTACAATCCAATTCGTTTAAAAAATGCTCATACCGACCAAACCGTTGAAAGTTTAGCAGAGCATGGCGTGGAATATTTAGAAATCCGTTCCATTGACCTAAACCCGCTGGAGCCAAACGGTATTTCCAAAGATGAACTTGCCTTTATCCACCTATTTTTAATCAAAGGTTTGCTTTCAGAAGACCGCGAACTATGCGCAAACAACCAGCAATTAGCTGATGAGAACGAAAATAACATTGCGCTAAACGGCCTTGCACAACCTGCCATTAAAAATTGCGATAACGAAGAAATGTCCCTTGCAGATGCCGGACTTTTAGAACTCGACAAGATGAGCGAATTCATCCGAGACCTACTACCAGAAGACACGAAGCGCCAAGCAATCATCGAAAAACAAAAAGAACGTCTGCTACACCCTGAAAAAACAATCGCAGCACAAGTAAAACAACAAGTAACCAAAGAAGGCTATGTCGACTTCCACTTAAACCAAGCAAAAACTTACATGGAAGAAACCGAAGCACTAGCCTACAAACTAATCGGCGCAGAAGATATGGAACTTTCCACCCAAATCATCTGGAAAGACGCCATCGCGCGCGGCATCAAAGTAGACGTATTAGACCGAGCAGAAAACTTCCTCCGCTTCCAAAAAGGCGACCACGTGGAATACGTTAAACAAGCCAGCAAAACATCCAAAGACAATTACGTCTCCGTTTTAATGATGGAAAACAAAGTAGTTACGAAGCTCGTACTCGCAGAACACGATATCCGCGTCCCATTTGGCGACAGTTTTAGCGACCAAGCCCTTGCACTCGAAGCTTTCTCGTTATTTGAGGATAAACAAATCGTTGTGAAACCGAAGTCCACCAATTACGGATGGGGCATCAGCATTTTCAAAAATAAATTCACACTTGAAGATTACCAAGAAGCTTTAAATATCGCATTTAGTTATGATAGCTCCGTTATTATCGAGGAGTTCATTCCTGGCGACGAGTTCCGTTTCTTAGTCATCAACGACAAAGTAGAAGCCGTGTTAAAACGCGTACCCGCCAACGTTACTGGCGACGGAATCCATACTGTCCGCGAATTAGTTGAAGAAAAAAACACCGATCCATTGCGCGGAACCGACCATTTAAAACCACTTGAAAAAATCCGTACCGGCCCAGAAGAAACACTCATGCTTTCCATGCAAAAACTTTCTTGGGACAGCATTCCAAAAGCAGAAGAAATCATCTACCTTCGCGAAAACTCCAACGTCAGCACTGGCGGAGATAGCATTGACTACACCGACGAAATGGACAATTACTTCAAAGACATAGCCATTCGCGCCACCCAAGTCCTTGACGCCAAAATTTGCGGCGTAGACATAATTGTTCCACGTGAAACAATTGACCGAGATAAACACGCTATCATCGAGCTAAACTTCAATCCCGCGATGCATATGCACTGCTTCCCTTATCAGGGTGAGAAGAAAAAAATTGGTGATAAGATTTTAGATTTCTTGTTTGAATAAAAAATACCAGCTACTAGTTTAGTAGCTGGTATTTTTGTTATTTAAGCCCTGGATAACAGCAACCTATTCGTAATTAAATTTAAAATAAAATAGATTAAAACAAAGGAGCCCCAATAGATAAACAAGTTTTCATATCCAAGCAATAATACCCTAAAGCAAATTTTATGAATAAGCACCACTAAGAGTATTAATAGACTATTTACTATAGAAATACCGATAATTTTCATCTTATTTCGCCTCCTTCAATGTAAATGATTCGATCTGCTTTTGCAGATATTTCCGGGTCATGCGTAACACAAACGATAGTCTTACCTTGCTTTTTCAAGGCTAAAAATAATTCAATGATTTTTTGTTTGTTTTTATCATCTAAATTGCCTGTTGGTTCGTCCGCAAGTAAAAGTTGAAATGGTTTGAGTAAAATGCGTACAATAGCAATCCGTTGTTTTTCTCCACCGCTTAATTGGTATACTTTTTTTGCTAAATAGCTCTCATCCATTCCTACTTCTTCCAAATGCTCTATCATCAGCTTGCGATTTTCTCCGCCTGTAATGGATAAGTTTTCAAACACTGTTTCATTTTCCATCAATAGATAATTTTGGAATATAAAACCTAACACCTCTTTTTTTAGAGTCATAACTTCTTTTTTCGTCTGATATTCCATCTCGTTAATAATAACTTGTCCACTATCTTTTGAATCTAGGTGTCCGATAACATTTAGCAGCGTGGTCTTCCCACTACCACTCTCGCCGACGACTGCAATAAATTCACCAGCTCCAATAGAAAGAGAGACTTTTTCCAAAATCAATTTATCTTGTATCTTTTTACTGACATTAACTAATTCAATCATATTTTTCACCTTTTAGTATGGCTTTAAAATCTTTATTAATTACTTTTTCCTTTAAGAAATAAATAACACACAGTTCTATGAGGAGAATAACTACACTAAAATATAAAGCAATTGGTTCTTTAGTAATGATGAAAGTAACGACTCCCGAAAAAGCACACACGGCCAAATTACTTATAATAAACCATTTACTACTTTTCCAAAACGAATATCCAAATACATGGTAAATAAGTTGTTTATATAAGTTCTCCCGGTAATATGATAATACAAGCAATATCATAAAAGAATAGGAGCTTATCGCTAAAATAATCGTACCTATCGATTGCTGATATATTTGCCATTTTAAAGCAGTTAATTCGCTTGATACTTCTTGATAAACACTCGTTACATTGGTAATTTCTCTTGCATTTGAATTATTAATAAGTGGCAAAATAGCATTAAACGCATCGCCCTTCGTTTTATCAACAAAATATACAGAAGAAGTTACAAAAGCGCCAATACTAGATGAATCAATGTTCCCTGTATAGATAATCGCTATTGGATCTGTGATGTTCCCCGTTCGTAAATCCCCCGTACTACTATCATAGGAAAAATAGTCTTGGTTATTTTGAGCATAAATAATATTGATACTTAAGTCGTCCTTACCTAGCTCTAAAACAGGACGATTCAAAGCCTCATTGTACATATTAGCTACCTCTACCTTTTGAAAATAGAAGTGATCAAGATAAGCTTTTTTTATGTCTTTCTCGAATTCCTTCTTGCTCGTAGGAACTATAATATTCAAAACTTTATCATTGATTATTGTTTCACTTTCCACGTTCTGCCCTTGTACACCTTTAATTGGGTTTAATTTTAAGTAATTAAAATCAATTTCTACGTTATTCCCTTCAGGCGAATTTATTTCAGAGTCCTTATTCAAATAGGTTTCATAAAAAAAAGTATCATTTTCAACCCGCGTAAAATTATTTGAATACATTAAAAACATCTCTTTTTTAGCTGTTCCTTCTTCATAAAAAGCATTTAACTTATCGTTTAATTTTTTATTAGCTTTTAAATCGTCTTGAATATTCTCGGGCAAAACTCCTACGTTTACTTTAAAAATGTTCTTTGCATCATTCCACACGTCCATATTAGCTAGTCTTGTATTTAACGTCTGCAGCGACTGATAGGAAGCTATAATCGTACCTATAAATACACAAAGCAAAGCAAATTTAATAACTAAATTGATAGCCAAATGTTGTTTTGCCGACTGCATATGTTGGTCAGACTTTGGTTGATCGATTTTCTGTATTCTAAGTAATCCAAAGAAATACATCGGAAACAGAATAAAAATCAACAAAAATACATTAAACAAAAGCAACTTCGATACTATTTCTACTGAGTATGCGGATAGCCCTCTTACTAAAACTATGCCAACAAAAACCACCAAAATCACTAACTCACTAAACAATGTAAATTTAATAGTTTTATTGAACAAAGACTTTAATGTAACTAACTTAGAATTCCCCCATATACGATTAACAAATAACCGCTGTTTGGAGTATCTTAAATAGTAATATGTAAAAATAAATAAAATGACAAAACATAAAATCAAAGTCATAAGTAACGGGATATTAATATACTTCCACCAGCTCACGTCAACACTTTTCGTAGTTACTTCCCCGTACTGTTCAAATTCCTTTAAAAAAGCCTGATAAGTATCCTGGTTATCCAAACCACTTACATAAAAAGTATCACTTAGACCCACATTTTTAATTTGTCCAAAGTCATAAACCTTTAAAGCCCAATACTTAGAAGGATGATAAATCACACCCGATTGTTTTTCATCGCCACTTTCCCGATTCGCCAAAAAACGGTTTTTATCGGGATAATCTCCTTTTTTAAGCTTTATATTTGGTGAATACTGGCAATTAGAGGCATAAATATTCAAATCGCGTTCATCTAAAAATGTATACTGCGCTATGTTAATATTGTTCGCTTTTGAAAATTGCTCTATAGAATTATTAATTTCTAAAACCTGAGAGTCATCTTTATATTTAAACTGCACTTCTGTCTGGTCTTTAAAAAGAAAATCACGCGACAAGGTATTAGTAATAAAATTAAAAAACATTACATTACCAATGACAAGTGTTACTAATATGATAATGGAAAGAAATTTTTTCATTAAATCATCCTTAGTTTAACTATAAAGCTAAGAAACATAATAATTTCTTAGCTTTATAGGAATTATTTTGTAGCCCAATTAGCTTTATTACCCCATAGCGATGATTTAATCCAAACACTTGCTAGTTTGTTCTTCGTTTTCCAAGGACTACTTTCTGTATACCTGTAATTAGAGGCACTTGATTTATGTGTTTTTTTAGGGTGCTGATAATTTGAATAATGTCTATCTTGTCCCCATGTAACCCAGAAAGTGCCGCCTCCAGCTGATTTCGCTGCTTTTAATAGAGGTTTTTTTCCTGTTGTGGTCTCAGAAAAAATCACTTTTTCACCTGTTTTATTTGCGCTCATTAATGAATCTAAGCTAGTCTCTCCTTCATTTAGATTTTGAGCAGCTAAGGCGCCCATCGGTGATAACACTGTAAGCAATGCTATCGCTAAAACACATACTTTTTTCTTCATTGTATTCTCCTCCTCTTTCCAATTAATATTTATATTGCATAACCAAATAAATAGGTTAGAATATATCCTCCCTATGAAACCTCCAAAGTTTTACTTTTATAATATTCTAACTATTCCTAATGTAACACAAAAAAGTAATGTATAACCAAAAATGTAATGAACGACTTAATTCATATCATAAATAGCTAAAATTATAGTGTATTAGTGAATTTTCTACACATATCGTGTTAAAAACCTTCATTTTCAGAATAAAAAAAAGCGCTAGACGGCTCATTATACATGTTTCTATTCAGCTTCAAGCTGGATAGTCACAAAAGTTTCACATACCAGCTTAACTTAACTACATATATTTGAACTTTTTCACTTAAACACCGAAATCATGTAAATATCATTGTATATTTATTCAAACACTCACCAACACTTTATCTTTCCGCCCATATATACTACAATGAACTTTAACGAAAAAACGGAACCACCTCCGTTTAAAATAGAAAGGGGTGACTACATGAATTTTTACGAGCGTATTAAAATCATGGTCCCACCATTTCCCTGTGAAGGATGTTTTTTTCCCAGATAAATAACTTATTCAGGAGAGAATTTTATGGAAAAAAACATCAAAACAAAGAAAATCAATTTAGCATTACTTGTTTGCCTTGTGGGATTTCCACAAATTAGCGAAACTATTTATACGCCTTCTTTAACTGAGATTGCTACGAGCTATGGCGTCTCATTAAATTTGGCTCAAATGACTTTAAGTATCTACTTTCTTGCTTTTGCAGTTGGTGTCTTCTTTTGGGGCGTTAGTTCCGATTTTTTAGGTCGACGAAAAGCAATGAACTTTGGGTTATTTATTTATATTATAGGTTGTTTGGTTTGCCTTATGTCTAATAGTATTACTGTCCTTTTTATCGGGCGGTTTATCCAAGCATTTGGTGCTAGTACGGGCTCGGTGACTACGCAAACAATTTTACGCGACAACTATCACGGAACAGATCGCCACCATTTATTTGCAAAAATATCAGCTGCCTTAGCCTTTTCGCCAGCAATTGGTCCATTAGTTGGTGGGTTTATCGGACAGTATTACGGCTTTCGTGTAGTATTTTTATTTTTAGTAATGATGGGAATGGGCCTGCTATTCTGGAGTTTAAAACGACTACCCGAAACCATTATTGTTACGTCTCATTCTTTCAACGTGCAGAAAATGGTAGGAATTGGTAAAAAAATGGTATGCGACCGCTATACTGTTGCTTTTGGTGTGTTAATTGGTATTTTTAACGGCATTTTGTTTAGTTACTATTCCGAAGCCCCAACTATATTTATCGAAAAGTTCCATTTTAGCCAGAGTCAGTATGGCTTTATGGGATGTGCTGTCGCGGCGGCAACTATATTAGGTGCGTGGCTTTCCAACCGGCGCCTAAAACAGCACTCGCCCCAAAAGATAATTACAGAAGGAATTTTGTTAGCCCTTGGCGGAACTCTATCTCTTAGCATAGTTTCTGCATTCCCCTTAATAATCCAAGTGATAGCGTATATTCTCTTCATTTGTATTATCTTGGTAGGAATCGGCATGGCATTACCAAATTGTTTAAGCTTAGCGCTAGTGAAATTTCAAGAAGTCGCAGGTACGGCTGGTGCCTTTTTAAGCTTAGGGTACTATGTCATTGTCAGTATTTGTACGTTTTTAATCGGAATCCTACACTCAGGATCACTCTTTGTATTTCCAGCGTTTTGCACCGTGCTACTCTTAATTGCACTTACTTGTATAAAAGCTGTAACTAGAAAAAATAGCTAACTAAAAAACAGGAAACTTTTGAAAGCCATTTGCGAAAAGGTGGCTTAAAGAAGTTTCCTGTTTTATTTCAAACTTAAGCTAGTTGGCTTGGTTACATCCAACCTTATTTTAAAATTAGCGCTTGATTCTGCAATTACGATACCTTCGCACTCTTCCATAATATTTACAAATGGATTGGAAGTTTCCGAGTATAAAACCCAAAGTAAATTTTTACTCTCATCAAGATAAGCAACAAATCCTTCCGAACCATAACTTCCCTCACCAACACAGCAGTAAAAGCCATTTGATAACTTGATTTCCTTAAAAACATCTATTTTTGTAATGTTTTCTTGATCCGCTTTATAAACATCCAAAAATGAAAAGTAATGACCCTTTTTGATATTTGGAATGGGATAGTAGCTGATTTCCACTTCCACCCCCGAACCATCTGAAAAATGAAAGCCATTTTTAATCAGCAACTCTTCTCTATTCCATAAATCGTTTATCAGTATCATGGATTTCTTCTACCTCTCAATCTGTTTTTCACATTTTATATGATTTTCTGCATTGTTAAAGTTAACAATTCTTGTAGTGAATCATATAACAATTCACTTTCTCCAGAGTCATGATAATAGATAGTTATTTTTCCAGCAGCATCCATCAAAATTGGATTTCCTGAACCATCATCTGAAATAACATAACTCTCGCTTAATTTTTTCGAGATAGTTTCTCCATATATATTTCTAAACTTGAGAGTTAAATCAATCACTGTTGCTTTTCCAATTAATGAACCATTGTTAAATGCATGAATACTTATCCCGCCAAAAGCGCCACCAAACTGCTTTATGAAATGAATATATTGCTTATTAAACTGCACATCTAGTATTTTCTCAGCCTCATGTATTTGCTCCTCAGTCGCTGGTTGCCCCTTCAAACCACTATGCTGCTTAAAAAATTCTTCTAGTTTCTCAAAAACATCCAATACTATCCCTCCCGCTCAATCTGCTCGTCATGAATTATTTCCACCACATTAAGCTGATTTATCACATTTTTCATGAACTTATATTTACTTAATTTATCCGCATGCATTCCCCTATATCGAAAATAAACACCGAAGTACGGACTATCATTTTCTATGCATACTATATCCCATTTTGTATCAAGAAAACTACGTATTTCCTCTATTTTAAATTATTCAAAATAGAAATTTCATTGGTTTTCACATTTAAAGTAATAAAGAATCCTGCTGTAGACTTTATATATACGATATTATTATTGATTGTTAGTTCGATAAAAGGGTTTGATGTCGTAGAAAAAAGCATCCAATTAATCTGATTATCTGCATCTGTTTTGACAATAAATCCTTCATTGCCCATCTCTCCCTCACCACAGAAAACAAATTGATCATCAACCGAAATACGATCATTTATTTGGTAATTTGCCCATGGATCCTTATAATCTTGCAATAGTTTAGGCAGTGTAGTATCTGCACCGTATGTAATAACATATTCTTTTTTAAAAGTATCTATTAAAACTTCATTGTGAGTATATGTAATATCAATCAGTTTCACATCCCCAGAGTCTTTAACGATAATATCTATACCTATTATTTGATTTTGCAGCCATCTTCTTTGTAATTCGTTTAACATCCGTTCACCCCCTATCCAATATTTCCCGGGGAATAAAAACTCCCCCCGTATACCCATCATAACAAAAAAAGCACCAAACCCCTAAGAGCCTAATGCTTGTTGTTTTATGCTAATTGTTCGTTCATGCTCTCCAATTGAGCAAGGAAGGCTTTTTGCCATTTTTTCTCGTTTAAGAATTCAATTGGGAACTGAGGGTCAACTGTGTTTAAAATTTTAGCCCATGAATCTGTACGTAATGAAGATGCTTGACGAACTGTCATAACAAACATAGCTATAGTGCCTCCGATTAAATATAGAGTCACAATAATTCCTGAAACTATTATAGCTACCACGTTGTTACTCATTATAAAGAAATAAATTATATAACCTAAAATACCTGCTCCAACAAAGAATCCTCCAACAAAAATGAACGTTTTCTTACGGTTACGTCCATAAGTAGAAATACCTAGTGCCTTTTCTAACAAGGCCATTTGGCGAATTGGATTTTTTTTCTTCGCAACTTGGATATCATATTTATCAATTAACAAATGTGCTGCTTTTACTTCTTCTTTATTATTCTTCGGCATAAGTACGATTAGAACAATAAAAAGTGCTATAAAAATTAACTGTACCAAACAAAACACTCCTATAATAAGATTTATAGTTAATTATAGCATTGTTAAGCTCTACGCAAATTGTACATTTTGTGAATTAATTACGACAGATGCCTAAGAAAATAGCCAATATGCACTTGACAAAATAGCTATATTGCGCAAATGTTTCACATGAAACTTTTTAATGTCCCCTCGTTTACATCAAAACTTGGTTAAAGATTCTTCTATTTCCACTAGTAGAAATTCGCCAAAATTATCTGCTACAATCCGCTTCTCAGCATTGTGTTTGAACGATAATTGCGTTTCAACTATCACGGCCTCCCCCGCATCTCCAATCGTCGAAGTGTCGATAGAAAATACCGATCCATAGCCTGAATTTTTTATCATAATCAGTTCTTTATTTATATCCCCAAGTGCGCGCGCCTGCTCCGTTGCAAATCTAACATCCGGGATAGATGCAGCGCTTAATCCCCTTTTAGATATGCCGTAAAAAGATTCACCATTAAAAGTTAATGTTCCATATTTTTCTAAAAAAACCTTATATGACGCAGGAAATTCATTCCCTAAAGAGTCCTGATAAACTTCAATTAATTCAGGTGTTCCGGTCCCACTAAAATGATAGATTGTTTCGCTTAGAATCATTAGTCTTTCTACTTCCTCAATAAAACTACTAGTCATCATAGTTACACTCCCATAGGCTTTTTATTTTTTGACATTAAGATAATTTATTATATCACCCTAGGCGTTTGTGGGCTTTATTTATAACTAATTCCATAAAAAAACAACCTTTTGACATCCTCGCTCGTCAAAAGATTGTTTCACGTGAAACCTTACTTCTCAATTAATCATTCTAATTCACCATATTCATAATCTAATTCCTCTTGAATACAAGCCTTTTCAAGATATTTGATTACCTTCTTAAAACTAGGACCTGCTGGAATATTAACTGAATAAAACGTCTCATTCATGCATTCCCAAGAACATCCCAATTTTACTAGTTTATTTAAGCTCCTCTTTATCACGTTTTCATCAAAAAATACGATTCGAATCGTGCTATTGCCACTATATCGAACTATTTTATGAAATAAAAATTTATCATCAGGCTCCACTCTAATTGAAACCACATCATTAAAAGAAACTTCCTTAGCGTAAAAAGGAATATTTTTTATCTTATAGTTCCCTGATGATAATTTCTCTGCCCACAAGCTCTCGGTATATACAGGCGGATAGCCTTCTACAACATCTAGATTAAAAAATATTTTCTCCATAGTAATTACCATCTTTCTAATAAATCAGTTGTTTATATTCTTAAGTATAGCATTAATGGTGAACTAATAAAAAACAACCTTTTGACACACTCACTCGTCAAAAGATTGTTTCACGTGAAACATATTAAACGTTAAAGCGGAAATGAACAACATCCCCATCTTTCATTTCGTATTCTTTACCTTCTAAGCGCACTTTACCTGCTTCTTTGGCTGCTTGTTCTGAGCCGTGTTCAAGCAAAGCATCGTATGCAACTACTTCTGCACGAATGAAACCGCGTTCGAAGTCAGTATGGATAATCCCAGCACATTGTGGAGCTTTCATACCTTTGATGAATGTCCAAGCGCGAACTTCTTGAACGCCTGCTGTGAAGTAAGTCGCTAAGCCAAGCAATGTGTACGCGGAACGAATCAATTGATCTAAGCCGGATTCTTCAATTCCAAGCGCTTCTAAAAACTCAAGCTTATCTTCGTCTTCAAGTTCAGCGATTTCTTCTTCGGCACGAGCACAAACCACGATAACTTCGGAGTTTTCAGCTGCAGCGAATTCGCGTACTTGTTGTACGTATTTATTGTCGTCCGGGTTAGAAACGTCTTCTTCACTTACATTTGCCACATATAAAACTGGTTTTCTTGTAAGTAAGAAAAGATTGCGGACGATTTTATCTTCGTCTTCGTTAAATTCAATCGCGCGAGCTGGCTTGTCATCTTCAAATGCTTCACGTAATTTAACTAAAACGTTATATTCTGCAACCGCATCTTTATCTTTTTGTTTAGAAAGCTTCTCAACGCGTCCAATACGCTTCTCTACCGTTTCTAAATCAGCTAAGATAAGTTCCAAGTTGATTGTAGAAATATCGTCTAGCGGGTCTACTCGGCCTTCTACGTGAGTAATGTTTTCGTCGTCAAAGCAACGAGTAACATGACAAATTGCATCTACTTGGCGAATATGGGATAAGAATTTGTTCCCAAGCCCTTCACCTTTACTAGCACCTTTTACAATTCCGGCGATATCTGTAAATTCAAAAGTAGTTGGAACAGTTTTTTTCGGTTTTACAAGTTCAGTTAGTTTGTTTAATCTTTGGTCAGGAACTTCAACAATTCCTACGTTCGGGTCAATCGTCGCAAACGGATAATTCGCAGCCTCTGCTCCTGCTTTTGTGATTGCATTAAAAAGTGTCGATTTCCCAACATTAGGAAGCCCGACAATACCAGCTGTAAGTGCCATTATATATAAACTCCTTTTCATTAACTTCATTTTAAAAATGCCCATCAATTAGACATTTTTTCACTAACGTATATTATAAAGGTTTTTCACACAAAAAGCCACCCACCAAAAAACGAAAACCCTTTAAATAACAAAGGATTTCCGTTTTTATTATTTCATCTCTTTCCAAATAGCAATCATCTCATAAGCTACATCGCGTAATGTATAAGTTGTCATAAATTGATCTTCCGCGTGCATGAAGAGGATAGAAATTTGTACATCTCCGCCATCTGCCTCTTTTTGAATTAACTGCACATGATTTTTATGACCTTCGCTAAGAAATTCATTAGCCTCGTCAATTTTTTTATATGCCTCTGTGAAATCTCTTTGTCTTCCCAATTTCATCGCCTCAATAATACAACTTCTTGCGGCGCCAACAGAACTAATTATTTGAAATGATGCGAGTTCCATTCCTTCCATTTTCGCTAGCCTCCTATGATTGAAACTCGCCCTGTTAATTTAGTATCAGAACTTCCACCAACGAAAATTTCTATACCACCGGGCTCCACCTCATATTTATTGTTAATTGACCATATTTCAAAACTTGATTTATCTAACTTAAATGTCACTGTAGCTGTTTGATTCGCTGCAATACGAACCTTTTTAAACGCTTTTAATTCTTTTTTTCTTCTAGTAATACTTGCTTCCATATCATGAATATAAAGTTGCACAACTTCTTCACCAGCTACATTAGAGATGTTTTTCAAGGTTGCTTTCACCTCTACAGATTGCCCGCCAAGGAGTTCTGCTATTTTTATAGATTCTTGTTTTATCTGCAAGTCTTGATATTCAAAAGTACTATAACTTAAACCATAACCAAATGGATAGAGCGGCTTACCAGTTAAATCAAAGTAGTCTTCTTTATACTCCACTGCCTTTTGATTATAGTAAATAGGAATTTGCCCAGAGGATCTTGGTATACTGACCGGTAATTTACCTGAAGGATTGTAATGACCAAAAAGGACCTCAGCAATCGCAGTTCCACCAACACTTCCTGGATACCAAGCGGTAAGAATTGCATCTGCTGCCAAACTGATTTCAGGAATAGCGATTGGTCTGCCTTGAATCATTACAACAATTACTGGCTTTCCGGTACGCTTCATTGCATAAAATAAATCTAGTTGCGGTTGTGGAAGGGTGATATCAGAAACATCCACATTTTCACCTGCATCCATGTTCGGCCCTTTAGAGCTTACCGCACCATTATTTAAAAATTCCATGTCAAAGTTTCGCGCACTTGAACCACCAAGTACCATAACGATAGCATCTGCCTCTTTAGCAACCACTTCTGCTTTTTGAATACCGCCCGGAAGCTCTTCACGAATTTCAGCACCTTTTTCAGAAAGGACTTCCCAATTTTTAGGAAGCAGATTTTTTATCCCTTTTAAAACAGTGACACATTCTGATTCATTTTGTGGCGCTGTATAGTCTCCCAACTGATTATAAAGCGAATCTATGCTAGGACCTACAACAGCTATTTTTTTCCTTCCACCCACTAAAGGTAATGTTTCGAAGTCGTTTTTCAAAAGACAAATACCCTCTCTAGCAGCTTGTAAATTTAGTTGTCTCCAATCAGACTTTGGTTCCTGAATGTCTTCTTCCACAAATGGTTGTTCAAATAGACCTAATTGGAATTTCACTTGGAGCACTCGCCTTACAGCGTCATCAACGATCTTTTCATCAAGGATTCCTTTTTCCACGCTTTCTTCAAGAAATGGAAACACTTCATCCCACAAACTTAAATCCACACCGGCTTCAAGAGCCATTTTTGCGGCTTTTTTTGGATCAGGATTTAGTTTTAATAATCTATCAAGAGCACAGCCATCTGCCATGACAATCCCGGAAAAACCCATTTCTTCTCGCAAAATAGTTGTTAAAAGCTCTTTGTTCGCGTGACATGGAACCCCGTCAATCTCATTGTAAGCCGCCATGACTCCAAGGGCTCCACTTCTAATTCCAGCGCGCATTGGATCCAAGAAAATTTCTCTAAGTTCCCTTACGCCGATAGAAACTGGTCCAGAATTATGTCCACCAATCGGCTCGCCTTGTGCTGCAAAATGTTTTAAAATAACAGCAATTTTCCCGCTCGCTTGAAATCCTTCTGTAATTGCCGCTGTTAATTCCGCTGCAAGATATGGATCTTCACCGTAACACTCTTCAGCACGGCCCCATCGCGGGTCTCGAAGTATATCTAATGCTGAAGCAAGTGCTAGATGAACTCCCTTTTCGGAAATTTCTTCTGTAATCGCACTTGCGACCTGTTTTTGCAACTCTGGATGAAAAGAAGCAGCACGAGCTAAATTTACTGGATAAGACTCGCTATCTAAGGCTTGGTGTCCGTGCGGAACTTCCTCAGCTAATAATACAGGAATCCCTAGGCGTGTATTCTCCATCACATAACGTTGAATTTTATTAGCCACTTTGCCGGCATTTTTCCGACTTACCCCCGTGTCCTTATTCATTTTGGACCATGGATCGGCGCGGAACAGACCGTATAAAGCTCCCATTCCTTCAAAACGAGCTACTTCCTCTTTAAACTTTTCCGTGAGTTGAAATGTTTCCTCTTCGCGCAAGAAAGCTTCCCAGCCATACATTCTTTGGTTTAATTGACCACATTTTTCTGCTAAAGTCATCTTGGAAAGCAAGTCTTCTACGCGCTCTGAAACAGATTTAGTCTTATCCAAATAAATCGCCATTTTTTCTCCTCCTTGCTAAAAAACTAGGAATTTCACAGTAAACTAATTGCTAAATCTAATACTTTTTCACCATTCATTCGGCCATAATCAACGATATCAATAACTGCCACCGATACATTATCACCAACTGTGTCTATTACTTTATCTTTCATATAATTTACTTGCGGTCCAAGTAAAATCGCATCAGCTTTACGCCAATTTTTTTCGAAATCGGTTTCTGAAATAGCCCAGATAGTCAATTCTAAATTACGTTCTTCTACAACGCGTTCCATTTTCCTCACTAAAACACTTGTAGACATTCCTGCATTACACATCAGCATAATATTTTTCATAAAATTTCCTCCAATTAGGCTTTAATTCGATCATTGGCTTTTAAGAATGGTAGGTAAAGAAGGACGCAGACGCCAATCAAGAAAATTTGGAATACTGCAGCACGCCAGTCCCCACCTGTTGCAAGGAAGCCGGAAGCAACAACCGGTGTCGTCCACGGAACCATTACGACTACTTCTGAAATCATATGCAATTTCGTCGCAAAGTATGCTAAACATAAACAAAGCGGAGTTGAAATAATGAACGGAATCATTAAACTCAAGTTATAAACAATCGGAAGTCCAAATACTACCGGCTCATTGATGTTAAAGAGACCAGGAGCTGCCGATAAAGTAGCTATTTCGCGATAATCTTTTCGTTTTGACCAAATAAATATTGCTAATAATAACGCAATGGTATTTCCGCCACCACCCATAACGCCAAAAACATCACGGAAAGTAGTATTAATAATATGTGGAATCTCTGTATGATTCGCAAATGCTGTCATATTTTCTTGCATATTTGCCAAAAGAACTGGGTCCATAATTGGTCCTAAAATCCCACTCCCAGCAATACCGATAGAATAAAGCATTTGTGAAATCGTCATTAACGTTAGGAACCCTGGAACACTTGTAACTAAGAATGTTAATGGCTCCTGAATAATCGCGCTAATTAAGGAATACAAATTCAAGCTGAATAATGTCACTACTAAGAATGAAATAAACGCAAAAATAAGTATTGTTAACATTGTCGGAATAAGCACATTGAACGATTTAATTACTGCTGGAGGTACGCTATCCCCAGAAATATGAATCTTCATTTTCTCACTCTTAGAAAGACGAATGAATACTTCCGTTGCAAGTAGTGCTGTTACAATCCCAACGAACATGCCCGCTGAACCCATCAAGGCTATTGGCAATACTCCAGCAACTTCTACAGATTTCTCTGCACCAATCGGCACAATTTCTGTCACAGCTGGGATAAAAATAACAATTAGTGCAATGGTCATTAATGCCGGTGCAAACGGATTTTCAAACTTCCGATTTTGCGCTAAAAAGTAAGCAACCGATGCCCCAATTAAAATAGTAATAATCCCTAAAGTACCATTTACAATACTGTTACCTAGCCCTTGCCAAGTCGTAAGTGTTTCGGAACTGATAATCGCCGACATAAAACCATCCGGCTTAATAATAACGTTATTAATTAAAACCATGAATCCTGCTAACATAATAAAAGGTAAGATAGTAGCAAATGCATCACGCATAGACTTTAAATGAATTTGATTTCCAAGCTTCTGCGATAACCAACTTAATTTCTCGATGAACTTTTTCAATTTTTTATACCTCCTTTGATATTACAGTAAGTGTAGCGCTTTCTTTTTGTTAAATAAATCTAGTCTTTTTCCGCATCTGTATTTTACATGCGGAAATAAAAAAGGCCCGTTAACTTTTCTCTCTAAAAAAGTCTAACGAACCTTTTGGTTATAACGTTTGTAACACACGCATAAATTCTTCAAAACTCTTCACACGTTTTAGCTCTCCCATTGCTTTTGGACTTTCTACTAAATTGCTAATAAGCTCATACACCGTCGCAAGCTGCTGTTGTTGCTTGTTTTTTACCGCTAACATGAAAATTACTTGCGCTTGATCTTCCTCATTCCACTTTACCCCTCCGTCAGTACAAATACATACTCCAATAGCTGTTTCTTGGACGTTTGCCTCAATTGGGTGCGGTGCCGCAAGTCCATTACCTAAATAAGTCGGCACAATTTCTTCGCGCTCAAAAAGTGATGGTAAATAGTCCTCGCCAACAATATTATTTCCCAGCAAAAGACTCGCTAAATTTACGAGAACTTGCTCTTTATCCTTTTTATCACTAATTAAGAATAACGATTCCTTAAAAACCTTGTCCACTTCAAATTGGTTCTTCGTCTCATCTTGCTTCATTAAAGCAGTAATATTACGAATATCCGCCTTTGTCAAAAATGGTGACACTTGAATAAATGGATGTAATTTCATTCGCAGTGGTACTGTAGAGATAACAAAATCACACATCGTTCCACTCTGCTCATATTCTTTAAATGAGTACACTCCGACTATTTCCAGCGTATTCTCAAACTCTTTTCGTACTTTAGATTCCAAAAGTTGTGATGTCCCTAAACCAGAAGCGCAAACAATTAACACTTTTTGCTTCTCAGATTCTATTTCTTTATCTAAACCATATAAAAAGTGAATAGCCAAATATCCTACTTCCGCTTCGTCCACATTTGTTTTTAACTCCTGCTCAAGGACTTCTTTAGCAACCAACCCTAATTCAAAAGCTAGTGGATAATTAGCTTTTAGATTTTTTAAATACGGGTTTTGTATATTCATATTAAATTTAATTCTGTTAATAGCTGGCTTTAAATGCAGTGCGATATTTGAAATCATTTTCTGATCCTGCTTAAAATCATAACCGTACAGCTCTTTAATCTTCGCTAACATCTTATCCACGATGATATATTCTCGGTAATTATTAAAGTCACTTTTTCTGTTTTTCGAACTAAGGTGTAGCAGCAAATAGGCAGTCTCACTTTCCGGGAAACGAATTCCTTCTGAAAGATCTATTTCTTTTATAATACCTTGAGCCGCCCTTAGTTCCGGCATACTAAATTCAATATCCTCCAAATCTGTTGCAGGTACATAACAATTATCTTTTACACGACATACAGCAATTGCGATATGAATAATCAAATTTTTAACTGAAATGTCCGTCATGTGAATATTATATTTCGCTATATTAGAAACGACAATCTGCTCCATCATTTCCAAATTAACTTCTCCAAAAAAATTTATTTCCGTTTCTGTAATAAGCGGGCTTGTAGATTCCACTAACAAATACCTTGAAAAGCAAAATCGGATAGCAAGTTCTGCACCAGTAATTCTAATTCCATAGCCAGCTCGTTTTTCCACTTTCAACTCATTTTCTTTGAGTTTTCGTTTCACTTCTAAAATATCCAAGTTTATCGTAGACTTACTAACAAAAAGCTCTTCTGACAACGTCTCCAGCTTTACATAGTCATTTTTAAGTAATAAATATCGAATAATATAGTCTGCTCTATCCTCTGCAAACATCGGCACGATATTCATATTAGCTCTTCCCACCGAATCATCCAAAAGAGCTTCACGCAGCGCTTTTTCATCACCAATGACCAGACGATATCCTACACCAGGAAGTGATTCGATTCTGTTTCCGCCTATCGTCAGTATTTGATTAATTACTTTAATATCATTTCTAATTGTCCGAGGGTTAACAGCTAAAGCTTCCCCTAATTCTCCACCACTAATAAACTCCATCTTTAAATAAAGCATATGAACTATTTGTTTCCATCTAGGTAATGATAATTTTGAAGCACTCACGCAGCTCCACTCCTCACGACAATTAATTTAAGCTATTTCATCTTGATTATAAGCCTATCACCTGATAACGACAAGTCTTCCAGAAATAGTAGCAAGTATTTCGATAAAAAGCAATATCGTTAAAAATGCCTTTACTCCAACCTTCTAGCCCAAAAAGTTTCACGTGAAACATAAAAAAGCGAAAACCCTAAAAAGGATTTTCGCTTTCACTTATTTTAAATCAGTTACATGTTCTTCAAGATTAATACCAGTTCCCGCAGCCACTCGACTAGCGAATTCAGGCTCTACTTGATAGAAGTTACGCAGGTTGCGAATTTTAATATCATCACGCACGCCAGCCCAATCGTCGACAATATTTTTCACAAGCGCCGCACGTTCTGCATCTGAATAACGATCCCAAACTTCTTTTGCATGACCAAAATTATTTGGCTTTTCAGCAATCAGGCGGCCAGCAATATCACCACGAATTTCTTGTTCCGGTTCAATAAACGCTGGGTTTTCTTTCGGTTCTGTATCGTAACTATTTGGCTCATAATTAATCGAGCTTGTTTGTTGTTTAAACGGCATATGACCATCACGTTGGTTGTTCGCAACAGGCGCTTTCGGGCTATTGATTGGCAGTTGCAAATAGTTCGGTCCCACGCGGTGTCTTTGCGTATCTGAGTAAGAGAATAAACGCCCTTGCAACAAACGGTCCTCAGAAGGAAGCATTCCGCGCACAAGTACACCAGGATTAAAGCCAACTGATTCTGTTTCCGCAAAAATGTTATCTGGATTGCGGTCAAGTGTCATCGTTCCTACGTGCTCATACGGGAAGACATCTTCAAACCAGTCTTTTGTTGCGTCTAGCGGATTAAAATCAAAGTTATCTAAGTCTTTCGGATCCAACACTTGCACAAATAAATCCCACTCCGGATAATCCCCATTTTCAATCGCTTCATACAAATCACGGCTCGCATGGTTGAATTCTTTTGCTTGAATTTGTGAAGCTTGCTCCGTTGAAAGGTTGACGATGCCCGCTTTTGGAACCCAGCGTAATTTTACATAGACTGTTTTTCCTTCTTCGTTAATCCATTTAAAGGCATGCACACTAGAACCGCGAATTTCGCGATAAGATGCCGGAGTTCCCTCATCACTGAACAAGTACATAATCATCGTTGTAGCTTCTGGGGTTAAGCTAAAGAAGTCCCAATAACGATTACCATCTTGAATATTCGTGCGCGGATCCGGCTTCAAGGAATGAATAACATCCGGGAACTTGATTGCATCACGAATAAAAAATACTGGCAAATTATTTCCGACAAAATCATAATTTCCCTCTTCCGTATAAAACTTAACCGAGAACCCACGTGGATCACGCAAAGTTTCCGGAGAATGTTGACCATGAATTACCGTAGAAAAATGAACAAAAACCTCTGTTTCCGCCCCTTCTTCTTGTAAAAAGTTCGCCATCGTATATTTTTCCATGCTCTTTTTAGTAACAAATTTCCCGTGCGCACCAGCACCACGAGCATGCACAACTCGTTCTGGCACCCGTTCTCTATCAAAATGCGCCAATTTTTCAATAAGCACATAATCTTCTAGCAAAGTTGGTCCTTTAAGCCCCGCCGTCATCGAATTTTGGTTATCACCAACTGGCACACCTTGATTCGTCGTTAAATTCTTTCTATCTGTCATATGTATATACCTCCATAAAAATACTATATCATTTTTATTTATAATTATTATTAAATGATACTATTTATATTTTAAAGAAGGGACAGCTAAACTTCAACTAAAAGGCTTATAAAAAAAGAACAGGCGACTAATTAATCGCCTGTTCTTTATTCTTGTTCTGCTTTAACTAAAATCTTCTTCACTTTTCGCTCGAATTCTCGGCGTGGAATCATGACGCTATGCCCACAACCTTCACACTTAATTCGAATATCCATACCCATGCGGATAATCTTAAATCGATTGGTACCACATGGATGAGGCTTTTTCATTTCTACAACATCATTCAAATCGAAATGCTTTTTTTCCATAAACATCACAACCTATTCATCATCAAACTGAATATCTAAAATCTCTAAAATGCGATCTAAATCATCATCTGATAAAAATTCAATTTCAATTTTACCTTTTTTGTCGCGACGTTTAATCGAAACTGCCGTACCAAATTTATCACGTAATTGGCTTTCGCTTTCACGGATAAAGATAGGAACTCTAGCTGGTTTAATTGTTTCACGTGAAACATTTTCGTTTAGATTGTTCACAACATCTTCTAATTGGCGAACTGTTAATCCTTGTGCCACAGCCTTTTTAGCAGTTGGAATGATGTTTTTCTTGAGTTTCAATCCTAGCAATACACGGCCATGTCCAGCTGATAATGAACCATCACGCAGCATTACCTGCACTTCTTCTGGTAAAGTCAACAGGCGGACAAAGTTAGCGATGTATGGTCGGCTTTTACCAACTCGTTCTGCTAATTTCGCTTGTGTTAAGCCTAATTTTTTCATAAGGAACTGATATGATTCAGCTTCTTCTAACGGAGATAAATCTTCACGTTGTAAGTTTTCGATCACAGAAAGCTCCATCATTTCTTCTTCCGTTAAATCACGAACAACTGCTGGAATTTCTTTCAGTTTTGCTTCTTTTGCTGCGCGGTATCTACGTTCCCCAACAACAATTTCATATCCTTTTTCCGTGTTTCTTAAAATAATTGGCTGTAAAACACCATGGATTTTAATGGAGTCACGTAATTCATTGATTGCTTTTGCATCAAAGATTTTACGTGGTTGATATGGGTTTGGTTTAATTTCTTTTATCGCGACATTTTGGACTGTTTCTTCGTTTGCATCCACATTATTAAATAGTGCGTTGATTCCTTTACCTAGACCTTTAGCCATGTTCAACCACTTCCTTTGCTAATTCTAAATAAACTTCTGCACCTTTCGATTTTGCATCATATAGCAAAATCGGTTTTCCGTGACTTGGTGCTTCGCTTAGGCGGACGTTACGTGGAATGATAGTACTAAACACTTTGTTTTGGAAATACTTTTTCACTTCTTCTATTACTTGAATGCCTAAGTTTGTTCTAGCATCAAGCATTGTTAGTAAAACACCTTCAATTTGTAAATCTTCATTAAGATGTTTTTGAACGATTCTGATTGTGTTTAAAAGCTGGCTTAGACCTTCTAGCGCATAATATTCGCATTGGACTGGAATTAAAACCGAGTCTGCTGCTGTTAATGCATTTAAAGTCAAAAGCCCAAGTGATGGCGGACAATCAATAATTACATAGTCATAATCATCACGGATTGAGTCGATTGCTTTTTTCAATCTAATTTCACGTGAGATAGCTGGAACTAGCTCTACTTCAGCACCTGCAAGTTGAATTGTAGCTGGAATAACATTTAGATTATCTAAGTCTGTTTTTTGCAACACATCTTGAATGGCTACATCGTCAACTAGTACATCATAAATACAATGTTCAATTTCACCTTTATTAACACCAACCCCACTTGATGCATTTCCTTGAGGGTCAATATCAACTAGTAATACTTTTTTACCTAAAAAAGCTAGGCTAGAGCTTAAATTAACGGATGATGTCGTTTTACCAACCCCACCTTTTTGGTTTGCTAGTGCAATCACTTTGCTCAATCTTTTTCACCAACCCTTATTTTGTACCGAGAATTCCGGTTCTTTTATCTTCTATTCTACCAAAAGATTTTCATTTAGTCTTACAAAAAGTAAAAATAAATTGAAATTCGTGTTTTGAAAGCCGAAAAATGATGAAAATAATGTTTTGAAAACTAGAAATGTTTCACGTGAAACATTTTAAAATAAAAAAGCAACCAACCTAAGCTGATTACTTTTCTATCTTCAATCTACTGAAAATGTTGCCTTAACGCCTAGAACTGTGCAGACTTTCTGATACATTCTAAGAGTTAAATCTGGATCTCCAGCTTCTAAACGACCAATAATAACAGGAGATAAATCAGATTTAAGTGCTAAATCTAATTGCGACCATTTTTTCTCCATTCGTTTAGCAAAAATATATTTACCAAGACTTGCTGAAAAACTATCTAAGTAATGGGCAATCCCTTCATTTTCTAATGCTTTATTTTTTAGTGTTTCAAATTGGTAATCTGAGTTGCCAATGCTTGTTTCGGCTTCAATACGGCGCAGGAATACGCGTTTCACTTCCTCGCGATAAGAGCCCATTTGATCTGTAAATGGATTTTTATCTTTAAAATAGCCTTTAACGAAGCAATAATATGTTTCATCTCCACTAAATGCAGTGAAGTAAATTAAACGACAATTTTTATCTTTAAAATGTGCTTTCATCTCTTGAATTGGTTGGTCTACAGTTGTTTCTATACGAGTGGTTTGCAGTGAATAAGCTTGACTTTTACCGATGATCAAATGCACATCGGGGAGAATTTGCTTCCCAGTACTAAGTTTTCTTGTTTCTGCTGTTTCTAATTGTAGTAGGCCTTGGAATACTAAAGTGGCCATGAGTGGTTCTTCCACAATTAAATTTTGTAAGAAATCATACGCTTGGAACTCATTTTGTTCGTCTTTCACAAAAATGATTTTTGCCATTCGTTTCGTGATTCCACCCAGAGTTGAGTGAATCACTCCCTCCTTTACAACTTTACCTAATTCTATTGTACTTTTTTCTGTTCAAAATTGCACTTATTTTCTCTAATTTTTAAGAAATAAAACTATGTCACTCAATTTGAGTTGTTTTTCCGCCCAAAAATAAAAACCCCGCTTCATTTAGCAGGGTTTCGTAACTATTTTTTTACTTCTTTAGCGATTTGGTACCAACTGTAAATCTTCACTATCGCAAAGAAAGTATAGCCAAATGCGACGAGATATGCCCCGTAATTAACTAATAAAATATTAAAGCCACTTCCCCAACCGGACTCTTCTGCTACGGCAACTGCTCGGGCATAAGGACTGGTGAAAAAGTAGGTAATATATAGTGGATTAAAGCTTAAAACTGCACTTGTAATCGCTATTACGAAAGATGGAAGTACCATCAAACAACTAATGACACCAATTGCATGGCCAATTATCTTCAAAAACCTCACTGTTACACCTCTTTACTTCTTTTTAGGAATTTGAATGGTAATTTGATAAAAATCGTCTGTTTCTACTTCGGTGAAATCTAGGTCCATTCCGTTATCTTTAACCATTGTCACCGACTGTTTAATCGTGTTCATAGCGATGCGCACGTCACGACTAATAGCTTGGCGTTTTGGTTTTGGCTTTTTCATTGCTTCTGGTTTTTTTACGCCTAAAAGTTCTTGAATTCTTGCTTCAGTTTGTTTGACGTTCCAGTTATTCTCTTCTATTTCAGCTAAAAGTGCCACTTGTTGCGCTTCCGTTTCTAAAGCTAGTAATGAACGAGCATGGCGCTCTGAAATTTTTTTGTTGAGCACGGCTTCTTGAATCGTTTCTGGTAGTTTTAGAAGACGCATTTTGTTTGCGATGGCAGACTGGCTTTTGCCGACACGCTGCGCAAGTGCTTCTTGTGTCACGTCTTGCATGTCTAGCAAGCTTCGATATGCTTTCGCTTCCTCAATTGGTGTTAATTCCTCACGTTGTAAGTTTTCAATTAACGCAATCGCAGCTACCTCTTCATCATCTAAATTTTGAATAATTGCTGGGATTTTTTCCAATTCTAAAGAAAGCACGGCACGAAAACGGCGCTCTCCCGCAATGATTTCATAATAATCCGGTTCCATTTCTCTAACCACAATCGGCTGAATAACACCGTGAATTCGGATAGTTCGAGCAAGCTCATCAATCTTATCTTGATCAAATACTGTCCGTGGTTGGAATTGGTTCGGGAAAATTTTATCTGTAGGAAGTTCTTGTACGCGCTGTACCTCTTCTTCTGCTACTTTATTATCATTATCGATATCATCTACTTGATTCTTATCTTTTTTTCCAAATAAACGTGAAAAAGGCATCTGGGTCCTTCCTTTCCGGAAAATCTTGGGGGTTCTTACTATAGGCTATTATCCGCAAGTCTCTTAAACTATTTTAGCAGAAATGTCACAGAAAAACACGCTTATTCTACAGTTTAAATTCGAAAAAAATAGATCGAGCTGCGAAAATTCCACAGTTCCATCTATTTTTCTAATGTATCTTAATGAAATTCATCGGTGACTGTATTGATGGTTTTTTCCATATTTTCCCGGTAAGACTCATTTTGCAGTAGCATCATGGAAATAATATCCATCACATACATAATCGAAAACTGGCTATTGGCGAAATATCTTTTACTCACGAATAAAGTATTGTAAACCGGGATGGTCACGTCGCTGATTTCAGTCATTTCACTATTTTCAAAGCTGGTAAATGTCGCCACTTTACTTTTGTTTTTCTTGGCATTTTTTAGTGCTGTGACTAGCTCTGGGGTGTTGCCTGAGTTGGAAATACCTATTACAAAATCTTCTTTTGTTGTGATTGAACTGGTGATAATCATCATGTGCGGATCGTTGACACTGATAACGTTAAGCCCCATCCGAATCAGGCGCTGTGACATCTCAACAGCAGTGAGCCCCGAGCTTCCGACGCCGCAAATATAGACCCGTTTCGCTGCTTGAATATATTGCACCACTTCACGAATTTTCGCTGGCTCGATTAGCTTCACCGTGTTATCAATCACTTTATGGTAAAACGAATAAACCTCCTCAAAAAGGTCATCATAACCAAGCGAAGGGACCATTGTTGCTGCTGTATTTACCCGCATTTTCAAATCAACAAAACTATCACAGCGAACGTGGCGGCAAAATCTCGTTATCGTCGAAATGGACGTGCCGGTTTCTTCAGCTAGCTCTTTAATATTAATGTTCTTGAGTTCATCACTTTTTTCTAAAATATATTTCGCAATTTGCTTTTCTTTATTTGGTAATCGATTGTAATTTTGTTGAATTTCACTTAAAATCGTCATCTTTTTTGGCCTCTTTCTGGTTTAAGAAATGATAGAGCGCGCCAATCATCCCTGCTTCATTTCCCAGCTTTGCGAAAGTAAGATCTGCTGTATCGAACATCGGTGAGATTAATTTGGCTGAAATAGCCGCTTCGAGCCGAGGTTTAAAGAACGCCTCTTCTTCCATTAAGCCCCCACCGAGCACAATCACTTCTGGGTTGAAAATATAGATTAAGTTTACTACACCTTCTACTAAATTCTCAATCCATTGCTCTATTTCCGCCAGTACAGCTGCATCGTCGCCATAGGCCCATTCCATTACTTGTCGTCCGTTTAGAGCATTTGCATCGATATTTTTTCGCGAGGCTACTTGTTTAATCAATGTTTTTGTTGAAGCGACATCTTGAAATTTCCCTTGTGAAAGCTGCATATAACCGACTTCGCACGCGGTAAAAGAATAGCCGTTTATTAATTTATCATTTATCAACATTGCTCCGCCGATACCTGTCCCGATTGTCAAACAGAGCACGCTTCCACGCCCCCGTGCTCCGCCTAGCCATGACTCGCCAAGACAGGCCGCATTCACGTCGTTTTCCACTGCGCATGGAAGGTCGAAACGGTGCTCTATTTCTGCTTTAATTTCCGTTCCAGTGTATCCGGGAATCGTATAACCAGCATAAATAATATTACCTTTTTCAGGATGAACAACACCCGCTGAAGCAACACAGACGCCCGCCACACCCGTTTTTCCCTGTTCGACAATCCGAATAAGCGCGGGCATGATTTGATTCGCTCCGTCGCTCACAGGGGTCTGACAAGACTTAATCGCACCTAGCCGCGCGCCTTCCCGGTTAAATTTGGCATATTTGATACTCGTTCCACCAATGTCGACACAAAGATAATTTTCCATTTCTTCACCTCTTTAGTGAAATTATTATCCTTCTTTTGTTAATTCATCATAAAATGCCTGGTTTGAGTTTGCTGTGATTAAACGGGCTACCTTCTCCTCATCCATTAGTACTTCAGCAAGCTCTGACAGCACATCTAAATGGCTTTCTGCGTCCGTTGCCGCCAGTGTAATAATCAGTTTCACTGGGTCAAACATTTCACTGCCAAAAGCCACGCCATCAGCAAGTGTCGCAAATGTTAAACCGCCGTGGATGACGCCAAACTCTGGTCGTGTGTGCGCTAGCGCGATATGTTTCGCAATCACTATATATGGTCCATTATTTTCTACGCTTTGAATCATTCCGTCGATATAACTTTTTTTGATTGCGCCTCGTTCTAGTAGCGGTCTTGCGGCTGTTTGGATTGCTTCCCGCCAATCTTTTGCTTGTAAATTTATCTCAATATCTTCTAAAGTAACTTGATCTAATAACATTTTAGCGCCTCCTTATTTGTTATATTCGGCTATTATTTCAGCTAAGTCTACCTTAGCTAACGACTCTCGCTCCATATAGCTTGGCGTTAAATCACTATATTTCGTCACCTCATTCGGAATGACCAGAACATTTACACCGGCCCTATTCCCCGCCAAAAGTCCATTGCGCGAGTCTTCCACAATAAGCGCCTCCTCGGCCTTAACATCAAGCGTCCGCAAAGCTTCTAAAAATAAATCTGGTTCCGGTTTAATTCGCGTAACATCCTCTGCTGTAATAATTGCATCAAAATATTCAAGCAATCCTAGTCGTTCCAAATGATAGAGCGGTTTTGGTCGCTTCGATGACGTCGCGAGCGCTAACTTTAATCCTCGCTCTTTTAAGTCACGAATAAAACTTGCAACGCCTTCTTTGGCAGGTAAAAACTGACTCTTTTCAATAAAAGTTGCTTGTGTTTCTGCTTCGAACACTTGCCGATTAATATCCATTTGCCGCGTCTCGTTTAATTCGCGAAATAAATCGTCCACGTTAGACCCAACACACTGCAAAAACTCCTCGATAGAAAGGTCGTAATGTTGCTTTGTCTTAAACCAATCTTGAAAAATTTCATACCAAACTACCTCTGTATCAATAACAATTCCGTCAAAATCCATCACAATCGCTTTTAACATCATTTTCCTCCTACCCACTTTACTATTCAAAGCGCCCCTAAAAAGAAGCGCTTACAAATAAGTTAATTCTTTTGTTCTCGGTCTGCAACTATTTTATCTATCAGCTCTTGATATTCTGGTGCGCCGAGGTAATCCGTTATTTCGACATAATACGCATCTGGCTGTTTTTCTCTGGCTCGGTCGATGAGGGATTTATGCGTCACGACCACATCACATTCGGTTGGCAATTCATGGATGGCGATATGGAACACTTTAATATCGTCTAAGCCAGCATTTTTGATTTTTTTCTGTAGTACGGTTGCGCCCATTGCACTGGATCCAAGCCCCGCATCACACGCATAAGCGATTCTTTTAACATTTTTAAAATTAAAATCATCTACTGGAGATTCAAAAACGGAGGAAATGCTGCTTTTTTTGCCTTTAAGACTTTCCATTTTCTTCGCCGCGTCTTGTAATTCAGCGTCTTTGTTGCCCATGCGTTTAATAAATGGAATGGCGGTAATGAACGTAACGAGCGCCGCACATAGCACTGCAATAAGTATCTTAATATGGTCACCGGGTGCTGCCATCATCATAATCGTGATAATACTACCCGGAGAAGCTACGCCAACCAGTCCCGCGTTTGTCATTGTTAAAATAAATGTTCCTGTCATACCACCAAGAATAAGCGGCAAAATTAGAATTGGATTCATTAAAACGAACGGGAAGTAAATTTCATGAATACCACCAAATAAGTGAATAACACTTGCCCCATATGAAGATGCTTTGGAGTTTCCTTTTCCAAAGAACATATAACCAAGTAGAATTCCAAGACCTGGTCCGGGGTTAGATTCTAGTAAGTAAAGCACCGACTTCCCTGTTTCCGCGAGTTGCAAGGTGGCTAGTGGACTAAGAATACCTTGACCAATCGCATTGTTTAGGAATAGCACTTTGGCTGGCTCAATAATTAAGGCCGTTAGTGGAAGCAAATGGTTATTAATTAACACATCCACGCCGCTTGCTAACACTTTTGTTACCGTTTCAACCATAGGAGCAATTGCAACGTAAGAAAATAGTGCAAGGCCTGCTCCGATAATCCCAATCGAAAAGTTATTAACTAATAGTTCAAATCCAGCTGGTATTTTTCCATCAATTCGTTCGTCAAATTTTTTGAGTAGCCAAGCAGCGAGCGGACCCATTATCATTGCGCCGATAAACATGGTTATATCCGAACTAATAATTGCCCCCATTGTTGCAACAGTACCAATAACTCCGCCTCGGTAACCGTGAACCGCTCGACCTCCAGCAAAAGCAATCAGAAGTGGTAACAAGTAATTTAGCATTGGTGCGATAAACCCTTTTAACATCTCAGAGCCTGTCGCTACCCCAATTGCCGTCAAAATACCCCAAGCCATAAAAGCCCCTAAATTCGGAATGACCATACCACTTAGCTTACTCCCAAACTTTTGTACATGTACCCGAATAGACATAATTCCCCCTCCAATCATATGTGTGGCGCTATTTTATAGTGATACTTCTTTTCCTTCCGCAATCGAACGTTCAATGGCATCTACTACGCGCAAGGAATCATACGCTTCTTTTGGTGTGATAATCGATTTTGTGTTATTCGCAACGTTATTAATAAAAGCCATAACTTCTTCTGCCAAATCTCCGGACACTTCTCCATTTGTGTAGTACCAGTGTCTTGAGTCAGGATAGGAAACCCCTTTTTCACTAACAAAACGAACACCGTGGTCACAAGAGTCTACATATGCCACGCCTTTTGTTCCGACTAATTCTAGCTTGTCATCAATGATGGTTGGCGAGTTTTCTGGAAGAACCCAGCACGCTTCAAGGCAAGCGATTGCGCCATTTTCATAGGTAACGATGGCATAAATAACATCATTCATCCCGTATTCTTTAAGTAGCACACTGCGGCTTTTGGCGATAACCTTGACTGGCTCGCTATCCATATACCAATTGATATAGTCAATATCGTGAATCATTACGTGCATACTTAAATCAGAAGCACCTATGTACCGCTTTGGACCGGTAATTGGACTGTTGCGACGACAGTAAAGATGAATAATATCGCCTAATTCGCCGTTATCTAGGCGCTGCTTAATCATATTAAAACGCGGATCAAATCTTAGTAAAAATCCAACCGTAAATACTTTGTCGTAGTCTTTTGTCAGTTCATACATCGCTTTGCCATCTTCAAGTTCTTTCGCAAGCGGCTTTTCTAGCAAAATGTGCTTGTTATGTTTTACGGCTTCTTCCACACAATCACGGTGCATATTATCAGGTAAAACAATGCTCACAGCTTCAATCTCCGTATTTGCTAGAAGTTCATGGTAGTCTTTGTATGCTTTGCACTGAAATTTCTCTGCCATTTCAGCGCGTCTTTCATCGTTAAACTCGCAAATTGCTACTAACTCAACTTGCGGAAGTTTTTGATAAATTTCCGCATGATACTGCCCCATTTGTCCAACGCCAATTACGCCAACTTTGATTTGCTTTGTCATGTCACTTACCTCTTTCTTCTTGGATTTTTTGGATTTCATTTGTAAAGCGGGTGGTTATTTCCTGTGGCCGAGTTACTGCGCCGCCAACAACGACAGCATAACAACCTAACGTAAGAACTTGTCGTGCTTTACTAGGCGAATCGATTTTCCCTTCTGCAATCACTGGGCGCTTCGTACTTTTCAATACTTCTTTCAAATGGGAAAAATCGTGATCGCTGATATTTTTATTCGCTGTTTCCTCGGTGTATCCGTAAAGCGTTGTGCCAATTAAGTCGAAGCCAAGGGAATCAGCGTAATAAACGTCTTCAATACTGCCTGTGTCCGCCATAAAAAGTGTATCTGGAAACTCTTTTCGAATGGTGCTTAGTATCTCTTTGAGGTCTTCGTTATGTGGTCTTTTTCTCGTTGTCGCATCCATTGCAACAATTCCCACTCCCGTTTCGCATATTTCTCTAACTTCTTTTAAAGTGGGGGTGATAAACACGTCCGAATCAGCGTAGTCTTTTTTGTAAATGCCAATAATTGGGACGTCTACCTCACTTTGAATTGCGCGAATATCTTTTGCCGTATTTGCTCGAATGCCAACAGCACCACCTTGAACTGCGGCCAGAGCCATTTTTGACATAATAAATGCGCTATGAAGTGGTTCGTCTTCTAAAGCTTGGCAGGAAACCACTAACCCGCCTTTGATTTTTTCCATAACAGAATTAACCACTGATACTCCTCCTCTATACTGTGTTTCAGTGTAAAGTATGCGTTTTCAAACAGACTATATCACACGAAAATGATTTTATCAATATCGATTAAATGAAAATGATTTTCATATTTGAGTGCGGTTGCTTATGGAAACTAGCTTTGAAAAATGACGTTGCTGTTAAAAATAAAAAGCCCTTTCGATTGAAAGGGCCTATCTTAGATTATTCGATTGGTAATTTGTTGGGTGTTCCTGGTTTGCGTGGATATTTGTTTGGCGTTTCTTTTGTTTTATTAATGACGTAAATGTTGCGCTCGCTTTCTTCTACTGGTAATAAGAAGGAGTAATGATTGACTACTTTTCCGCCAAATAGTTTGATGGCTTTTTCGGCCGTTTGTAGCTCTTGTTCGGCTTGGGCTGCTTTCATTACTAGGAATGACCCGCCTTTTTTGACAAGTGGCATGCAAAGCTCAGATAATACGCTCATTCTTGCTACGGCACGTGCAGTTACAAGGTCATATTTTTCGCGGTGCGCTTTATTTTGGCCAAATGTTTCAGCGCGATCATGGTAAAAACGCACATCGGTTAGGCCTAATTTTTCTGCCAGCGCATCTAGGAAAGTCATGCGTTTTTTCAAGGAATCCACGATGCTCACTTTTAAATGCGGGAAGCAGATTTTAATTGGAATACTTGGAAAACCAGCGCCAGCCCCGACATCACAAATGGACTCGAATTTCGTAAAATCAACATAAAACGCAGCTGAAATAGAGTCGTAGAAGTGCTTTAAGTACACTTCTTTTTCGTCAGTAATAGCTGTTAAATTCATTTTTTCATTCCATTCTACTAACATTTCGAAGTAGTCGTGGAATTGTTTTAGTTGTGCGTCGCTTAGTTCTATTCCTTTTTCAGCAAGTGCTGTTTGGAATTGTTCTGGGTTCATGTTTTTTCCTCACTTTATTTTCGCGATTTTCCCTTGCTCAATATAAACAAGCAATATCGATATATCAGCTGGGTTTACCCCACTAATACGGCTAGCTTGAGCGATGGAAAGGGGTTCGATTTTCTTTAATTTTTCTAGGGCTTCTGTTGCGAGTCCGCTGATTGCATCATAGTCGATGTTTTCTGGGATTTTTTTGTCTTCCATGCGTTTCATTTTTTCTACTTGAAGGTTGGATTTTTGGATGTAGCCTTCGTATTTTACTTGGATTTCTACTTGTTCAGCGATTTCGTCGGTCACAAATGTTTCACGTGAAACAATTTGGGCGATTTTATCGTAAGTTATTTCTGGACGGCGAAGTAAATCTGCTGCTAGAATTCCATCTTTTAGTTCACCTGAGCCGATTTCTTTTAGCATTGCTTGCACTTCAGCAGTTGGTTTGATGCGTGTTTTTTGTAGTCTTTCTTTTTCTGCTTCGATGGCACTTTGTTTCGCTAAAAAGCGTTCATAACGTTCGTCGCTAATTAAGCCGATTTCATGACCGATTTCAGTTAAACGTAAATCTGCGTTGTCATGGCGCAATAATAAGCGGTATTCAGCACGGGAAGTAAGCAAGCGATATGGCTCTTCTGTTCCTTTTGTTACTAAATCGTCAATCAAAACGCCGATATAAGCTTGGTCACGACCGAGGATAACAGGTTCTTTTTCAAAGACTTTGCGGGCAGCATTGATTCCTGCCATTAAGCCTTGGCCAGCTGCTTCTTCATAACCACTTGTACCATTAATTTGGCCAGCTGTGAAAAGTCCCTCGACTAATTTGGTTTCAAGTGATGGCCATAATTGGTCAGGCATCACTGCGTCATATTCGATTGCATAGCCAACGCGCATCATTTCAACATTTTCAAGTCCCGGGATGCTTCTTAACATTTCGCGTTGTACTTCTTCTGGTAAACTTGTGGAAAGACCTTGGACATATACTTCTTCAGTGTTTTTGCCTTCTGGTTCAAGGAAGATTTGGTGTCTTGGTTTGTCGCTGAAACGGACAATTTTATCTTCAATGGATGGGCAATATCTTGCGCCAGTGCCTTTTTTCGTTGCTGTAAACATTGGTGAACGGTGCAAATTGGCTTGGATTATTTCGTGCGTTGTTTCGTTTGTATAGGTTAACCAACATGGTAGTTGATCGAGCATCATATCTACTGTATCAAAACTAAATGCGCGCGGATGATCGTCACCCGGTTGTTCTTCTGTTTTTGAGTAGTCGATTGTACTTGATTTTACGCGTGGTGGTGTTCCGGTTTTAAAACGGCGTAGTTCAAAGCCTAGTTCTTCTAGATGCTCCGAAAGTTTCACAGATGGTTGTTGGTTGTTCGGACCACTTGAGTAGCGCAGTTCGCCGACAATAATTTCGCCACGTGAGAAAGTTCCTGTCGTAATAACGACTGTTTTCGCGTAGTAAATCGCGCCGCTGTTTGTGATAACGCCTTTACACACGCCATCTTCAATAACTAAACGGTCAACAAGTCCTTGGCGCAAAGTGATATTTTCTTCTTTTTCAATCGTGTGTTTCATTTCGTGTTGGTAATCCCACTTGTCTGCTTGAGCACGTAATGCGCGAACAGCCGGGCCTTTACCTGTATTTAGCATCCGCATTTGGATGTAAGTTTTATCCGTGTTGCGACCCATTTCGCCGCCGAGAGCATCAATTTCGCGCACAACTACGCCTTTTGCTGGACCTCCAACAGAAGGATTACATGGCATAAAAGCGACCATATCTAAATTTATCGTTAACATCAGCGTTTTGGCGCCCATTCGTCCACTGGCAAGTCCTGCTTCTACACCCGCATGGCCTGCACCAACAACGATGACGTCAAAAGTTCCTGCATCATAGGTTTGCATTTTATAAAAACATCTCCTAAAAAATCATTTTCCAAGGCAAAATTGGTTAAACAGCTGATCGAGTAATTCATCCTGGACAGAATCACCAGTAATTTCGCCTAGTAAATCCCATGCGCGAGTCATATCAATCTGGACAATATCCACCGGCATGCCAAGCTGAATTCCTGTTGTAACGGCATTTAACGCATCCAGTGCTTGATGAAGGAGCGCAATATGGCGGACATTCGACACATAAGTTGCATCGCCAGCATCAATATCACCAGCAAAAAATAGGGTTTTAATTGCTTCTTCTAAAGCCTCTAAACCTTCATCGTTCACTAAAGAGGTCGCGACAATCGGGTTTCCACCTGCGATTTCACGCACTTTCTCTATATCAAGCTTTGTTTCCAAATCAGTTTTATTTAAAACAACGACATAATTATGGCCTGCCGCCGCTTCAAATAACGCTTCATCTTCCACTGTTAACTCTTCATTTTGATTTAATACTAACAGGATAAAGTCCGCATCCGCTAGCGCTTTTCTGGACCGTTCTACGCCGATTTTTTCGACGATATCTTCTGTTTCGCGGATTCCAGCTGTGTCTATTAAACGTAATGGGACGCCGCGGACGTTGACGTATTCTTCTATAATATCTCGTGTCGTACCAGCAATATCTGTCACAATCGCTTTTTCTTCTTGAATTAGTTGGTTAAGCAAGGAAGATTTTCCGACGTTTGGTCGACCGATAATTGCTGTTGCTAAGCCTTCGCGGAGGATTTTCCCTTGGCTGGCTGTTTGTAAAAGTTGCTCGACGGAAGCGCGAACTAGTTCTGTTTTTTCCAGTAGCATTCGCTGGGTCATTTCCTCTACATCGTCGTATTCGGGATAGTCGATATTTACCTCGACTTGCGCGAGTGCATCCAAAATTTCTTGGCGCAAATTGCGAATTAAACGTGAAAGATTTCCGTCCATTTGTCTAATTGCAACGCCCATCGCCCGGTCTGTCTTGGCGCGAATTAAATCCATCACGGCCTCTGCTTGTGATAAATCGATTCTTCCATTTAAAAATGCGCGCTTTGTGAACTCGCCTGGTTCAGCTAGGTTAGCGCCATTTCGAAGTAACAATTGCAATACGCGATTCACGGAAACGATTCCGCCATGAGCATTTATTTCGACGACATCTTCCCGTGTGAAAGTCCGCGGGGCACGCATTACTGTGGCCATCACTTCCTCAATCACTTCGCCGTCTTCTTTTATATGACCATAATGAATGGTGTGACTTTCCGCATCACTTAAACTATTTTTGGCATAAAAAATACGATCCGCTATCTGAATCGCCTCTGGACCGCTTAATCGAATAATAGCAATGGCCCCTTCTCCCGGCGGTGTTGAGATTGCAGCAATAGTATCAAATTCCATTCTTTACTCATCCTTTCTCATTAGAATTCCAGCCCAAATAAGCCTTATCCTATTTTGAATAAATTTTGGCACGTGATTTTGTGCATTTTCAACAACTTACGCTCCGCTTTGACCAAAGCAATTAAATTGTTAGTATTTTGAAGGTTATCCATAGACTTATTAACATATCCACAGAAAAACCGTTAATAAAAATTCATCCCTATTATTTTAACTTATCCACATGTGAATAACAATAGTTTTATCTCTACTAGTTAAGAAAACTTAAATTTTCCGACCAAAGCTTTAAAATATCCTTCTAATTCCTTGGCTTTAACTCAATTCTTTTTCTCTATACTGAAGTCAAAAGGAGGAGAAAAAATGAAAATACATAAACTTACTTGGGTGCTACTAATAGGGCTATTACTACTCTCATCGTGTTCCGCGAAGCAGCCAGACGTATATTTATCAGCCAAAGCTGCCGCGGTCTTTTCAGTCGAAAATGGCAAAATGTTATATGAAAAAAATGCTGATAAAGTTATGCCAATCGCAAGTTTAACAAAATTAATGACGGCTTTTTTAGTTCTTGAGGCTGTGGATAACAAAAAATTATCGTGGGATGAGCAACTTGATCTCGTTCGGCTCGATGATCCCTCTGCAGTTTCACTTTACGCTATTACACAAAAAAGAACGTGGTCGGTCAGGGATTTATATAGCGCGATGCTTGTCATGTCTGCAAATGATGCCGCCGAGACGTTAGGTGACCGTTTGGAAGGAGCGAGTTTCCCTCAAAAAATGAATAATGAGGCGAAAAAACTCGGATTGTCTAATAAAACCAAATTTGTCAGTGCCAGCGGGCTTGATGTTGATGGGAAAATGGCTGTTTCTACTACAAAAGATTTATTTTTGCTATCATCTCAATTAATTTCCACTCATTCTGAAGTGCTTGAAACAACTTCCAAGTCCAGCATCATAACCGAAGAAGGCGCCAAACTCGAATCAACCAACGACTTGATCGGTGCCATACAAGGGCTAGACGGGCTAAAAACAGGATTTACCGATGAAGCTGGGTATTGTTTTATTGGAACAGCTGATCGCGATGGAAAGCGTGTGATTTCCATTGTTTTGGGTGCGGATACTGCGGATAAACGGTTTAAGGATACAGAGAAGTTGATGGCGGTTGGGTTTTAGTCATAATAAAAAAGGGATTTGCTCAAAGCAATATCCCTTTTTGTCACTTAACCAACTGCCAAACACGCTCAAATAACTCCTCATGCCCCTCTTGCTCCCAACGATTCGCAAAATAAGGATTGTGAAAATAAACAAACGCCGTTATAATCGCGGCGCCTTGTTCCTTCCGCCCGCTAACTTCCTCTACTTTTTGCGCTAAATGCTCTACATGATTCTTCACTAATGCTTCATTTTGTTCAATATAATCGGTGTAAAGTAAAAACATTTTCCGATCAGTTGCATACAGTTTTTTCTTCGTCCCAGCCAAGAGGCAGAGCCAATCGTGAAGCGCATCGTCCGGTGATTGTCCAGCCGCCGAATTCCACGCGAAAATCTCCCGTGAAGTCTCCTCCAGCCAACGTAATGCCAATTTTTGAAATAAGTCTTCCTTGTTTCGGTAATGCTTATAAAGCGCCGCATGTGTGACGTTCAAATTCCCCGCAATATCATAAAGAGTCGTTTTCTCCATCCCTTTTTCATAAATAATTTTCTCTGCCATATCCAAAATAATTTCTTGTGATAAACGCGCCATTTCAATCCCTCCATTCCGTTCATTCTTTGCTTTTAATTATACATGAATTTAAGAAAGTTACAAATCCTTGACAAAGTAACCAAAAGGAGTATACTTCCAACTATAAAGTTACTTAAAATAAAAAAAGTAACTATTTTACAATTAAAGGAGCGAATAGACCATGACAAATAAACGTGTTGCATTTATTTTAGGGGGTTCTGGCGGTATTGGTAAGGCGGTTGTTGAAAAATTAGTCGCGCAAGATTACGCGGTAGCTGTTCATTATGCTGGAAATAAGGCGAAAGCGGAGGCACTTGTCGAAACGATTGTGACAGCTGGTGGTGAAGCAATTAGTGTTGGTGGTGACGTTGCAGATGAAGCGCAGATGATTAGCGCTTTTGACTTAATCGAAGCTCATTTTGGCGGGGTTGATGTCGTCGTTAATACAGCCGGCATTATGAAATTAAGTCCGATTGCCACTTTAGATATGGACGAGTTTGACCTGATTCAGCGAACTAATGTCCGTGGCACTTTTGTTGTTTCCAAGCAGGCTGCCCTCAGAGTACGAACTGGTGGCGCAATTATTAATTTCTCCACTTCGGTAACCAGAACCAATTTTCCGGCGTATGGGGCTTATGTGGCTAGCAAGGCTGCGGTTGAGTCGCTCACTTTAATCCTCGCGCGCGAACTTCGTGGCAAAGATATTACCGTCAACGCAGTCGCTCCCGGCCCAACTGCCACCCCGTTATTCTTAACTGGGAAAGATGAGCAAACGATTGAAAACTTAGCAAAAGCAACACCACTCGAACGCCTCGGACAGCCGGATGATATTGCTGAAACTGTAGCCTTTTTAGCCGGACCTGCACGCTGGGTCAATGGGCAAGTCATCTTTACCAATGGCGGATTAGCTTAATTAAAAAGGAGGAAAACAAAGCCAATCTTGTTTTCCTCCTTTTATTTTATTCGCTAATTGCTGCTCGTTTTTTTATCGCTAAAACAATAATTCCTGACATTAATAAAGTTATCGCCAAGAATAGAAAAGCCGATTGATAAGAATTAGTTGCCTTTACCAAGTCCCCAATAATCATCGGTGCGAAAAATCCACCTAAAACCCCGCCCGAGTTGATGGCCGCGTATTTTGTCGCAATGTGGCTCTGTTTAAATAACTTGTGTGGCAGCCCCATCAGCGTTGTAAAGGCCATAATGAGGAAAACATTACATAAACACAAGCAAATAATCGAAAGCGTCAGTTGATCAAATAAGTACACGCCGTAAACCGTAAATGCTCCAAGTACGCAAAACGTGAAAATGACCATTGGCTCTTTTCCTTTGAAAAAACGACTGATAAAATAGCCACCAACAACGCCCGCGATTAAGATGCAGAGTCCCGCTAAAGAACTAATATAACTCACTTCGCTAATAGAAATCCCGCGTACTTCACTCAAATAGGAAGCAAGCCAACTTGTTAAACCATAATTTGCTGCATTGATAAATAGCGCTGATAGCAACAGAATCCACAACTGTTTGTCTTTTAAAAGTTCCGAGAAAGGTACTTTGATTTTTTCTTTTTGGGCGCTTAAATCGATTTTTGGCGCTTTTGGTACTACTAGTAAAATCAAAAATCCAATCAAAATTACTGCAATACCAATCCAATAATATGTAGTACGCCAACCTACTGTTAGTAATAATTGTGCGATTAAAAGTGGACCAATAAAGGCCGCAAAACCAGAGGACGCGAGCATTGCCGATTGCGCAAAACCTCGCTTATTTAAAGGGATATGCAGAGAAATATAGTTGCTGACAGATGGCGGATAACCCGCATGCCCGAGCGCCCCAGACAAGAAACGAATAACAACCAAAAACAGCAAGGAATATCCAAAGCCAAAAATAATAAGAAACAGCCCGACAACAATAATCGATATCGCAAGAACAGGACGTGCGCCAATCCGATTATTTAAATACCCCATCGGAATTTGAAAAAGCGTATAACCTAGAAAGAAAGCACTTAAAATCAAACCTTTCTGACTCGGATCAAATCCCAAATCCTGAGAAACAGTTACAAGCGAAATTCCGATAGTGTATTTGTCCACGTATACACTGGTATAGCCTATAAATAGAACAAGTAATACCATTAACGAATGCCTTTCTCCTTTTACCTGATTCATTTGAATTCACTCCTCTTTAAATCCCGCCACTAACAAAAGAGCATAACCAGATTCTTAAAGTCTGACTATGCTCTTTTCAAAGCTATTATCCATTTAATTTATAATAATCTAACACAACGTCTGCAACTGATTTAGCTGCAACTAACAACGCATCTTCATCAATGTCGAATTTCGGATGATGATTAAAATATGCATGTGAGACATTTTTTGGCTTTGCACCAATGTAGAAGAAGACGCCCGGGATTTTTTGTAGATAATATGCAAAATCTTCTGACCCTGAAAGCATATCATATTCAGAGATTTCTGTTAAGTACTCGCCAATCCCTTTTTGCAAGCTACCAATAACTTGTTCCGTTACTGCTGGATCATTATAAAGTGGCGGATAATCGTTTGTATACGTTAATTCCACGCTTACGCCAAACATCGCCTCAATACCAGCAACAATTCGGTGGATTTCCGCATCCATTTTGTCCCGATTTTCGGTATTCATGTAACGAACGTCGCCTTCTAACTCAACCGAATCCTTAATTACATTAAAGCTACCTTTTCCGTCAAAAGAACCAATCGTTATAACACCCGTATCAAATGGGTTCAAGCGTCTGCTCACGACCGTTTGAATGGCTGTCACAAAATACGCACCCGCAACAATCGCGTCATTCGCCATATGCGGAGACGAGCCGTGCCCACCAACACCTTGAATTTTTAATTTAAAATAGGTACGACCGGCCATCGCGTAGCCACTATGATAATATACCTGCCCACTTTCGCCAAAAGGAAATACATGAATCCCAAAAATTTGGTCCACATCATCCAAAATACCAGACTCGACAACGCTTTTCGCTCCGCCGGGTGGTGCTTCTTCGGCATGTTGATGCACAATTTTAATCGTTCCAGGAATATTTTCTTTCAGCTGGATTAAGCAATCTGCCAACACAAGTAAATAAGCCGTATGTCCATCGTGACCACAAGCGTGCATCACACCAGGATTTTTAGATTTAAATGGTAAATCGGTTTCTTCTTCAATCGGAAGTGCATCGAAATCGGCGCGCAAGGCAATTGTTTTTCCGGGTTTGCCGCCTTTGATCGTTACAACGACCGCGTGGCCATTACCTACTTCCGTTGCAATTTCTACATCTTTTCCTTTGTAAAAATCTTGAATGAATTTTGCTGTTTCTGCTTCATGAAACGATAATTCAGGATGTTCGTGCAAATGCCGTCTAATCTGAGTGATTTCATCTTTTCGTTCCTCAAGCATGTTCATTAACTTGGTACGCATGATAAATACAGCCTCCTATTCTTTTGCAGCTTTTAATTCGAGTGCTTTTTTCGCTGACGGTGTTGTTACCGCAACAGCAATAAGTGACACTACACAAAAACCAACATTTGTTAAAAGTCCAACCATTGCAGCTAAATCAATATTTCCGGAAAGTGCGATAACTCCGTAAATTGTAGCGGAAATCGCCACGCCGAATGAGCCACCTAGCGAACTTGCCATTTTGTAAATCCCAGAAGCTACTCCGACTTTGTCTTCCGGCGCATTAGAGATAGCAGTATCTGTTGAAGGTGTTGCATACATTCCAAGTCCGATACCGAATAACGCAAAACCGATAAACACAAGTACTGTATAAAGTGTTCCCGGGACAAATGTTAGTGCCATTAATGCGATACCAACTGCTGTAATTCCTGAACCTAGAATCATTGGTTTACGCGCACCAACACGTTGCAAGATTTTTTCACCGATACGAATCATTCCAAGTACACAAACTAGATAACCGATAGAAAGTAAACCTGATTGGAATGCCGTAAAACCACGACCAATTTGTACATAAGTATTTGCAACAACAAGTGTTCCAGCTGCCGCGTTTAATAAGAAATTAGAAAGTGTTGCGCCTGTATAAGCTTTATTTTTAAATAACGAGAAATCAATAAATCCATTGGCTTGTCTCAGTTCCACTCGGAAGAATAATCCCGCAGAAACTAGGAAAACAACGAGCATAGCGATAGTAATTGGGCTTGTCCAGCCAAATGTTGCGCCACGAGTAATAATAAGGTTTAAACAAACCATTGCGATAACAAAAAGAACAAGTCCGAATGAATCAAATTTTGCTTTTGTATTTTGAACGACTTTACTTTCTGGAGTGCCTTTAATTAGTAGCATTCCAAGTAGTGCGAATACGATGGAAATAATGAAAATCCAGCGCCAACCCATGTAAGTTGCGATAGCTCCACCTGCGAATGAACAAATACCTGATCCGCCCCATGAGCCGATTGACCAGTAACTAAGTGCCCTTTGTCTGTCAGCTCCGTCAAAATAAGCTTTCATTAGTGCAAGTGTTGCCGGCATAATACAAGCAGCCGAAAGCCCTTGAATAATACGACCGATAATAAGTAACGTTGCCCCTTGAGTCAAAACAAGAAGTAGTGAACCGATAATGCTAAGAATAAGTCCGATATAAGTTAATTTTACACGACCAAATTTATCAGCCATCCCACCCGCTACAACGATAAAAATACCTGAAAATAGCGCGGTTAAGCTGATGGCGATACTAAGTAAATCTGAAGAAATCCCCAGATCCGATTGTACCGCTGGAATGATGTTTACCATTGATTGAGCAAATAGCCAAAACGTGATAACCCCGAAAACAATCCCAACAATAAGTTTATTTGTGCCTTTATAAGCAGTTGATGTCATTAGTTATTCTCTCCTTTTAAGTAATCTACAACACAGGCTCCCATTGCTTTTGATGCAATTAATAATGAATCTTCATTAATGTCGAATTTTGGATGATGATGCGGGTAAAAATGACCATCAGCCGGCATCGCCCCAACATAGAAAAATGAGCTCGGACGCTCTTTTGCATAATAAGCAAAGTCTTCCGATGGCGGTTGCGGTTCGCAGCGTATAACATCCGTGATTTCTGGAATTTCCGCCCCTTTAATTGATTTAACAACAAACTCAGTCAAAGCTTCGTCATTATTTAAAACCGGATAATCATTTTTGTAATCAAGCTCACAAGTAACGCCAAACATAGCTTCAATCCCGCTAACGATGCGCGTAATTTCTTTTTGAATGATGTTGCGCGCCTCTTCGGACATCGAGCGAACATCGCCTTCAAGTTCCACAGCATCCTTAATTACATTAAAACTACCTTTTCCGTCAAAAGAACCAATCGTAATCGAACCAACATCAAACGGATTCAAACGGCGGCTAATAACGGTTTGCACAGCGACCACAAATTCACTTGCTGCAACAATTGCGTCATTTGCCAAATGGGGAGAAGATCCGTGCCCACCTTGACCTTGAACTTTAAGTTTGAAATAAGAACGACCAGTTTGAATCGCACCTTCGCGGTAAAAGACTTCGCCAGTTTTCATCGTAGACATAACATGAATTCCAAGTACATTATCCACGCCGTCTAATGCACCATCTTTAATCATTTGAATCGCGCCACCAGGAGGAGTTTCTTCCGCATGTTGATGTAGAATAACAATTTTCCCAGTTAATTCTTGCTTCATTTCGATAAGCGTTTCACCTAAAATAAGCATATAAGCCGTATGACCATCGTGACCACAAGCGTGCATCACACCAGGGTTTTTAGAGGCAAAAGCTAAACCAGTTTCTTCATGGATAGGAAGTGCATCAAAGTCGGCGCGAATAGCTAGTGTCTTGCCCGGTTTACCCGTATCAATCGTTACAACAACGCCATTTCCCCCAACATGCGTCCGCACATCGCAGTCCATATTTTTGTAAAAATCCGCCACATATTTCGCCGTATTTTCCTCTTGAAAAGAAAGTTCAGGGTGCTCATGTAAGTAACGACGAATTTCTATCATTCGATCTCTTTTTTCGTCTAGTTTTTGAAACAACTTCTCTTTCATTCTCCAAACCTCCATTTTTAATACTTCTGCTGGCCAGAACATCCGTATTTTTCACTACACCTTTATTATAAAAAAATTTAACCTAAAAGAAGTTTGCTTTTTTGCTTAGTTTTAGCTTGAAATTTACTTCTTTTCCAAACCACACTAACCAATGTCAAAAATTCGGTGTTAAAGGCATAAAAAAAGTCCAACTGCAGTAGTTGAACTTTTTAAATCGTACTTCTAAACTCATAAAAATGAATCGCATTAATATCTAAATAGGCATAAAACGACCAATCTTCCGTTATCGTTTCATCCGTCACCGTGAGCGTTGGCTGAGAAACATCCACAATGTAATCCAAAATTTCTTTATCCATCCCGTATTTACTATTAAGCTGCCAATACTTCGAATAAAGCGCCCCATTATCCCGGTCAAATTGCCATTTTCGAACCTGATACTCACCCGCTTCAAGCCCCGTAAGCCGAATATGCATTTCTTTTTGCTCTTCTTTAGTGAACCGTTCCTCCACCGAATAGCGCGGATTAATCGTCGCACAGTTCATCAAAATCAGCTGATATCCGTCCACGTGCTTCGTCATAATAAAGTCAGGACCTTCCGCGACGACAACACCTTTAAGCCGCCTCAAAAACTTCACCGCATAAAACGCCGGTCTTTTCCCGTTAAAAAAGTGGAACATTTCAATCCCATCCAGGCTAATATTTAACTTGCTATCGTCACCCTCATGCAGCTCCGTATTAATCCAAAATCCTAACGCATCCACTTCTGGCACCAAATCTAGCATCGTTTTCAAAACTAGCGCACCTCGGAAAAACGTCCCGTTCGTATACCTAGTATTCCCCGACAACGTATTCCAATTCACCAACATCAACGGCTTATTAATATGATGATGCTTCAAGAAAGCCTTTAACTTCAACGTTTTCGACAAACAATGATCCTCTGAAACTAAAAACGACTGCGTATCCTCTTTCGAAAAATCTACCGCTTCATTTTGGTTCGCATTAAAGGCAACAAAATCAATTTTATCCGCTTCTTCTAAAAACCATGTGTGGCGCTCTGGCACCGCATCTTTAGACAACGAAAACGGGACAAAATTTCCGACTTGGATAGCGGGAAAACACGATTTTATAATTTGATATAGCTTCAAATAAAGTTTTTTCAATTCTGCTTTGTCCGCATATGTATTTTTCGGTTCATAAAACATAAAATGCCATTTAGAAACAAATTCCCGCCCAAAAACTTGCATACAATGTCTTAAAAAATGATCCAAACGCTCAAAAACCGCTTCTTCCTCACCCAAAATATCTTGATACTCCAAACGAATAAACAATTGTAAATTCTGCTGCTTTAAAAAAGTGAGCGCTAAATCCGCATTAGCATATGGCGAAGAGGTCGGCACTAGCTCATCCGTTTCCGTTTCAGGCAAGAACGTCGATCCTCTAAACAAATGACGAATGCCAATATAATTAATGCCAATTTCATCCCGCGTCGTAATAATCTGCTTTTGCACATTATCTTTCAGCACTTCTTTCAGCTCACCAATCGTTAAAATATTCATATTCTTGCTGAGACAGCGCGCCGACTTTTCCGTAATATCAATTTTCTTCTTCTCAAAAGGCGCTTTATTTAATTCCTTACCAAGCTCCACATCATAATAAAGACCCGCTAACTTCACTAAAATTTCCGGTGATGGCGCGATGTGTTCGATACTTGCACCCATTTGTGACGCCCGGTTTTCTATTAGTAAATTCGTTTCCGAATGATGCTCCATCCGATATTCGCTAGGCGTCAACTCAAAATGAAACTTAAACACTTCCGAAAAATGCTTTTGACTCGAAAAACCATTTTTTAGTGCTATTTCCGTAATAGTTTCCGCCGAGTGAAGCAAATCTTGAATCGCATGCTTCAACCGAACTTCCGTCAAATACTGCAAAAAACCAAGCCCCGTTGTCTTTTTAAAATAACGTGACAAATACGCCTCACTTAAAAACTCTTTTTGCGCAAACTCGCGCAGAGACAAGGCTTCATCAAACCGTTCTTCTACTTCTCGAATAATGCGCGAAATCCGTTTATCATTGACTTCTTTCCGTGCCGAAGACGGAATCCCTCTTTTCAAAAAGCGTGTAAGCAAAAGTAAAATTTGGAATAATGCCGATTGCGCCTCTAATTTATTCGCGCGTTTTTTAGTCGCCGAAGCAATCAAAAGCTCACTAACCGACTTTCGCAAAGACCCAACAACCCGCTCTCGCCCCGGATCACTCTCCTTCGAGAAAAATTTAAACGAATGCTGGAAATAATCCTCATAATAATGCGCAAAAAATGTATCTGAAATTGTTAAATCAATAATTAAATTATCTTCATTTCCTTCAATTGTATAAAAAGTGTTGCGATCAAGAACTAAAATATCGCCTTCCTGCAAATAAAATTTCTGCTCTGAAAGCTTAATCGTTATCTGTCCAGAAATAGCAAATACCAACTTTGTTCCAAGTGAAATTTCCGAAGTCAGCTGCTTTATATGTTGAATACCAATCGTATAGTCTTTCAAATGTGGCACGTGATTCACTCCTTTGTTTAACTTAATCGGACACTTTTATATTATCATAGACGTGAAAATTAATCGCTACCATTTTTGCAATTCTTTTTAGCCATCAAATCGACAAAAACGAATCACATGCGTGCGTTTTTCGTACCTTAATGGGACAAAAAAACAAGTATTTCGGCGTATAATAAATGATTATAAAAAGTAATTAAAGGAGCCAGCTCAATTGAAAACCTCTAAAATAGTATTAGTCTCATTAATTAGTTTGACAATGGTCTCAAATCCACTATTAACTTCCGCGGCAACTAATGATATTACAGACAATACAACAGAAATCACAAATAATACAGAGAGTGCCACAAAGCAACCCGCTCCCGTGAAAACACTCAAAGCCGGTCAAACACAAAGTTTTAACGACTGGTTTCCTGATGACAATTTGGCTTCAAAAGTAGCAGCAGCATTTGAAATGCAAGCAACTGACACTATCAGCGAAGAACAACTAGCGACCCTAACAAGTCTAGACTGCCACAATTCTTCCATAGCAGATATGACTGGTCTTGAAAAATTAACTGGTTTAACAAGCTTAATTTGCACAAGTAACAACATGACCACCCTTGATCTTAGCCAAAACACTAATTTAACTTATCTGGCATGTGATTCAAATAAACTTACAAACCTTGACGTAACCCCACTTACAAAATTAACCTACTTAAATTGTGACACAAACAAACTTACACAAATAGATGTAAGCCAAAATCCTTTGTTAACTTATTTAAACTGCGCGCGCAACACCTTAACCGAACTAGATGTCAGCCACAATACACAATTAACGGAGCTAGACTGCCATTTAAATAAAAAAATCACCAAATTAGATGTGACACCACATACTCAATTAACAACCTTAGACTGTAGCTTTAATAAAATAACTGCATTAGATGTAAGTCAAAATAAACTACTGAACCGTTTATACTGCGACAATAATAATATAACTGAACTGGATCTCAACCAAAATTCACAGCTAACTATCCTAGATTGCTCAGGTAATAAATTGACCGAAATAGATGTAACCCTACTTACACAATTAACATATTTTGATTGCGGCGTAAATGATTTAACCGAATTAGATGTAACTACGCTTTCGAAATTAACTACACTACAATGTATACAAACTGATATATTAGAAATAGACCTAACACACAACCCACAATTAACATATTTTAAAGCTGAAGGATGTAGAAAAATAAAAGAGCTTGATGTCACGCATAATACACAATTATATTCATTAGACTGCCAAGGCGCTGGTATAACAGAATTGGATCTTTCACAAAACCCAAAATTAGTCTATTTGTATTTAAATAATACTGAACTAACGAAATTAGACGTTTCTCATAATACAAAGCTTAAAAGTTTGTCTTGTGTAAATGCTCACATCCAAGACTTCTCTTCTGTGGGCAAAATCCCTGCTCTTAACAATACCTTTGATGCTGAAGGACAAACAATCACGATGCCCAAAGAAACTTTAACAAACAACAACTTGACCATTCCAGTTAGCCCTGATTTATTAGATCAGTTTGGAAATCCGATGAATATTGAACCGGGAGACGGCGGTGTATACGACCAAGCAACAAATACAATAACTTGGGAAAATCTCAGCACAGATAATCCAGCCGTAACCTATACTTTCACCTCCGCAAATGGAGCTATAGTAGGAACCGTAACAACTCCATTTGAAGCACCTCAACCCATCAAAGGAGAAGACGTCACAGTTCATTACCTTGATGATAAAGGAGAAAAATTGGCGGATGATGATGTTTTAAGCGGTAATTTGGACGATCCTTATACTTCTAGCGCGAAAGACATCCCAGATTATACATTAACGACTACTCCAGATAACGCAACTGGAACATTCACTACTACTAGCCAGTCCGTAACGTACGTTTACACTAAAAACATCGTAGCCGCAGAGCCTGTAACCGTTAATTACGTGGATGCTAATGGCAAAACACTCGCTCCATCCGAAACATTAAACGGAAATGTTGATGACACCTATAGCGCTACTGCCAAACAAATCGACGGCTACACATTATCCGCCGAACCAACTAATGCGACTGGACAATTCACAAGCAGCGCGCAAACCGTCAACTACATTTACACAAAAAATCCAACTCCTGAAAAAGGTGTTGTAGAAATTCACTACGTTGACGAAAATAATAAACAACTTAGCTCCACCACAGAAATTTCTGGAACAGTAGGAGATAACTACACGACTACGCCAAAAACTATCGACGGCTACACTCTAAAAACGAAACCTACTAACGCAACCGGCACATTCAATACAAGCAGCCAAACCGTGACATATATGTATACAAAAAACACCGAAGCAGCTCAGCCGATAACAGTGAATTACATGGATGCTAATGGCAAAACACTCGCTCCATCCGAGACACTAAACGGAAATATTGGCGATAAGTATACAGCGACTTCCAAACAAATCGACGGCTACACATTATCCAAAGAACCAACAAACACAACAGGATTATTCACAAATAGCACACAAACCGTTAACTACATCTATACGAAAAAAACGAACACAGACCAACCTTCACCAGATAAAAAGCAAACGAAAACCACACCTTCTAATTTAAAGAAGACCGAAGTAAAAAAAGCTTCCGCTACCTTACCAAAAACGGGCGATTCCACACCATGGAACTCGGCTCTACTTGGTATCCTACTATCTTCCACAGCTTTAATTATCTGGAAAAAGAAAAAATAGTTAAAAAGCCGGTCAGGATTAATTTCCCGACCGGCTTTTTGATTTCAATCTTCTTCTACTTGGATAGAAACACCAACATCTAGCAATTCCGAGATAGCATCAATAACAGAAAACTCGCCATACTTGTATACTTCCTCATTCACAACTAAAACCGGTAAAGCTTCCATTCCGTTCTTATCCAGCAGCGTTTCAACCAACTCCGGCAAGTCCGCTTTCCCGACCTCTCCCAGCTGAATATCAAACACGATTCCTGTATATTCAAAATGGATTTCACGCTCAGCTTCACTATTATTCATAAACACTTTCCATATCTCTAGGTTTATCTCCGGCTCATTTTCCGCAGAATAAAAGTAACTAATATGCTTCATCCTAAAATTACTTACTCTCTAAATCATGGACAAATAGCCCACTTAATAATTTCGGTTCAAACCAAGTCGATTTCGGTGGCATAATTTCCGAAGCATCCGCCACACTAAGTAAATCGTCCATTGTTGGCGGGTACATCGCAAACGCGACCGAATGGCTGCCATTATCAACTAGACGCTCTAGCTCACCCAATCCACGTATTCCACCGACAAAATCAATGCGGTTATCGCGACGAATATCTTCAATCCCAAAAATCGGCGTTAAAACTTGCGATTGTAATATCGAAACATCCAGCTGCCCGATAACATCATTTGGAATCACTTCCCTTTTCGCCGTAAGTTTATACCAGTTCCCGTCCAAATACATCCCAACTTGTTTTGGCTTTTCCGGTTTAAATGCTTCTTTTCCAACATTTTCCACGTCAAAACTAGTTTCGATTTTACTAAGGAACTCCGCTTCAAGTGGCACATTCACAACCCGATTATAATCAAGAATCTCTAATTGCTCTTCCGGGAAAACAACCGATAAAAAGAAATTGAATTCCGCTTCTGGCCCAGCCTCTGGGAATTCTTCGCGCCGTTTCAAGCCAACTTTTACAGCAGATTCCGTTCTATGGTGCCCGTCTGCGATGTATAGCGCTGGGACTTCCGAGAACGCCGCTGACAGGTCTTCTAAAATATGTGCGTCCGTAATTGCCCAAACCTTATGCGCGACCCCGTGGAAGCTCTCAAAGTCGTATTCCGGCTCATTTTCCCTCACCCAAGACTCAACAAGCGTATTAATTGCCTCTTTTCCACGATAAGTTAGGAAAATTGGACTTGTATTCGCATCACAAACATCAACATGGCGAATCCGGTCCAACTCTTTCTCCTCACGAGTCAGCTCATGTTTTTTAATCTCCCCATTCATATAATCATCAATCGACGTGCACACAACCAACCCCGTTTGCGGACGGCCATCCATCGTCAGCTGATAAATATAAAATGCCGGATTTGCTTCTCTTCCAAGCCAACCATCCAACTCAAATTGCTCCAAATTATCAGCTGCCTTTTGATACACAGCTGGGTCATACGGGGAAATCGCCGGATCCAAATCAATTTCCGCCTTATCAATATGTAAAAATGAATATTTATTTGCATCACCAAGTTCGCGCGCCTCATCCGAATTAAGTACATCATATGGCAATGAAGCCACTTTCTCCGCTAAATTTTTGATTGGACGAATTGCTTTAAATGGACGTATGTTTACCATTGTTATCCTCCTTTTTAGTAAAAGAGCATGAACCCGTCTGGCAATAACCATAAAGTTTCATGCTCTCATTATTTCCCGGGTAATAAATTTAAACTGTTACACCTAATGGTTCAATAACGCGAACACGCAAAACCCCTTGCACCGCTAGCAAATCTTGTTTTAGTTGTTCCAAATTAGCTTGCGTTTCCTTATCAATATCGATTAACGTGTAGGCATATTCATTTTTACTACGATTGGTCATATCTAAAATATTTAAGGAATATTTCCCTAGTTCTGTCGTAATTTGCCCAACCATATTCGGAATATTTTTATGACAAATACCAATTCGCGGATGCCCGTTATATGGCATTTCTACATTTGGAAAATTCACGGAGTTTTTAATGCTGCCAGTTTCAAGATAAGCTTGTAGTTCTTTCGCAGCCATTTTAGCACAGTTTGTTTCTGCTTCTTCCGTCGATGCGCCTAAATGTGGAAATACATGCACTTTTTTATGATTTAATAATTCTTTTGTCGCAAAATCAGTAATATATAAACGCAAAAGTCCGTCGTCTAAAGCTTCCTTCACAGACGCAGAATCCACTAGCTCACCGCGTGAAAAGTTTAGTAACACCGCATTGTCCTTCACTAATTGCAATGTATCCGCATTAAACATGCCGCGTGTTTTATCTGTTAAAGGTACGTGGACTGTCAAATAATCACAGGTTGCTAACACTTCTTCAATCGTCATCGCACGTTCCACTTCTTTAGAAATTCTCCAAGCAGTGTCTACCGAAACGAACGGATCATAACCAACCACATCCATCCCAAGCGATAAAGCATCATTTGCCACTAACGCACCAATTGCGCCTAAGCCAATAATTCCAAGCTTTTTACCCGCAAGTTCTGTTCCCGCAAAAGCTTTCTTCCCAGCTTCGACTTTCTGCTCGACATCATCTTCTGCTGGTAATTCCTTCACCCATTCTGTTCCTTCCAAAATAGGGCGCGCCGAAACGAACAAGCTCGCAAGGACCAGTTCTTTTACAGCATTGGCATTTGCACCAGGCGTGTTGAATACAACAATACCTTTTTCAGAACAATTTTCTACTGGGATATTATTAACCCCCGCACCAGCTCTAGCAACAGCCTTCACTGTTTCTGGAAAGTCAAAATCGTGTAAGTTGTAACTCCGTAGTAAAATCCCGTCTGCTGGCTGGTTCGCATCAATCACATATTTTTCAAGATCAAATGTCTTTAAGCCTTCTTTCGCGATAGCATTAAACGTTTGGATATTAAACACGTACTTCTCCCCCTTTTCTTGCATTTGCAAATTTTTCCATAAAGGCGATTAGTGCTTCAACCCCTTCAATTGGAAATGCATTGTAAAGACTTGCTCGCATCCCGCCCACTGAGCGATGTCCTTTCAAGTTTTCAAAACCATTTGCTTCAGCTTCTTTGACAAAAGCTTTATCAAACTCCGCAGAATTCGTCACAAAAGGAACATTCGTGAGCGATCTAGCAGAAGGTTCGACCGGTGAAGAAAAGAAATCCGATTGATCAATATAATCATATAATAATGCCGCTTTTTTGCGATTTAACGCTTCAATCCCAGCAACGCCACCTTGCTCTTTAATCCATTCAAATACTAATTTTGCTACATAAATGGCAAACGTTGGTGGTGTGTTATACATGGAATCATTCTCGGCTTGTACTTTAAAATCTAACATAGAAGGAAGTCCCTCTACTTGCCCTATCAAATCTTCGCGCACGATGACAAGCGTTAATCCAGCAGGCCCAATGTTCTTTTGCGCTCCCGCATAAATTAAACCGAATTTTTTCACATCATACACGCTTGATAAAATATTAGAGGACATATCGGCAACGATTGGGACAGTTGAATCTGGCACATCAAACATCGCTGTTCCTTCAATTGTATTATTTGTTGTTACATGTAAGTAAGCCGCATCACTAGAAACTGTAGGAATTTCAGGAATATAGCTGAAATTGCGGTCTTCCGATGAGGCAATCACTTCCACCTCAACACCCTGAATTTTCTTGGCTTCGGAAATTGCTTTCTTCGCCCAAGATCCAGTATTTACATACGCCGCCTTTTTACCATTTGCAAGATTCATCGGCACCATATCGAATTGCAAACTCGCGCCACCTTGCAAAAATAGTACTTTGTAATTATCTGGAATCTCCATCAATTCTCGAATTAAGCTCTCCGCATCGTCTAAGATGTTTTGAAATAATTCTGAACGGTGACTCAGCTCCATTACTGACATTCCTGAACCATTATAAGAGAGTAGCTCCCTTTGAACCTTTTCAAGTACCGGTACTGGTAAAACCGCCGGACCTGCCGAAAAATTATAAACACGTTCCACTCAACATCTCTCCTGTCATCAAATTTCCCCAATTACTTACAAAAATTTTCACCAATAATAGAATACTTATTGGCCGGATATGAGCCTTCCTCGTTACACTTATGCTTTTCGAAGTTCTGTTCTTAAGAAATAAAAAAAACGAACCTGTGATATTCCACACAATATTCGGATTTTTCAGCGCTTAAAAGTAAACACTGCCTTTTTGTACTTTTGTATATTATAGCAGAAACAGAACTGTTTTTCAGAAAATTTATACTAAATCTACAAATAAATGTGATGTTCCAAGTTTTTACTATAAAAAAAGTGCGAGAATCGGCTATTTAAAGCAATTCTCGCACTTATAAAATTTGAACCAAGCTTCACAAAAGATGTTAGCTATTTTTCACTTTTCGTCCTAAAGTAAACCAATACACGGCAAAAAATACGACAAGCGCAATAATTGCTGTGCGGTACATGATTGCATAATTGTAGTAAGTCGCCACAATACTCAGGCCAAAACTACCAACAGCCATCCCAATATCCATCCCCGAAAGAAACGTCCCATTCGCAGTACCTTTATTATGCGGTGCAGCCCGGTCAACAGCAAGCGCCTGAAGTGCCGGCTGTGTCATCCCGTAACCTAACCCGAAGAACAGCGATGCGATAAACAAGCTAATTGCTCCCGTTGCAAAAGAAAGGATCAATATTCCGATAATCATCGCAAGCGCGCCCGGAATAACAACAAAACGATGTCCTTTTGTATCATAAAGCTGTCCAGCAAACAAGCGACTAACAAGCACCATAATCGCCTGCCCAATGAAGTAAACCCAAGTCGTCGAAATACCAAGCTCCGTCCCATATACCATCATAAACGTCTGAATCCCACCAAGCGGAACAGCCATTAATAAACATAATCCAGCCGGAAGCAAAGCCGTTTTCTCGAATAATTTCATTTTTTGATGTACGACTTTTTCTGATTTTGGGATTTTCAGCTGTGTCATTAAAATTAAAATAAACACCATCAAAACTAGCGAAAACGTCACCAATACATCGAAAGAAAAATAATTCATAATTAAAATTGCAATAATCGGCGCCAGTGACATTCCAAGCGCAGTCGTAAGCCCGTAAAATCCAATTCCTTCTCCAGTTCTGCTCGGCGGTACTAATTTAGAAACCCCAGTCGCAATCGAAGTCGTCCCAATTCCCCAACCAGCCCCGTGAAAAAGCCGCAATATAAGTAAGGCCGCAACCGCAGTCGACCAATAAAAGTTCACCGTCGTTAAAATTAAAATCAAAAACCCAACAATAATTAATACTTTCGGGCCAAATTTGTCGTTCCAACTCCCTGCAATAGCTCGCATCAGTAGAGCCACAATCGAAAATAGTCCTACCGCCAAACTCGCTTGCATTTGTGTCCCGCCAAGTTCAATAATCCGGGCCGGTAACGTCGGCATAAACACCATAAACCCAATATATAAAAGCACACTTCCTAATAATAAAAATACGTAGTCCTTCGTCCAAAGTCTTGTCTTATTTTCCAAAATTTACCCCTCTTTACTCTATATTAGTAGAAATGTTCTTTAAAACAGCCGTGAATTGCTCTAAATCCTCGTGCGCAATTCCCGCAAACATTTTTTCACAACTCGCTTCCACGATATCTCGCAGTTCATTCGTCTCTTTTCGCCCTTTTTCCGTTAAAGATAACAGCGAAATCCGTCTATCTTCGGTACTGATTTCCCGTACAATAAGCTCTTTCCTAAGTAAAACGTCTACAATTCTGTTCACAGTTGGCGTGTCCTTCTTCGTCCAAAGCGCAATCTCTTTTTGCGAAATTGGCTCGTTCGCCTCAATACCCTCTAAAATAGACCACTGCTCAGGCGTCACATCATAACTTGCAATAGAACGCAGCAAAAACAAGTGCATTTTCTTCGCTGTCGTATTCACATCAAATGAGATTTCATCATAATATCCGCGCATTATTATCCCCTTTTCTATTGTCTTAACAATAATTGTCATAACAACTATTATACATATCGATTGACCCTTTGACAAGAAAAACAGCCGAATCAACGACTGCTTCTACAATAATTCCACATCTATAATATCTCTAAATTCAATAACATATTCATGTCCAACAATATCCTTAAAAATAATTTCTTCTGTTAGCATATCGATTTCTAGAGGCACTAAATCTTGCTTTTCTAGCTCTCCAAGCCCAAGGAACGCGGAAGGATACTCAAATGATGCTAAACGTAAAGAAGAAATATCTGCTTCTTGAAAATATTTTAAACGAACGACCCATTCTCGCTTCATGGCGTCTTTTAATGTGATAAAGAAGCATTCGCGCTCTAAATAGTCTACTTCTGGCCGACTCGTTAAAAAAGCAGCATTCTTCTCTGTCCGTACTTGCTCTTTCTGAATTGCCGTAACCATAATTATCACCTCTTAACCATATTATACGAACAAACGTTCTTAAAATCAAGTGTTTTGCTAAAAAAGTTTTTTCGCAAGAGCCAGAACTGGTTTAGCGCTTACATAATCTTTTTCCGACAAAAACACTTGCAAATTAATGAATAGTTGCTATACTTATGTAAGTAAATAACATTAACAAAGGAGTTTTATAATTATGACTAATACATTTTTAGATTCTATTAAAGTTCGTCGTTCCATTTATGCACTAGATAAAAACGTTTCCCTAGAGGATTCCAAAATTGAAGAAATCATTAAAGACGCTGTTAAATACAGCCCATCTTCTTTCAACTCTCAAAGTTCTCGCGCTGTTATTCTTTTAGGAGAAAACCATGATAAACTTTGGAATATCGTAGAAGATACTTTACGCGCTATCGTACCTGCTGAAAACTTTGCAGCTACTGAAGAAAAAGTTGGTTCTTTCCGCGCTGGATACGGAACAGTTCTTTTCTTTGAAGATACTGCTGTTATCGAAGGCTTACAAGAAAACTTTGCTTTATATGCAGATAACTTCCCTGTATGGTCTGAACAATCTTCAGGTATTGCGCAACACTCTGTATGGGTTGCTCTTGCAAACGCTGGTATCGGCGCTTCTCTTCAACATTACAACCCACTAATTGACGACGCTGTTAAAGCTGAATGGAATATTCCTGCAAGCTGGAACTTACGCGCTCAAATGCCGTTTGGTAACATCGTTCAAGAAGCTGGCGAAAAAGAATTTATCGATGACGCTGATCGTTTCCGCGTTTTCAAATAATAAATGTTTCACGTGAAACAAAAAATTCCGCGACCATTAACTGGTATCGCGGAATTTTTATTTTGCTAAACTTTTAAATCTGCTTCTAAGTTCATCACAACTGACAATACCAGCAATTGCGCCTTTAATTTCTCCATCAACAAGAACAAGCGAATTGGGTATTCCTTTTACATCAAATTTCTGAGCTAATGCACGTTGTTTATCTACATTAATTTTCACAACTTGGACATTACCTTCTTCCATCTCAGAAAATTGCTCAAGTGTCGGCCAGAAACAGCGGCAAGGCGCGCACCACTCTGCCCAAAAATTAAGTAATATTTTCGGATGGCTGCTAATAATCTCTTCCAAGTCCTCTTCTTTTGCAAAAATAATCGCCATACATATCCACCTCACATTCAGAATATTCCAAAGTTGTATCATGGTCAAGCAAAGGGTTTTAGAATAGCAATATATCTTGCTTTTTGTTCATTTTTTGACACTTTTGTTTCACGTGAAACATTTTATTTGCTATGTAATATCTCTAAAATGCGTAAATCTAGCAAACCAGTATTTTTCACCGTCATGTCTGCATCACGAAGTCCAGAACCAACACCAACGCTTACAATTCCAGCTGCATTTATAGCTTCAATCCCAGCTTGAGCGTCTTCAATCCCAACTACTTCTGATGTGTCTAAATTCAAACCGCGGCACGCCTCCACAAAAATTTCAGGATCAGGTTTAGATTTAGTGATTTTAGCAGCATCGACAATGTAATCAAATTCCTGTTCCATTTCTAACGCGCTCAACACCGTACGAGCATTTTTGGAAACAGATGCAATTGCGCATTTAAGATTTTGCTTTTTAAGTGCCACAATAAGTTCTTTAATTCCTGGCAAAACATCCGCTGGCGTAATTTCTTTCAGTAGGCTCACATAGAACTCATTTTTATCTGCCGCAAGTGCCTCAATTTGCTCTTGTGTAAAGTCATTTTCACGACCATCCTTCTTCAAAATTAACAGTAGCGAATCAATTCTACTTACTCCTTTTAAATTCTCATTAAATGCTTCATCGAACTCAATTCCGATGCTTTCTGCTGTTTTTTTCCAAGCTAGATAATGATAATGCGCTGTATCTGTGATGACACCATCTAAATCGAAAACTACTCCTTTTAATGCTGTTGTCATTCCACTCGTCCTCTCCAAACTGCCGCAACATTTCGCGCGGTTCTTCTTAAATTATTTGGTGTTTCTTTAAGTATGTTTTCTAAAGTTGCTGGTTTGGCAATGGATGGAAATACTGCGCTGATTCCGACTTCATAAACCGCTTCGAGGCCCTCACCAACACTTCCACAAATTGCGAAAACCGGTATTTCTTTCGGCACTACTTTTGCAACGCCTACAGGGGCCTTTCCTTGAGCGGTTTGCCCGTCCATTTTCCCTTCGCCAACGATAACTAAATCAGCATCTTCGCAAATGGTTTTGATTTGGAGTGCATCAATTACAAAATCAATTCCCGATAACAAATTAGCTTCCGCAAATGTCACAAGACCTGCGCCAATCCCGCCTCCAGCGCCAGCTCGCGGCATTGTAACCATCGCTGGGTTGGCTAACTGATAAAAACAGCGCATAGCTTCATCTGCACTTGCTAAATCGGCTTCCACCAATCCTTTTTGCGGTCCAAACACATACGATGCGCCAGATTCCCCACAAAGCGGATTTTCAACATCAGTCACAATATTCACCGTGATATTTTTTAGCTCAGCCGCTACATTTTCAGAACGAATCGTAACGATTTTCGCTAAATTAGCGCCAATTGGATTGACGATATTATTTTCTGCATCGAAGAATTCATAGCCAAGCGCGCTAGCCATGCCAATTCCACCGTCATTTGAAGCGCTTCCACCAATACCAATGATAATCTCGGTCGCACCTTGTTCTATCGCGTGCAAAATTAGCTCGCCCACACCTTTTGTGCTTACTTGAAGTGGATCGCGCTTACTCGCCGGAACTAAGTGTAAACCGCAAACCTCGGCCATTTCAATCAGTGCAGTTTTGTTCCCATCTGTAAAAGCAACTTGCGCTGAAATTGGGTCGCCAAAAGGGCCAGACACATCGATTTTCATTTTTTTCGCACCTAAAGCATTGCTTAAAATCTCTAGTGTGCCTTCCCCACCATCACTGACAGGAAGCAAGTGATAATCTGCATCTGGATAAACTTCTTGAAAGCCCTCTTTAATATACTCTGCCACCTCACGCGCCGTCAAACTTTCTTTGAATGAATCCGGTGCAATGACAATTTTCATAAAGACACATCCTTCTGTTCCAAATTAATGGTTAATGTATCCGTTAGCTGCTGTTTTTCTCCGTAGATAACTAATTCTAGCACGCTTTTTGTGTTTTTTGAAAGTTGCAACGTATTTGGCGCGATTTCCACTGCGATTGTTTCACCTTGCCAAACAAATTCAAAAGCAACAGATTGCCACGCGTCCGGTAAATTTGGCGCAATTTCCAGCAATTCCGCGCTAGTATCAATGCCCGAAAACCCAAAAACTACCGCCAACCAAATTGCTCCGAGTGACGCCGCATGAAGCCCATCATCTGATGAATGAGGTTCACTTCCAAGATCAATTAAACACGCTTCTTGGAAAAATTGGTAAGCTTGCGCACGGTTTCCAGTTTGATTTTCCACAATTGCATGGATTGCTTTACTCAAAGAAGAATCATGAATCGTTCGTTTTTCATAATAATCTAGGTTTTTCTTCACGACTTCCGGTGCAAACATCTTAGGAAAAAGATAAAATAACATCACTAAATCTGCTTGTTTTAAAATTTGTAATTCGTTTACTTCTTGACGCGAATAATCTAGCAAAATCCCTTGTGTTCCTTGTGCCGCCTTATATTTATCTAAATTTATCCAGTCTTTTTGCAAGAAAGTATCATCTTGTGGGATTAAACCCGCTTCGTTTTCGACAGGTAAATATAGATTTTCAAGGAATTTTTCCGCTTGCGCCGCGAAAGCTTTATTATCTTTATTCCATTCAAGCGCCTTTTTCACATTGTAGTGCGCCATGTAATTCGTATAAGTATTATTATCGATATGCTCCGTGTATTCGTCCGGCCCGATCACATCAAGGATTTCCAAGCGACCATTACGATTAGTTGCCCGGCTTATCCAAAATTCAGCTGTTTCAAGGAGCAGTTCCGCGCCACAATCAGCCATGAACTGCGCATCACCCGTCGCCGCTTCATACTCACAAACCGCATAAGCAATGTCCGCCACTAAATGATGCTCCGAAATCGCCGAAGCTACTTTTTGGCGTGTTCCAGTCCGAATGTTAATTGCTGCAAATTCTGGCGTTTCTTCTTCTCCAGAAAACGCACTTTCCCACGGATAAAGCGCCCCATTGTAGCCGTTTTTCACTGCTTTTTCTTTCGCTTCTTTTAAATGAAGATAACGATATTGCAGCAGTTGTTTGGCAATTCCCGGCTGATTATAAAGGAAAAATGGCATAATAAAAATTTCTGTATCCCAAAAAATATGCCCCTTGTAACCTTCCCCGGTCAGCCCTTTCGCACCAACACTACAGCGAAAATCATCTTTCGGCGTCATAATTTCTAAATGATAGCACGCAAAATCCAGCGCAAACTGATCGAACTCATTCATGCTCTCAACACGAACACCCGCATGCTCCCAAAAATCAGCCCAAACAGTTTCCGAAGCTGTCTTCAAATCTGCGTAGCTTACTTTTGGAAATTCCACGTCCACTTCATCCAGCGAAGATGTAACCATGCTTATTTTTTCCAAAGTGAACGTTTCATTTACAGCGACTTCTTGCTCCACTTCGGTCATCAATTGCCGATTTTTCGCAGTGAAAATCCCTTTTTCGTTCACTTTTGTTGCTACTGTAATTCGCTGTTTACTCTCAATCGTCTCGTATTCGCCAACCATCAATTCCTCATCAAAAATCCGCAAACTCGACTCCGCTAGTTGCTGCGTTCCAAAATTGGTTTGTTGCGCATCAATCCCTGTCTTTACTTTCACTTTCATACGGTCGTTTAAAGGTGTAATCTCCACTTTAGCCGCGATAACATGTTTTACTGCTTTAGAAACAAATCGGTGAAAATTCAGTTGGTATTTTTTACCCGCGCTACTTTCCCACGTAATTTTGCGCACTAATTCTCCCGTATCCATGTCTAAAAAACGTTCGTATGCGTGGACTTTTCCCGCTTGCATCGAAAAAACTTCGCCATCAAGCGTCACTTGGAATCGCGTCACATCCGGCAAATTCACTAGTTCTGAACTCACCGAACCACTCGGACGATTGTAAATTCCTGCCACATACATACCACGAACTTGCTCAGGATACTCTTCTTCAAGAGCACCGCGCACGCCCAAATAGCCGTTTCCCACAGTCATCTGGCTACCATATTTATTTAGATAGTTTAATGCAAATTCCTTCTCAATTATTTTCCTCATAAAGAAACACTCTCACCTTTTTCTGCCGATTCGTATAAGCTTTCAACGATTTGTTGGATGATATAACCTTGTTCTGCCCCGGCAAGCTCCACTTTTTCATCACCAAGAACGTTGTCAACAAAAGCTTTCATGCTGTTTTCGTGTTTATTTTCGTCCAGTTGACCAAGACTCTCCAATAGCTCAAACGTACCTGCATTATCTGTATAAATTTCAGCAGGATATAAACTCCCACCAGCTAAATCACCGAAAAAGTCGACATTTAGCATGTTTTCCGGTTTAATATGTAACGCAAAAGAAGTATCCAGCTCGATTAATCCGCCGTTTTCCAGTTCAATAAAGCCAAATAAAGAATCTTCCACGGTATATTTTTCCGGATCCCATGAACCAAACGTCCCAGCACTTTTCTTCGTCCCGATTTTTTGGAAACTTTTTGCCGTTACTTTCTTCACTTTTGGAAAACCAAGAACAAACATCGCCGCATCGAGCATATGAATCCCCATATCAATCAGCGGACCGCCACCTTGCATTTCTTTATTCGTAAAAGTTCCCCAACCAGGGACACCAGAACGACGAAGCGCAGTAGCTTTCACACAATAAATCTCCCCTAAAAGTGCCGAATTTCCCTTTAAAAATTGTGCTTCACTGGAAAAACGATGATGAAAATCATATGCCAAAATCGCATCCTTCTCTTCCGCCAGTTTCCACATTGCTTTCGCTTCCGCAGCACTCATTGCGGGTGGCTTTTCACACATAACGGCCGCACCATGCGACAGCGACAGCATCACATTGTCAAAATGGAACCGATTGGGCGTACAAATGCTCACAATATCGATTTTCTCGGCCGCAAACATCTCTTCTGCCGTAGCATAATGCTTTTTGAAACCATTGTTCGCGCGGAACTCTTCGCCACGTTCCATACTTGGATCGCAAACAGCGACAAGCTCCAGTTCATTTCTTGTCTTATAATATGCAGCGTGGACCTTTTCAGCAACCTGTCCAGCACCGATAATTGCAACTCTTTTCTTCATATCCGAAACTCCTTTTAGAAAAATCCGTCCGCTTTAATTGGGACGGATTTTCTATTTTAAATTAAACAGCTTTTTAAATGTGCTAATGCATCTTTATAAGCTTGTTCAGGATTTCCACTGCGAACACGACATTCAAAAGTTAAAAATCCGTTGTAACCATTCTTTTTCAGTTGATCAAAACTTGTTTTAAAATCAAGGCTGCCGCTTCCTGGTTGATAGCGATGATTATCAGCAACATGAATATGACCAATCGAATCTTTATACGCCTCAAGTGCAGCTGGAATGCTATCTTCTTCAATGTTCATATGATAAAAGTCAGCGATAATTTCTACATTTTTGAGGTTGTTTTCATCAATGTATTTCTGCGCATCACCCAACAAATTAATCATGTGATCTTGGTATCGGTTGAGCGGCTCAAGATAAACTTTCGTGCCAGTCTCACCAGCGATTTTATCCAAGTAAACTAACGACTCGCTCACGGCTTTGAAATCTCCGGCTTGGCTGCGCGGTGAAGCCATTGGTGGAAGACGATACGTGAACATTCCCCACGCCGCTGGAACAACAATTCCTTGTCCGCCAACTTCTGCTAAAGCTTCTAAAATCGCCTTAATTTCTTCCAAACCATTCAGCCTGCGTTCTTCAATGAAGTCACCAATCCAGCCATCATAACCACCACATGCAGTACTAACAGGTAGCCCCGTTTTTTCGATAGCCTTCTTTACTTCATCCAAATTTTCCACAAGTAACTTACCATCAATTTCAAAACCTTCAAAGCCCATTTCTTTTACATAAGCAAATTTTTCTTCAATATTTTCTGGGAAAAATGCTTGGTTTTGTGTGCCTAATTTCATTATTATCGCTCCTTAAAGGGTAATCCCCATTTTAATACTTAAATCAGGTTGTTGGTCGACGTATTTCATGTAACTTTCAGCAGAATCAGCGAATGGAACGACTGGATCAATAATATCCGAGCAATCTAAGTAGCCGTTCATCAGTAGTTCCCAACAAGTTTCCTCGATACGCTTACGATCCCAACGCGGATAATCCGGATTTGGTTCACTTGCCGCACGGGAAAAGACGATTTTCGCATTGTTGAAATGAGCTTCACGCCCAAGATTAAATCCTTCTGGGAAAGGTTTTGCGAATGCTACGTAAGAAATCGTTCCCCCGTATGCAATTCCGCGCAACGCAGCTTGAAGTGCCGCCGCATTCCCGCTTGTTTCAATAATAGAATCCGCACCAAGTTTACCAGTAAGACGTTTCACTTCTAGGCCAACATCGGTAGTAATCGGATCAAAAGTAGCATCTGCACCGTGTTTTTCAGCGATTTCACGACGATGACTAAGTGGATCGACCCCAATAACAACACTTGCGCCAGCTTTTTTCGCTAGTTGAATCGCAATTTGACCAATCGCGCCAAGTCCGACAACAACAACGTAATCACCCGCACGCACATGTGCATCACGCACGCCACTCATTGCAAATTGAGCCGGATCATAGCAAACCGCATTTTTCCAATTAGCTCCTTTTGGCAATTTACGTAATTTATAATTATCGACAGCTTTTACAATAACTGTTTCCATAATCGGTCCATAAGAACAAACAATATCACCAAGCGCATATTCCGTCACCTTGCTCCCACATTCCACAACTTCACCAACGACCATGTTACCTAGCTGAAACTCGCCAAACACAATGCCTCGCGCACTATTTGTTTCACGTGAAACAAATAGATTCCATTCTGGTGAAAATTCTTCATCAATAAAAGGACTAATTCCTCTAAAATCAACTACTTCTGTACCATGTTTTGGAGAAGCAAATTGTACTTTAATTTTTACTTCATCCTCTGAAACTTCACGATCATTATATTCTACTAATGCCGCCACACGAGGCGCTGTCGCTACTAATTTTTTCATTTTAAATTACTTCCTTTCTTATCCTTTAACTCCACCATCAGTTAAGTTTCCTTTGATAAATCGTTCTGAAATTGCGTACATAATAACGACTGGAAGCGCCGTTACAAGCGATGCCGCCATCATTCTACCCCAAATATAATCTGGTGTACTAAATAATGTATTCAAGCCAATCGGTAACGTGAATTTCTCTGAGCTAGATAGGAAAATCGAAGCAAACAGATAATCATTCCAAGCTACCATGAAACAATATACAAACACAGAAACAATACCCGAAATCGCAAGCGGAACGATAATTCGTAAAATAATCTGGAAGCGATTCAGCCCGTCCATCATTGCGGCTTCTTCAATATCAGTTGGAATCGTGTCGAAATAACTTTTTAGCATAAATACCGCGGTTGGTAGTGTTTGTACAACCATCGTGATAATTAAAGCTGTTTCCGTATCATACAATCCCAAACTCGAAATTATTTTGAACAACGGAACGATTAGCAAAATTCCTGAGAACATATAAACCGTGTAAAAACTTGCATTAATCGTCATTCGCCCTTTAAAGCGTAATTTCGACAACGCATAAGCGCCTAAAATCCCTAAAACAACCGCAATTCCGGCCGCAAAAATCGAAACAACCAAGCTATTTTTAAAGTACGTTAAAAACGGAAAAATATCTGGATTAAAAATATCAATATAATGCTGGAAAGTGAATTCTTTCGGGAAAAATGTTGGATTCGTGGAAATGGCTTCTTTGCTACTCTTGAATGAAGTCATTAACATAATCGCAAATGGGAACAACGTCATGCATAAAAACACAACCATCGTCGTATAAAACGCGATTTTCTTCGTTCTTTTTGACTTTTTACTACTTACCGCCATTCAAATCCACCCGCTTTCTTGCAAAAATAATAACAACAAAAATAATGACAAATAATATCACAGAAATCGCTGCTGCTTTTCCTAAATCATTGAATGCGAATGCTGTTTTATATAAATAAACCCCAAGAATGTTTACTTTATTCGTGAGTAAGTATACATCGGTGAACATATAGAACATCCAAATCGCACGAAGCGTAATAACTGTCGCAAGAACCGGCATAATCGCTGGCAAAGTAACAATTTTGAATTTATCCCAAATGTTCGCTCCGTCCATATCAGCCGCCTCATAAAGCGACTTATCGACCGTCTGCAAAATCGCCAAAAACGAAATAAATGCATACGGAAAATAACGCCATATCGCAAAAAATGTTACTAAAAAGAAACTAGAAACTGGATTATCAAACCATAGTGGCGCTTCTTTGAACATATGAAGCACATCCACTGTCATAAAATTAATTACACCATATCCATTATTAAACATATATTTCCATGCAAAAATAAGAGAAATAGATGGTGTTACATATGACAAAATAATAAGCGACCGAGCCGTTCTTCTAAAACGAAATTCGCGGTTAAAGAATATCGCCACAAGTAGTCCCATCCCAGTACTTCCAACTACTACCAGCCCCGTATAAGCCACTGTAAGACCTAACGACTTATAAAACTCTGGATCCTTCAAAATATCTATATAGTTTTGAAAACCAATAAAAATCGATTTAATATTCGGGTTTAAAGGCATATCTAAAAAACTAATCTGGATATTTGAAATCATCGGATATAAAACAAGTGCTGCCAGTAAAACAAAACTTGGCGCAAGTAAAATCATTGCTAACTTAAAGTCGGACCTTTTATATACTTTTGTTTTCATAATGCCTCCTTAAATCAAAAAGCGACGTACTATACTGTTAAAAAAAGACGGGGAGACTCAACTCCCCGCTATTTGATTATTTACCTTCTTCGGCTTTTTTCTGTGCAGCTTTTAAATCCGCTGATACATCGCCACCGCCAACAGTTACGTTATTAACCATTTGCGCGAGGATTCCTGAGCTAGTAATATCACCCATTTTTGTAAGGTTTTTACCGTCAACAAGTCCGAAAACTTGGATGTCATTGAATGATGCTGCGATTTCATTTGGAAGATCACCAAACGATTTAATTACTTCATTTTCTTTGTAAGCTTTTTGTTCTACTACTTCTTTATTTACTGGTTGCGCGCCACCTGGAGACATTAATACCCAAGTTGCCATGTTTTTCGGTTGAGACAAGTATTCAACAAATTTCTTCGTTGCTTTCTTTTGTTCGTCATCAAGACCTGCAGAGATAGTTAAACCAGAAACTGTTCCATAAACTGCTTTTTCTTTTTCTTCTGGAATGGCGAAACCGATGTTTTTTGGATCGCCTTCTTCATAAACGGATGGAAGGATATACGTAGAGTACATTGCCATTGGAACTGTTCCATTCATAAACGCATCTTTAATTTCAGTTACGTCATTCGAACCCGGCATCGTGTATGCTGACAAATCTTTGTAATATTGAAGCGCTTCTTTCATTTCTGGTGTATCAATCGTTACATTACCTTTTTCATCTAAAACATTAGCTTTATTAGAAAGCGCAAATTGCGAGAATGCTTGCTCACTCATTGTGCTTTCAGCTGTTGGAATAGCAATACCGTATTTTTTATCTGCTTTATTCGTGAATTTTTTCGCTACCTTTTCAATATCTGCCCAGTTTTTCGGTTCTTCAAAACCAGCATCGGCTAACGCTTTTTTGTTATACCAAATACCTTGAACCCAACCACTTAATGGTGCTGCGATATAGCTTTTACCGTCTTCAGAACGTACTAAGTTTGTTGCGCCTTCGTAGTATTTATCTTCTCCAACAGAGTCGATAACTTCTTTTACTGCATCTTGGTCAATCAGCTGATCTTTATCCATTACTTTGGCAAAATCTTGGCTTACTTCCATAACAGCTGGAAGTTTACCAGAACGAGCAAGTGTTACAACTTTTGTATTAAAAGCATCTTCCTCAACTGGAATTTGTTTGATTTTAATTGTTGGATTTTCTTTTTCAAAATCAGCAATTAATTGATTAATCACATCTAAACGTTCTTTTTCAACGGATGAATGCATAAATTCGATTGTTACTTCCTCACTACTAGAACCTTTTCCTCCACATGCAGCTAAGACCGCACTTAGAACCAACACAACAACAAGTAATACAAGACTCTTTTTCTTCATTTTTGTTCCTCCCTGTAATTTTTGGTTTTTAGCCAGCAGAATTCATAGCCACTAAGCTTTATGGAATCGCTCCCAGTTACCGTGGAGCCCGTATAAAGATTTGTATAAACACCGCTGTCTAGTGAATAACTCACTTCTTTTTCTGATAAATTATGAATCAATATAATCGATTCCGCGCCGGATACACGTTTAACAACAAACAATTCCGCCGTAGATTCTAAAACTTCCATCGGGATTTCTGGATGGAAAAGTGATTCCGTTTTTCGTGTGCTAATCAATTTCGTTAGCGCATCATATGTTTCTTTTCGCAAGGAGCCAGCTTGTTCCAACTCAGCTGTAATTTCCGCCAAGTCGTATTTTTTTCGATTAATAGAACGATTGTGGCTTGTTGCCTCTACACCTAAATAATCATTGCGGCTTCCTAAAATACTTTGAACATAAACAGCTGGAACGCCTGGAATCGACATCAGTACCGCATGAGCCACAAGAAATCTTGCAAGTCGCAAATCATCTGTATCCGCTTGTTTACTTAACGCATCCATATAAGTCACGTTAATTTCATAAGGACTCTTAGAACCATCTGGATTTTGCTTGTATGAAACGAGCGCACCTTCCTTCTCCAAATCATCCACTAGCGCCAAAATTTCAGCTTCGGGAATAATGCCGCGCACTGGATTTAACCCAATCCCGTCATGTGAAGCAAGGAAATTGAAGAATGTGCGCTTGCCTGCTGGTAGCTCTAAATGTTTCGCCCAATTACGGAGGAACGCCGCATTGCCATGATGTATCGCATGGAGCACAAGTGGCGGAAGCGGAAATTGATAAACCATATGCGCTTCTTTTTCACCATTTCCAAAATAGCTAATATTATCAACATGTGGCACATTCGTTTCGGTTATAATAATCGTCCCCGGTGCTGCAATATCTACTAAATCTCTAAATAATTTCACGATTTCATGCGTCTCTTCCAAATGAATCGAGCTCGTTCCCGGCACTTTCCACATAAATCCAACCGCATCAAGTCGCACATATTCCGCGCCTTCTTCTAAATAGAACATCAAGACATCAATCATCTTATAAAGCACTTCCGGACAAGCAAAGTTCAAATCAATTTGATCCTCACTAAAAGTCGTCCAAATATGCCCAACTTTACCCGACTCAAATTTAAATGGCGTAAGTACAGGTGTCGCACGTGGCCTTGTTACCGAACTAAGGTCTGTTTCTGGATCCATCTCCACAAAGAAATTCTGAAACTCCTCATCACCCGCCAAATATCGCTTAAACCAATCACTTTTCGCCGACATATGATTACAAACAAAATCAAACATCAACCGCGCCGACTGTTCCATTTCCTTAATATCCGCCCAATCACCAAGCTCCGGATTCACCGCTTTATAATCAATGACCGAAAACCCATCATCCGACGAATAAGGATAAAAAGGTAAAAAATGAACTACCTCAAAAGTCGATTTTAAATAACTATCATACATTTTCTTAAAAGTTGTTAACGTTTTTTGGGATTCCTCTTTAAACTGGTCCCCATATGTAATTAAAACAATATCTTTCTCGTCCCACTTATCTTTTCGTGTTAACTTTCGTTGCTGCGTTTGCTGTACCCGTGCTTCGATTCTTGCTGCCAAACTGTCCACTACCTCTTCGCTATATAACCGCGAAAGTCGTTTTCTTAAATTCGTCATCATTTACCTCCTAACCGGGAGCGCTCCCACAAAAAGAATTATAGTATGGAAAGCGCTTTCTGTCAAACACAATTTCAAATGTTTTTTCTAACATGTTGCTAGAGTTGAGTTTCTACACATTCGTAACATCTAGTTGGACATTTCGCGAAAAATTGAGTAATATAAACATGGATGATAATGACCGGAACCGATACCGGAAACAATAGAGAGAAAGGAAGATTACCTTGGCATCAACCATATATGACATAGCAAAACACGCGGGAGTTTCAAAATCAACGGTATCCAGAGTACTAAACAACCAAGCAAACATCTCCGAAGAATCACGAAAAAAAGTACTAGAAGCAATTGATGAACTAAACTATCAACCAAGCAAACTAGCACGCGCACTTACTTCTTCGGGTTTTGATGCTATTATGGTTATCTCAAATCGCTCTACTACAACCACAACCGGAAATCCATTTTTTTCCGAAATAATTCAATCGATTTCCACTCAAGCTGAGTTGGAAAATTTTGACCTAATCCTTCAAACAGCCAAAAACAGCGAAGACGAACTTAAAAAATGCCTCTCCAAAATCCAAGAAAAAATGATTAAAGGTATTATCATGCTAAGTTCTCCCGCTGATGAAGACTTTTTCCATCAATTAGATCCCTATAACATCCCCATCGTTGTTACTGGAAAAGTAGAAGGACATTACAAAAACATCTACTCTGTCGACACAGACAATTTTGGCGACAGTTATGCTCTAACAAAACATTTAATCAAGCAAGGCCATCAAAAAATTGCTTGTATCCATGCTCCACTCGATTATCACGTGTCGATTGATCGGCTTGCCGGTTTCCGTAGCTGCCTGTTTGACCACCAATTAGACCTACGTAATGACTGGATTATAGATAGCGGTTATAGCATAGAAGATAGTTACAAAGCCGCACTACGACTAATGGAAGGCCCTGATAAACCAACTGCTGTTTTCGCAACCGACGACCTAAAAGTTCTTAGCATTTACAAAATGGCAGCCGATAAAAACTTACAAATCCCAACAGATTTTTCCGTCATCGGCTATAATGATAAAGTAGCGTCATCTTTCCTATCACCACCACTTACGTCTATCGATATTCCCATTAATAAACTAGGCAAAAAAGCAACCAACCTATTATTCCGCCTAATCCATCAAGACAAAAACGTACCAAAAACTACCATTATCAAAACCGAAATGATTGAACGCGAATCCATTCAGAAAATAAACGCCTAAGCTTGTTTTCTGAATTCCTTTTTGGTCCTGTAGCTCAGTTGGGAGAGTATCACCTTGACATGGTGGGGGTCGCTGGTTCGAGACCAGTCAGGACCATTTATAGAAAAAGCATCTCTTTTGTAAGAGATGCTTTTTTTGACTTTATTTAAATAACTTACCTAATTTCTTAAACAATCCATCTTCAATGATATCAATGCCGATACCCCAGTTACTATCAAGTACTTGTTTATTAGCTTTAACATATTCTTCCAAATCTTTCCCTTTAATAGCAAGGTTGTGATATGGACGATACTCGATATAACAAGAAGCACCGTTTTTGTGAATTTTCTTCGTCACACGATGTTTCAAGTACTTAGACTTGATATCACATTCTTGGCGTGTATAAGAATCTTGCTGATCGATAGCATGATCTGTCGTCAAATGAATCTCTGTTTTGATAACATTACGATCAATCCAAAATGGGTAATCCTTATGGAAATGCTTATCCGCACCATCATCGATAAAGTTGCCATAGTTCCAGAAGTGTAAATAACGTTTTTTCTTTTCAACTTCATATGGATCCGTAATAGTCGCTTTATACACTACCGAAAGCTCATTTAAATCCTTATTATCTTCAACTATTTGAACAGAAGCATTAGTAAAATGCTGCTCAATTTCATTCTCTTCAAAGTTTTTATACAATGTCATACACTTATATGTTGTATAATTGTAACGGCTAAGAATCTCTTTATTAGACTCATTTTTAAACATATCACGTGATCCGTTCGCCATTCCTCCGCGTAACTTTCTTTCAAAGATAACCTCAGCCACATTTCCTTTCACATCACAACGGAAATTTTCTTCCGCAGCGGGCTCTTCATCTTCAAATGGTTCCTGTTTTTGTAATTCCGTGCCAGCTTTAATTTCTAAATAATACATAAAGCTATTTTTTTGACGATTAGCTAAAAATCCTTGGTCATTACTCATTGTCGCATCAACAAAGTAAACTTGACCTTCATGTGTTATTTTTAAAATCGCATGGTTAAAGTTGAACGGTGACGGTGTATAAACTGGCAAGAATACATCACTACCATAATTAACTAGGATAAGCTCTGAATCCACTCCTAAATAATCTAAAATCACTTTCAAAAGAACTGTTTTCGCTTTGCAGTCCCCTTGTTTCGTTTTAAAAGTAACTTCAGCAGCTTGCGGCTCATGTCCATCCATTTCTGTTTCATTGTATAAATAGTATACTTCTTTTTGAACAAAATCGATGGCATGCTTAATTTTGTGGTCTAAAGACGGTAACGCATCTAACTCAGCCACTAAATCAGCCGCAAATCCAGCAAGCTCTACTTGATAGAATTTTTGATAAATGTCGCTGATTGTTTTGGTGATTTCCGGATATGTCTGCTCCGTCACAAAATCAATGAATGGCGTAAGTTCAAGTTCTTTCGCGTCCTCACCAATATAATTTTCTTTTTCAATTGTATAAGATTCGCTATGCGGAACCATCACTTTGTCTTTTTCTAAAATTGCTCCCGCTTCGTCTCGGAAATAATGGAAGTTCGTTTCTAATTTCTTCTCTGTTTCATTTTTCAATTCAAAACGATATTTCCCATAAGCCCAGTAAGAGTTTGGAGCCGAATAAATCCAGCGGAAAAATTGATTACGAATGCTGCTTTCCTCATATTTGCGCTCAATAGAAGTTTCAATGACGAAAATATCATTTAAATGCAAGTCGCGAATAAGTACGGTTACCTTTTTCTCGTCGTTAAAGCTCGCTTGATTTTCATCACGAACATAATCCAACACTTTTACATTAATATCGTCTAATTTATCAATCACTTTTCCATCACGAACAACGGATAGAGTGTGAATATACAATACTTCTTCTTCAGATAAAATAAAGCTAGTTTTCCCAGCAGAGTTAAGCATATTCGGCTCATTTAACGTATAAGCCATCGAAGTATAACTCGTGCGAGAATTCGGCTTAGCTGTTTCTACAAGATTACACCAGAAACAATAATCACGTTCTTGCGCGATTTGTGCATCATAAAAAGCTTTATCTTGTGTATTTAACCAAGAAGCAATGTTTTCTTGCTTTGTTTCAGGAGAGCTTAATTCAGGTTTTATAAAATAATATTCTTTTGTCATTGGGAAATCTCCTTAAATTTTTTTAGATACCCCCATTTTAGCAATAAGTAAATAGAACAAACAAGGCAAAATCTTTATGATATCGTAACTTTCGGTTTATCTACACTATTTAGTAAAAAATTAGACACAATTGCTACTAATTCCCCTCTATCCACGAGAACAATTTCACATCTTGGTATACCTCGCCTATTTTTTCATAATCTCGAAGTAAACCCTCCTCTGAAAAACCAAGCTTTTCCAATAATGCTATAGAAGCTGTATTTCTCGGGTCTACTTTTGCTTCAATTCGGTGCAGTTCAAACGATTCTTTTCCCCATTCTATCAATGCTTTCACAGCTTCCGTCGCATAACCTCGTTTCCAAAAACGCGTACCTAGATCATACGCAATTTCTGCCCGCTGGTTTTCATGGTCAATATAATTAAAGCCACATGTCCCAATGATTTCTCCAGTTGCCTGCAAAATAATGACACATCTGAGCGCTTTTCCTTCGATTTCCAATTGTCTCAACATCCGAATCATTTCTTCCACTGGTTGTAAACTTTGGAAAGGCTCAATATTCATATATCTAGTAACCGAATCATCTGACCAATAACCGAATAAAATCTCCGTATCAGCTAATGTCATTTCACTTAAAAAAAGCCGTTCCGTTTTTATCATTTGTTTACGATTTTCCATAAGTTAACCCCCGCCAATTTAATAAAAAAAGCTTATCAAATCTAACTCGCAAAGTAAAATGTTTCACGTGAAACATTAACAGTTCCTTTATTCTTAGGAGTTTTTATTCTTTAGGTTTATAATGAAAACTATCCCGAAAAGCTTCAAAAAGGAGAATGATTTATGGAACAAACTGATAAACGTAAGAATTTAGCACTTATTTCAATTATGCTTGGAGCCTTTATTTCATTACTGGATACGACCATTGTTAATGTTGCTCTACCAGATATTACGACCGCACTTCATGCTACAAGCGAAACAATTGAGTGGGTCATTTCAGGCTATGCACTTGCTTTTGGAATTGTACTTATTTTAGCCGGCCGCCTCGGTGATAAATTTGGCAGGAAAAATATCTATATTATTGGGATTTCACTATTTTTGATTATGAGCGTAACAGCTGGCTTTGCTGATTCAGAAAATAGTTTAATTATTTCCCGGGTAATACAAGGACTTGCCGCCGGACTGTTTTTCCCGCAAATTAATGCGACAATTATGGATATGTATTCTGGAAAAAGTCTTGGGAAAATCTTTGGTATCCTTGGTTCAGTTATTGGTGTTGGAACCGCCATTGGACCGCTTACTGGTGGACTTTTAATTGAACTTTTTGGTGCTACAAATGGCTGGCGTGCTGTTTTCTTCGTGAATGTGCCTTTCGTTTTAGTCACTCTCGTTCTCGCCGTGCTCTATCTTCCAAAAAGAACTGTCTCCACAAAAAAAATCAGCTTCGATTTACCCGGAGTTGGTATGCTGACAATTGCACTTTTACTATTACTCTTCCCACTTATTTCAAATGGCGCAAATGATTTCAAGCCAATCGATTATCTTTTAATGGGATTATCTATTCCTCTTTTTATTATTCTCTACAAATGGAGCGTCTATCAAGAAAAGAAAGGCAATCAACCATTAATCGCTCCCAACTTACTTAAAAACAACCAATTTGTTTCAGGAATGCTCTTATCACTCGTTTACTTTGCTGCATTTACGAGTATTTTCTTTGTTTTATCACTAACTTGGCAAACTGGTTTCAATCGTTCCGCCATTCTATCTGGACTAGCTATTAGCCCATTTGCATTAGGTAGTGTCCTTGCTGCTTCGAATAGTTATCGTCTCATTCCCTTACTTGGCAGGAAGCTTTTAATGCTCGGTGTAGCCCTAGTTATTGTTGGTCTTGGAACCGTTTCTATTGTTTTCCATCTCCATGATGGTACTTTTTCTGCTTGGTTGCTCTTCCTTCCGCTGTTTATTGCAGGTATTGGCAGCGGTTTGATTATTGCCCCTTTAAACAGCTTCACACTTTCCACCGTTCATGGGATAGAACGCGGCGGAGCAAGTGGTATGTTTAATACAGCGCAGCGAATCGGGTCATCTTTTGGTATCGCTGTTGTCGGATCGGTATTTTTCCGCACATTAGGAAATACAGCTGCGACTTCTAAAGCAAGTGCCTTTTCAGACAGCTTACAAATGAGTATGTATGTAAATATTGCTCTCCTTATTGTTTGTTTCTTGCTGATATTCCGTTTGCCAAAAAATATCTAAAAAAAAAGAGCCCTCTGTATATGGCTCTTTTTTTGTTTCACGTGAAACATTCTATTTAAATACAACTTCAAATTCTTCGCAAACCACTAGAGCATCTTCTTCAAACGAAATACCCAGCTCCACACATTCATTCGTAAAAAAAGAAGTATGTACTTTCCGCCAATATTCCAGCGTCCGATCCCCTTCTCCTTCTAAATAAGCAAATGTTTCTGGGACTTCATTAAACGGCATAATCGTTACACCAACTAGTTTAATAATCCCCATCGCTTCGTCGTCACCATCTAAAAGAACGACATGTGAACCAACTGATGGCATCGTTTCCCCGCCCTGGTCATACCAATAAAATAGGCTACTAGTCCCCGTTTTTATCCCGTTCATCACAAGTTCACCCAGTTCATTAGCCATCCGTGCAGAATTACCAAATGCCCAAGCTTCAAATTTATTAGAAATCGTCGGGTTCTCCGCTCGATATTTTTGCCACATTTCATTAACCGAATCTTTATAAACCACCACTTAAATCCCTCCTAAAAAAAGACTGAGGTTCCTAAAAACCTCAGCCTAAAAATTTATTTCCGAACTGGCTTAATCACAATATAACGATAAGGATCGCGTCCTTCAGAATGCGTTTCAATTTGATCATTCTCGCTTAAAATAGCATGAATAATTTTTCTTTCAAATGAAGGCATTGGTTCTAAATGAACAGCACGCTTCGTTTTAAGAGCTTTATCCGCCATTTTATTCGCTAAAATTACTAATGTTTCGTGACGTCTTTCACGGTAATCCCCTACATTAACAATAATGTTTTTGTATTGGCTCGTTGTTTTATTAGCAATTAATTGTGTTAAGTATTGAAGAGCATTAAGGGTTTGACCGTGTTTGCCGATTAGCATACCTAGGCTGTCACCTTTAATTTGCAACTTCACATCTTTACCAACTTCTTCTACATCGATCGTGATTACTGCACCCATTTTGGTAGCAACATCTAAAAGATAATCAATCGCTACTTGGATACCATCTTCTTTTTCAATTACTTTTACCATAGCCAGTCTTGAACCAATTCCGAAAATACCTTTTTTACCTTCGTCTAGAACTTCTACTTCGACCTTGTCGCGTGTTGTTTCTAAAGTGGCTAATGCATTTTGGATAGCTTCTTCAACGTTTGAGCCTTGCGCAGTTAAATCTCTCACTTTCTTTTCTTACCTCCTTTTTTGGAAGCTTTCATGTTAGCTGCTTTTTTCTTCAAGCGATCTTCCGCAACTTGAGCAGCAGCCAGCGCCTCCTGTTCGCGTTTGTTTTTAAAAGGATTATTAATTAAAAGTGTTTGGAATACGGTGAAAATGTTACCGATAATCCAGTATAGAGCAAGTGCAGACGGTAATGTAATACCCATAAATAGAATCATTACTGGCATGATATAAACAATCATTGCCATTGATTTATTTTGCTGTGTTTGCCCCATCATAGAAATTTTTGATGATAAGAATGTTGTTAATGCTGCAACAACCGGCAAGATGTAATATGGATCCGGATTTCCCAGTTGCATCCATAAGAATGTATCTGTTTTAATTTCTGCTGTTCTACTAATAGCTTGGTAAAATCCTAGTAGAATAGGCATTTGAATTAATAACGGTAAACAACCCATCATTGGATTTACGCTATTTTCTTGATATAGACGCATTGTTTCTTGTTGTAATTTTTGTTTTGTTTCATTATCTTTAGACGAGTATTTTTCTTGTAGTTCTTTGATTTTCGGTTGTAAATTTGTCATGGCTTTTTGGCTTTTCAGCTGTTTGATCATTAAAGGCATGATAAGTAGACGAATTAAAATTGTAACAACGATAATTCCGACTGCATAACTTCCCCCGAATAAATCGGAAAACCACGTAATAGTCCAGGATAATGGGAACACGATATAATGACTCCAAAATCCAGTTGATTCTGATGTAATTGGATCAGTTGAATAGCCACAACCCGAAAGTACAGCCATTAATCCGATTACAAGACTTGCGATGAGCAACTTCTGTTTGAATCGCTTTTTCTTCTTCAAATTGATGTAACCTCCAATTTCGCCTTTTTCAAATTTCCACTCATTTTGAATTGTTTGCTTTTTGCTTTAAAACACGCCCCACTTTTAAAACATGAATCAAACTTTTCTTTACTTCATGAAAATCCATATTGGCCGCCGGTTTTCTGGCGATGATAATATATTCATTTTCAGGATTGATTTGGCCTTCTAATTCATGGAATGATTGTCTTATGTAACGTTTAATCCGATTTCGGCAGACAGCGTTTCCAATTTTTTTACTAACCGATAAACCAATGCGAAAATGATTCGATCCTTCTTGCTTTAAAGTATAAACAACAAATTGACGGTTAGCAAAAGATTTTCCTCTTCGGAATACTTTTTGAAAATCGTCATTTTTTTTAATTCTATATTTTTTTTTCATACATTCTCCATCTTCTTACATATCTTAGTATAAGGCCGTTTGACTCAGAGATTTTTCAAAAAAAAAACCACTGAGTCGTTTTCAGTGGTCTACGCAGATAAAACTTTTCTTCCTTTACGACGACGACTTGCTAAAACTCTACGTCCGTTTTTAGTACTCATACGCGTACGGAAACCATGCACTTTTTTTCTTTTACGTTTACTTGGTTGATATGTTCTTTTCATTAATTACACCTCCCATGAAAGGGTCCAATCGAATTTATCTATTAGACAGTCTTAGATATTGTACGTGACGTGGTCATTTTTGTCAATACTATTTAGACGAATTTCTATTTAGACTCCGTTCACTATCATACCATATTTTTATAGAGAGAAAAACTATTTTTGAAAAATTATTGTGTTAAATAGATATATTTTTCTCTAGTAGTGTCTGGGATAGCGATTTTTCGCCCGGAAATCTCTACTAAATACTGAGCAAATTCCCCAATTTTCTCAAATTCAGCTGGATATTCAAAAATGAGTTTTTCCTTTATTAAATAGTTATCCACATAATGGCTTGTTTCTGGCTGAAAAGATAATAATCCTTCTATAAAACGAATTACTTTGGTGAATTTTGGAATTTCCTGCTCTTCTTCTAAGTCTGTAAAGTGAAAAAACATCGTGTAAAAATGATTTTTTTTGATATTTACTGAAAAAGCTTCTTTATTTATATTACTTTTTGCAAATACCTTAAAATCGTCAATCTCTGCTGGTTCCCGTTTGTCGTGAATTAATAAGTAGCCAAACACGTCGTCAATATTCCCGTTTTGTATAACCCGATAAAATTCAGTATCTCTAGTTTTCAAAAGCCGTTGAAATATCATTTTTCACAACCTCATTTTTTTGTCTTTTTTTTCGTATTCGGTAAATAGTTTAACACATTGTCGCAATGAAATCCTTCTCTAAAAAATGTGGATAACTCGTTAATAACGTCTTTTTATTGTGGATAACCTTTTAATTTAGTTTAAACTTATACACAATTAGTGGTTATTTACACACAATGGCTTGTGGATAATTAATTTTAACAATTTCATTACAGATTTCTTTACACACAAGTTATACACAAGTTAACTGGCTGTGGACAACCGTTTTTCACATCTGGACAGTTTTGTGGATAAATTTGGTAAGTCCTTGCTATCAGAGTGATTTTCTGATATTATAATTCCTGTCGAATAGAAATATAGCTGGGGAAAACTAAAGTTATCCACAATCCAATTTTACTTTGTGGATAATTTTTTAACAGTGTTTGGATAACCTTATCCATAGCTTTTTCTATCTGTGGATAACTTTATAGCATCCATTTACATTACATAAAAAAGGGGGGTTACTAGTGCAATCAATTGAAGACATCTGGCAGGAAACACTGCAAATCGTTAAAAAAAATATGAGTAAACCGAGTTACGACACATGGATGAAATCAACAACCGCTCATTCACTTGAAGGTAACACGTTTATTATTTCAGCGCCCAATAATTTTGTTCGCGATTGGTTAGAGAAAAGCTACACGCAATTTATCGCTAACATTTTGCAAGAAATAACTGGTCGCTTATTTGATGTCCGCTTTATTGATGGCGAGCAAGAAGAAAACTTCGAATACACTGTGATTAAACCGAATCCAGCGTTAGATGAAGATGGCATTGAAATTGGAAAACATATGCTTAATCCGCGTTATGTTTTTGATACGTTTGTCATTGGTTCAGGGAACAGATTCGCCCATGCAGCATCACTTGCAGTAGCCGAAGCACCAGCGAAAGCATATAATCCACTCTTCATTTATGGAGGAGTTGGCCTCGGCAAAACACATTTAATGCACGCAGTTGGCCACTATGTTCAACAACATAAAGATAATGCGAAAGTAATGTACCTTTCCAGCGAAAAATTCACGAATGAGTTTATTAGTTCTATTCGTGATAATAAAACCGAAGAATTCCGCACAAAATACCGGAATGTGGATGTTTTACTTATTGATGATATTCAATTTTTAGCTGGTAAAGAAGGAACACAAGAGGAATTTTTCCATACATTTAACACACTTTATGATGAACAAAAGCAAATTATTATTTCCAGTGACCGACCACCAAAAGAAATTCCCACACTGGAAGATCGGCTTAGATCCCGCTTTGAATGGGGCTTAATCACTGATATTACGCCACCAGACTTAGAAACACGGATCGCCATTTTACGTAAAAAAGCAAAAGCGGACGGATTAGATATTCCAAATGAAGTCATGCTTTATATCGCAAACCAAATTGATTCGAATATTCGCGAGTTAGAAGGCGCGCTCATCCGAGTAGTTGCTTATTCTTCCCTCGTTAATAAAGATATAACAGCTGGTCTTGCAGCAGAGGCACTAAAAGATATTATCCCCTCTTCTAAATCACAAGTTATTACAATTAGTGGTATCCAAGAAGCAGTTGGTGAATATTTCCATGTGCGTTTAGAAGATTTTAAAGCAAAAAAACGGACGAAAAGTATTGCATTCCCGCGCCAAATCGCTATGTATCTTTCTAGAGAGCTTACAGACGCCTCATTACCAAAAATCGGTGATGAATTTGGTGGCCGAGATCATACAACCGTCATCCATGCACATGAAAAAATATCGCAACTACTAAAAACCGATCAAGTGTTGAAAAATGACCTTGCTGAAATTGAAAAAAATTTAAGAAAAGCACAAAATATGTTTTAATAGACCTGTGTACAATGTGGATAACTGAAACATACTTACCCACAAGTTATCAACATGTGGAAAACTTTATACCGCATGGCTTACAACCTACTTATCCACAAATCCACAGCGCCTATTACTATTACTACGATTTTTTATTAATTAATTAAAGGTTTTTGAGGTTTTACAAAATATAAAAAAAAATGGGGGATACTCATGAAATTTGTTATTGAGCGTGATCGTCTTGTCCAAGCAGTCAATGAAGTTACTCGTGCCATCTCTGCAAGAACAACGATTCCAATTTTAACGGGAATAAAAATAGTCGTAAATGATGAAGGTGTAACACTAACTGGTAGTGATTCCGATATTTCCATCGAAGCATTTATTCCATTAATTGAAAATGATGAAGTTATTGTAGAAGTAGAAACTTTTGGTGGAATTGTTCTTCAATCCAAGTACTTCGGCGATATTGTTCGTCGTTTACCTGAAGAAAATGTAGAAATTGAAGTAACTTCTAATTACCAAACTAACATTAGTTCCGGTCAAGCATCTTTTACACTAAACGGCTTAGATCCAATGGAATATCCTAAATTACCAGAAGTTACTGATGGTAAAACTATTAAAATTCCAATTAATGTACTGAAAAACATTGTTCGCCAAACTGTATTCGCGGTTTCTGCTATCGAAGTTCGCCCAGTACTTACTGGTGTTAACTGGATTATTAAAGATAACAAACTTAGCGCAGTTGCAACTGATAGTCATCGTCTAGCTTTACGTGAAATTCCACTTGAAACAGACATTGACGAAGAATATAACATTGTTATTCCAGGAAAAAGCTTATCAGAACTAAATAAAATTTTAGATGACGCAAGCGAATCCATTGAAATGACACTTGCGAATAATCAAATTCTCTTTAAATTAAAAGATTTACTATTCTACTCTCGTTTACTTGAAGGTAGTTACCCAGATACATCTCGTCTAATTCCAACTGATACTAAATCAGAATTAGTCATTAATTCTAAAGCATTTTTACAAGCAATCGACCGTGCGTCCCTACTTGCTCGTGAAAATCGTAATAACGTTATTAAATTAATGACCCTGGAAAATGGCCAAGTAGAAGTATCCTCCAATTCTCCGGAAGTTGGGAATGTTTCTGAAAATGTCTTCAGCCAAAGCTTTACTGGTGAAGAAATCAAAATATCTTTTAACGGTAAATACATGATGGATGCTCTGCGTGCTTTCGAAGGTGATGATATTCAAATTTCCTTCTCCGGTACAATGCGACCATTCGTACTTCGACCAAAAGATGCAGCCAATCCAAATGAAATTTTACAATTAATCACGCCGGTTAGAACTTACTAATCTCGCAAAAAGCACATCCGTCTTGGTTTCAAGGCGGATTCTTTTTTTGTTATAGTACAGTTTTTGGATAGAAATGTATATTTATGCAAACGGAGGTAATTCTTAGCATGATGAAAGATATGACAACTGGTAATCCGACAAAATTAATTTTTTTATTCGCGATGCCAATGTTGATTGGAAACTTATTTCAGCAATTTTATACGATGATTGATGCGGTTATTGTCGGGAAATTCGTCAGTGTCGATGCGCTTGCTGCTGTTGGAGCGACAAACTCGGTCAATTTTTTTATGATTTCTTTGATTATTGGACTTATGAGCGGGATTTCTGTCGTAGTTGCGCAGTATTTTGGTTTTAAAGACTATGATCGTTTGAAAGATGTTATTGCTACGGCGACTTATGCGGTGGTTTTTTCGGCGATTATTTTAACGATTGCGGGAGTTTTACTTGCGAAGCCACTGCTTGTGTTACTTAGAACGCCAGCGAATATTTTGGATGATTCGACTATCTTTTTAACCACCCTCTTTATCGGGATTTTACCGATGAGTTTATATAACGGGATGGCGGCGATTCTTCGGGCACTCGGAAATTCGATTACACCGCTGATTTTTTTGATTTTATCGTCTTTAATGAATATTGCACTTGATTTTTTATTTGTTGTTTATATGGATATGGGGGTTCGCGGGGCTGCGATTGCGACAGTTTTATCCCAAACAGCTGCAGCAATTGCCGTTATTTACTATGCTTATCGTCACGTGCCGTTTATGCGGATAGAGCGCGCAAAATTCAAGCTCTCCACTCCACTACTGAAAGAAATGGTGCGCATTGGACTGCCTTCTGGATTACAAGGATCCTTTATTTCGATTGGGAATATGGCGTTGCAAAGTTTAATAAATGGTTTTGGTTCTTCGGTTGTTGCAGCTTATACGGCGGCAAGTCGAATTGATTCACTTACATATCAACCCGGAATTGCTTTTGGCGCAGCTTCTTCTATGTTTGCTGGTCAAAATATCGGTGCGGGGAAAATTGACCGTGTTCGGGAAGGATTTTGGTCGGGAATTAAAGTCGTTACAGCTATAAGTATCGGAATTACGATTTTAGTGCAACTTTTCGCTCGGCAGTTTTTATTACTATTTGTAGATTCCAGTGAGACGGAAGTTATTAATATTGGCGTGAGTTATTTGCTGATTGTATCGTTATTTTATGTTGTTGTTGGAATTTTATTTGTAGTACGGGAAACGTTGCGTGGTACTGGAGATGCGATGGTTCCTTTAGCGATGGGGATTTTCGAGCTAGTTTCACGACTTGTAATTGGCTTTGTTTTATCGCTTTATATTGGTTATGTGGGGCTTTGGTGGGCTACTCCAGTTGCATGGATCACAGCAACAATGCTCGGCGTCTGGCGATATAAATCTGGAGCTTGGCAAAAAAAGGCAGTTATTCGGCGAAAATAACCATTTTAATAAAAAAACGCCAGAGAAGCTCATATTTTCTTTTTTTGAATAAATAATATCCCCCCATTAGTTTTGCTAAAAAAAGCTGAAAAACGAATATATGAAAATATTCTTTGTATTATTGGCAAAACTTTAGTAAAATAGAAGGTAGTGATAAAAAAAGATTGGGCGTGAAATTTTTGGCTGAAACAGTGAAGATAAATAGTGAGTTCGTAACGCTTGGTCAACTTTTACAAATGATTGATGTAGTTTCGACTGGTGGAATGGCAAAAGCGTACCTTAGTGAAAATACGATTTACATCAACGGAGAGCAAGACAATCGTCGGGGGAAAAAGCTTCGTAATGGCGATGTTATCTTAGTTCCCGGTATTGGAAAAGTGAAAATTGAGCAAGGAAAATAGCAGATGCATTTAGAAAGTATTGTTTTAAGAAATTTCCGTAATTACGAAAACTTAGAACTAGAATTTTCCCCATCTGTGAATGTTTTTCTTGGCGAGAACGCACAAGGTAAAACCAACCTTTTGGAAGCTGTATTGATGCTTGCACTTGCAAAATCACATCGGACAACAAATGATAAAGATTTTATTATGTGGGATAAAGAAGAAGCCAAGATGGAAGGCCGGATAGCAAAGCACGGGCAATCAGTGCCTTTAGAGCTTGCTATCACCCAAAAAGGCAAGCGAGCTAAAGTAAATCATTTGGAACAAAAGAAACTGAGCCAATATGTTGGCAACTTGAACGTGGTTATTTTTGCCCCAGAAGATTTATCGCTTGTAAAAGGTGCACCAGGAATTAGACGTCGCTTTTTAAATATGGAAATTGGACAAATGCAGCCGATTTATTTGCATAATTTAAGTGAATATCAGCGGATTTTGCAGCAACGAAACCATTATTTGAAGATGTTGCAAATGAAACGCAAAGTAGATCCGATGTTGCTTGATATTTTGACAGAACAGTTCGCGGATGTCGCCATTAATTTGACGAAAAGACGAGCTGATTTTATTCAAAAATTAGAAGCATATGCGGCACCAATTCATCACCAAATTTCGCGAGGTTTAGAAGCGCTTAAAATCGAGTATAAAGCTTCCGTCACGCTAAATGGGGACGATCCCGAAGTGTGGAAAGCAGATTTACTTCAAAAAATGGAATCAATCAAACAAAGAGAAATCGACCGTGGTGTCACACTTATTGGGCCACATCGGGATGATTCTCTGTTTTATATTAATGGGCAAAATGTGCAAGATTTTGGTTCACAAGGCCAGCAGCGGACAACGGCACTTTCTGTTAAATTAGCGGAAATTGACTTAATCCACGAAGAAACTGGAGAATATCCGGTTCTTCTTCTTGATGATGTGCTAAGTGAACTCGACGATTACCGTCAATCACATTTGCTCGGAGCTATTGAAGGAAAAGTACAAACCTTTGTAACGACAACAAGTACGAGCGGGATCGACCATGAAACGCTCAAACAAGCAACAACTTTCTATGTAGAAAAAGGTACAGTAAAAAAATCCTAATCTAGGTTAATATAATTTGATGAAAAAGAAAGTGCGGTGGAATAATTAATGTCAGAAGAAAATATTACAAATGTACAGGAAAGTGCTTCCGATTATAACGAAGATCAAATACAAGTACTGGAAGGCTTAGAAGCAGTTCGAAAAAGACCTGGTATGTACATTGGTTCAACTAGTCAACGCGGACTCCATCACCTTGTATGGGAAATTGTCGATAACGCAATCGATGAAGCCCTAGCTGGTTTTTGTACAGAAATTGAAATTACAATTGAAGCGGATAACAGCATTACTGTTCGCGATAACGGACGTGGAATTCCAACTGGGATTAACGAAAAAATCGGTCGCCCAACAGTAGAAGTTATCTTTACCGTTCTTCATGCCGGTGGTAAATTCGGCGGTGGCGGATATAAAGTATCAGGCGGACTTCACGGGGTTGGTGCATCGGTAGTTAATGCCCTTTCAACTTCTCTTGAAGTACACGTGCATCGTGAAGGTAAAAAATATTACCAACGTTTTGAACGCGGTGATGTTGTGATGGATATGGAAGAACAAGGCGAAACGGATTACCGTGGAACAATTGTTCACTTTACGCCAGATCCACAAATTTTCACTGAAACAACAGAATTTGATTTTGATACGCTTCGTACGCGTACGCGCGAACTTGCTTTCTTGAACCGTGGTCTAACAATTTCGATTGAAGATAAACGAGACGAGCACAAAGTACGTAAGAATTTCCACTATGAAGGCGGAATTCGTTCTTACGTCGAGCATTTAAATAAAGCAAAAGACGTTATCCATGAGCCACCAATTTATTTGGAAGGCGAACGCGATGACATTATGGTTGAGATTTCCATGCAATATAACACTGGATTCTCAAGCAATATCATTTCATTTGCGAATAATATTCATACGTATGAAGGTGGAACACACGAATCTGGATTTAAAACGGCATTAACGCGGGTTATTAATGACTATGCGCGTCGTAATAAATTGTTCAAAGATAGTGATGATAACCTTTCTGGTGAAGATGTTCGTGAAGGTTTAACAGCAATTATTTCCATCAAACACCCAGATCCACAGTTTGAAGGACAAACAAAAACAAAACTTGGAAATTCAGAAGCCCGTTCAATCACGGATAAACTGTTTTCTGAGGCTTTAAATAAATTTATGATGGAAAACCCAGATGTTGCTAAAAAAATCGTTGAGAAGGGCGTTGTGGCCTCTCGTGCACGTCTGGCTGCTAAGCGCGCGCGTGAAGTTGCTCGTAAAAGCAGTGGCTTAGAAATTTCTAGCTTGCCGGGTAAATTAGCTGACTGTTCTTCCCGTAACCCTGAAATCAGCGAACTTTATATCGTTGAGGGTGACTCAGCTGGTGGTTCCGCTAAACAAGGTCGTGACCGTTTATTCCAAGCGATTTTACCGATTCGTGGTAAAATTTTGAACGTAGAAAAAGCGCGTTTAGATCGTATTTTAGCTAACGAAGAAATTCGAACTATTTTTACAGCAATGGGTACTGGTTTTGGCGGAGATTTCGACGTTTCTAAATCCCGTTACCATAAATTAATTATTATGACTGATGCCGATGTTGATGGTGCACATATTCGTACACTGCTTCTTACGCTATTTTATCGTTATATGCGTCCTCTACTTGATGCAGGTTATATCTATATTGCACAACCACCGCTTTATCAAATTAAGCATGGTAAGCAAGTAGAATATGTATACAGCGATGGACAATTAGAAGATTATCTAGCATCCCTTGATGGAGACACTAAATACAGCATTCAACGATATAAAGGTCTTGGAGAGATGAATCCTGAACAACTTTGGGACACAACGATGAATCCTGAACACCGTACACTACTTCAAGTCAATATCAAAGACGCTATTGATGCCGATGAAACTTTTGAAATGCTGATGGGTGACCGCGTGGAACCTCGTCGTAAATTCATTGAAGAAAACGCGCAATACGTTAAAAACTTGGATGTTTAATAAATATTTCCCGGGTAATATTTGGGATATTAATTGTTTTTAAAAGGTTTGAACTAGATTCAGCCTTACTTTTGAAAGGGAGGTTTCTCTAACAATGGCAGAAACACCAAATCAACGAATAACAGAGATAAACTTAAATAAAGAAATGCGGACTTCATTCTTAGACTACGCGATGAGCGTAATTGTTGCCCGTGCCCTACCAGATGTTCGTGACGGATTAAAGCCAGTTCACCGTCGTATTTTATATGCGATGAATGACTTAGGTATGACTTCTGATAAAGCCTATAAGAAATCGGCGCGTATTGTTGGGGAAGTTATTGGTAAGTATCACCCCCACGGCGATACAGCGGTTTATTTTACAATGGTTCGGATGGCGCAAGATTTTAGTTATCGTAATATGCTAGTTGACGGACATGGTAACTTTGGTTCGGTCGATGGTGATATGGCGGCAGCGATGCGTTATACAGAAGCACGTATGTCGAAAATTTCGATGGAACTGCTGCGCGATATTAACAAAGATACGATTGATTATGCTGATAACTATGATGGTTCCGAGCGTGAGCCAGTTATTTTACCAGCGCGTTTCCCTAACTTACTAGTCAATGGTTCGTCAGGTATCGCGGTTGGTATGGCTACGAATATTCCTACCCACCATCTTGGTGAAGTAATTGACGGCGTTTTGGCGCTTAGTCATGATCCAGAAATTACTATTCGTGATTTAATGGAGTATATTCCAGGACCTGACTTCCCTACTGCTGGGATGATTATGGGACGTAGCGGAATTCGTCGCGCTTACGAAAGTGGTCGCGGTTCGATTACTGTTCGTGGTCGTGTTGACATTGAAGAAAAGAAAAATGGTAAAGAAACAATCGTTATTACTGAAATTCCTTACCAAGTAAATAAAGCGCGCCTAGTTGAGCGTATTGCGGAACTAGCTCGTGAGAAGAAAATTGACGGTATTACTTCCCTAAATGATGAGTCTGACCGTTCCGGAATGCGCATCGTTATTGAAGTTCGTCGTGATATTAGCGCAAGTGTTATCGTGAATAATTTATTCAAAATGACAGCACTTCAAACTACTTTTGGTATTAATATGCTCGCACTTGTCGACAACCATCCAAAAGTCCTTAATTTAAAAGAAATCCTTTATTATTATTTGGAACATCAAAAAGTAGTTATTCGTCGCCGTACGGAATTTGAGCTTCGTAAAGCAGAAGCGCGTGCTCATATCTTAGAAGGTTTACGAATTGCACTTGATAACATTGACGCGATTATTAAATTAATTCGTGGATCAAAAACTTCTGATGTCGCTAAAGAAGGTTTGATGACACAATTCAACCTTTCTGATAAACAAGCGCAAGCCATTTTAGATATGCGTTTGCAACGTTTAACAGGTTTAGAACGCGAAAAAATTGAAGAAGAATATCAAAACTTAGTGGCATTAATTAACGATTTAAAAGCCATTTTAGCTGATGATGAGCGTATTCTTGAAATTATTCGTGAAGAATTAGAAGAAATCAAAGTTAAATATGCGGATAAACGTCGTACAGAAATCTTGGCTGGTGATTTAGTAAGCCTTGAAGATGAAGACTTAATCCCAGAAGAAGAAGTAGCAATCACGCTAACTAAACGTGGCTATATTAAACGTTTACCATTGTCGACTTATCGTAGTCAACGTCGTGGTGGTCGTGGTATTCAAGGTATGTCTACACATGAAGATGATTTCGTAGAACACCTTGTTGCAACGAGTACGCATGATACGTTACTATTCTTCACTAACACTGGTAAAGTTTACCGTTCGAAAGGTTATGAAGTGCCTGAATACGGTCGTACTGCCAAAGGTATCCCAATCATCAACTTACTTGGAATCGAAAGCCAAGAACAAGTGAATGCCGTGATAAATCTATCCGAATTCACCGATGATAGCTACCTATTCTTCACGACGAAACATGGTGTCGTGAAGCGTACAACCCTTTCTCAATTTGCGAAAATTCGTCAAAGTGGTCTTCGTGCAGTTGAACTTCGTGAGAACGATGAACTTATTTCCGTTCAAATGACAGATGGTAGCAAAAACATGATTATCGCAACGAAACATGGACAATCTATCTACTTCCCAGAAGAAAATATCCGCGTAATGGGCCGTACAGCTGCTGGTGTTCGTGGTATTAGACTTCGTGAAGACGATGAAGTTATCGGCATGGAAGTACTAGAAGACGATGAAAAAGTACTCGTTGTAACGGAAAAAGGTTATGGTAAACAAACGCCAGCTTCCCAGTATCCGCTTCGTAATCGTGGTGGTATGGGTGTTAAAACCGTTACAATCACTGAGAAAAACGGTAACTTAGTAGCAATGAAAACTGTTACTGGTGAAGAAGACTTAATGCTAATGACCGTGAGCGGCGTCTTGATTCGTTTTGAAATCGAAACCGTATCACAAACAGGTCGTAGCGCAATGGGTGTCAAACTAATTCGTCTTGATGAAGATGAAAAAGTAGCCACTGTTGCAAAAGTTCCAAAAGAAGAAGATGAAGTTGAGCTTGAGGAAGAAATCGACGAAACACTAATCACGCAAGTTCCTGATGAAAGTTTTGAAGATGCTCCTGGAAGCGACATAGAAGAATAAAACCAAGCTGGAAATGACTCTAATTTGCGAATTAGAACGATTTTCCAGCTTTTTTTCGGTATTAAAAAGCGCTTTTTGGTCGCATTTTATGTATAATATCTTTAATACGTCTAAAAAAGGGAAGAGTTGAAAAAAATGCGCAAACTGATTCAATTTCTGTTTATAGCAGTAGTTTTATTTTTAGTGGAATACGTTTTAATTAATCAAGCAGCCATACTTTTCTTAGTAACAAGTGCGATTATTCAATTGTGCGGGGTTGTTATTACGGTTCGGCTACTCCTATTTGATCAGCGGAATACTAGCTCAAAAGTCGCCTGGATTGCGGTTATTTTCATTTTACCTGTACTTGGAACAATTAGTTACCTTGTGTTCGGTAGAAATCCAGCAACTAGAAAATTCAGCACAGCTCAAGTTACGGAAAAAGCTAAATTAATAAATGCAGTTCATGCAATTCCGAATAACACCAATGAAAAATTACCAAGACTCTCTAAAAGGATTGCTCACTTAACGTCCATAGAGCCGATTAAGGGAAATGAAATTGAAATACTAACAAATGGTGAAGAAACTTTTCCAGTACTCTTAGACGCGCTTAGAAAAGCGGAAAACCACATCCATATTCAATACTATATTTTCAAAACGGATGAAATATCTACCGAGATTCGAGATATTTTGGTAGAAAAAGCGAAATCTGGCGTTGAAGTTAGGTTTATGTTTGATGGATTAGGTTCAAGCAAATTGCATAAAGCCTTTTTAGCCCCTTTAAAAGAAGCTGGCGTTAGCATTCACGCATTTGATCCGATTTCCTCGCCGTGGATTGTAAGAACGGCTAATTTAAGAAATCACCGTAAAATTGTCGTGATTGATGGGCAAATTGGCTTCACAGGTGGACTTAACATTGGCGAAGAATATCGTTCCAACACACCAGACTTCCGTGTTTGGCGCGATACGCATATTAAAATCACAGGTCAAGCAGTAATCGAACTCCAAGAATCCTTTTTAAATGATTGGATTTACATGGAAAATCGAGCTGGCGCTGCCGACGGGTTTATCAGCGAAACCGGATTAAAACAGTATTTCTCACCAGTTGATATGGGCGATGAATGGGCTCAGGTTATATACGGCGGACCATACGATAAAGAAAAATGGGTTCGCGATTCGATGCTTGATTTGATTGATTCCGCTAAAGAGTCAGTTTGGATTGTGTCGCCCTACTTTGTTCCTGACGAGGAATCACTTGCGGTTATTCGCCGGGTTGCAATGAGTGGTGTTGACGTACGGGTTATCATTCCTGGAAAAGGCGATCGCGGGATTTCATTCCACGGGAGTAACGCTAATGTGAAAACGATGATTGAAGCAGGTGCAAAAATGTATGCTTATGCCGATGACTCTTTTGTTCATGCGAAGGCAATGTTAGTGGATGGAACGCGTGCGGCTATTGGGACTGCGAATTTTGATGTTCGTAGCTTTAGATTGAATCATGAATTAATGGTGTTTTTATATGATGAAAGCGAGGCTATGCATCATTTGAAACGCGACTTCAAGAAAGATTTTGAAGATAGCCGATTATTTACGATGAAAGACATGGAAAGTAAACCGTTGTTGACTCGTATAAAAGAAGTTCTATCCAGTTTATTATCACCAATTTTATAATTTTAGGAGTGGAAAAATGAGTGGAGATTTAAAACTTAGACCGCTTGAACGAGAAGATTTGAAATTTGTTCATCGGTTAAATAATGACGCGAAGATTATGTCGTACTGGTTTGAAGAGCCATATGAGGCATTTGTCGAGCTTCAGGAGTTATATGATAAGCACATTCACGATCAGTCAGAACGCCGTTTTATTTTAGAATTAGATGGCCAAATGGTTGGATTAGTCGAGTTAATGGAAATTGATTATATTCACCGAAGAGCGGAATTTCAAATTATTATTGATCCTAAGTTTCAGGGACACGGTTACGCCGTTTCTGCCACAAAACTCGCGATGAAATATGCTTTTCACGTGCTAAATTTGCATAAATTATATTTAGTCGTTGATAAAGTAAACGAAAAAGCAATTCACATCTATGAAAAAGTTGGTTTTATTCGTGAAGGCGAACTAATTGATGAATTTTTTGTTGATGGAACTTACCACGATGCGATTCGAATGTGTATTTTCCAACAACAATATCAAGAAATGGATATTTAAAAGGTGATTGGCGCGGGAAAAGTTGCGCCAGTCATTGTTTTGGGTCAAAAAAAGTTCTATAATAAGGTTTTAGTGAAAAAATTATGGTATCATGAAGTATTAAAGTTTGTATTATTTTGATGGAGAAAGGATTGGCGTGCATTGGCTACAGGCATTGGGACAGCTAAAATGATATTATGCGGAGAACATGCAGTTGTATACGGAGAACCGGCAATTTCAGTCCCATTTACACAAGCAGTAGTAACGACAAATGTAGAGACTTCTACAAAAACCAAATTCTCTTCGGCATTTTTTACAGGTGATTTAGAAGATATGCCTGATTTCTTAGCGGGAATCAAAGCATTAGTTGTAGACGTTTTAAGCGAAATTGGAAATGATGAATGTGTTTCGATTCATGTGATTTCAGGCGTTCCAATTGGACGAGGATTAGGCTCAAGTGCTGCAGTAGCGACAAGTATTGCGCGCGGCTTATATAAATATTTCAATCAAGAATTAGACTCAAAAAAACTATTAGCAATTGTTAATGCGGCAGAAAAAATTGCTCACGGAAATGCCAGTGGCGTTGATGCCATTACGGTTGTGAGTGAAAAACCAGTTTGGTATGAGCGAAATCGAAAACTAGAGATTATGCACTTTCCTAAAAAAGTCACGTTCGTCGTGGCGGATACAGGTGTTCCAAGCGAAACGAGAGACGCAGTTAAGGATGTTCAAGTTTTATACAAAGAAAACGAAGCCGAAATTGGGAAAATAATTCACCAACTTGGCGATATTTCCCGGGAAATAAAGACGCATTTAGAAGGCGATGCAGACACTGTGAAGATTGGTGCTGCAATGAATAAAGCACAAACTTATTTGGAAACTTTGACAGTAAGCGATAGCAGTTTAGAGAAATTAATTAAAGTAGCTAGAAGTAGTGGCGCAGACGGGGCAAAACTTACAGGTGGCGGTAGAGGTGGATGTATTATCGCTGTAGCAAAAAATCAAGAAATCGCTGAAAAAATAACGAAGGCGCTTCATAATGCTGGAGCTGCACAAGAATGGATTTTTACGATTGGAGAAGGTAGTTATGAGAGCGACAGCCATCGCACACACGAATGTGGCGCTAATTAAATACTGGGGAAAACGCGATGAACACTTGATTCTACCTGCAAACAGTAGTTTATCCTTCACGGTAGATAAATTTTATACAAAAACAACAGTAGAATGGGACAAAAATCTATCCCAAGATACATTTATTCTTAACGATGAACAAAAAACGGATGCAAAAGTAGCTCGTTTTATAGATAAAATGCGTGAAGAGTTTGGCTTAACAGCAAAAGCAAAAATCACTTCAGAAAATCACGTGCCAACTGCGGCTGGACTTGCTTCATCAGCATCCGCATTTGCGGCTCTTGCACTCGCAGGATCCAGTGCAGCGGGCAGAAATGACACAAAAGAATATATCTCCAGACTGGCTCGTTTCGGTTCTGGATCTGCTTCTCGTTCCGTTTTCGGTGATTTCGTTATTTGGGAAAAAGGCGAGCTGGCGGACGGTAGTGATTCATTCGCGGTTCCTTTCACTAACAAATTATGTGACAAAATGTCCCTTGTAGTCGCAGTAGTTTCGGACCAAGAAAAGAAAGTTTCTAGCCGAGATGGCATGCGTCTAACCGTGGAAACATCCCCGTTTTTTGAAAAATGGGTAGCAGCAGCTGGGACGGATTTGGAAGAAATGAAACAAGCTATTTTGGACGAAGATTTCATCAAAGTTGGCGAAATCACAGAGCGAAACGGCATGAAAATGCATGCGACAACACTTGGCGCAGAGCCACCCTTCACTTATTTTCAACCACAGTCACTTGAAATAATGGACGCAGTTAGAGAATTACGCGAAGATGGCATACCAGCTTATTTTACAATGGATGCTGGCCCTAATGTGAAAGTGATTTGTGAACGAAAAAATGAAAATATCGTAGCAGAGAAGTTGTCAGGTTTGGCTAAAAACGTTCTAATTTGCCACGCTGGTAAGGAAGCGAGTGTTATATCAGATGAAAAATAAACTACAGGTTAAAATACCCGGAAAATTATATGTTGCTGGTGAATATGCGGTTGTAGAATCCGGTCACACAGCCATTCTAACTGCGGTTAACCGTTATATAACGCTAACGCTAGAAGATAGTGAGCGCAATGAATTATGGATTCCACATTATGAAAATCCAGTGTCATGGCCAATCGGCGGCGAACTTAAACCAGACGGGGAACATTGGACTTTTACAGCTGAAGCAATCAATATTGCGACAACGTTCCTAAAATCAGAAGGCATCGAGCTAACTCCAGTGAAAATGGTCATTGAAACAGAATTAATCGATCAATCTGGCGCAAAATATGGACTAGGTTCAAGCGCAGCCGCAACGGTAGCTGTAATCAACGCGCTGATGACAAAATTCCATCCAGAAATATCCATGCTGAAAAAATTTAAACTAGCTGCACTTTCCCATTTAGTCGTTCAAGGAAACGGTTCATGTGGTGACATTGCATCTTGTATGTACGGCGGCTGGATTGCGTATACGACGTTTGATCAAGAATGGGTGAAGCATCGTTTAGCCTATAAATCACTTGAATGGTTTATGAAAGAACCATGGCCGATGTTACAAATCGAAACATTAGAAGAACCAGTTTCGACATTTTCAGTTGGTTGGACGGGTACACCTGTGAGTACTGGCAAACTTGTTTCGCAAATTCACGCGTTTAAACAAGAAGATAGCAAAAATTATCAACATTTCTTAACTAGAAATAACGAAATCATGAAGCAAATGATTCAAGCTTTCCACACGAAAGACGAAGAACTGCTTTATGCATCTATCAAAGAAAATCGTCGTATTCTTCAAGAACTTGGAACAAAAGCTGGCGTCAACATTGAAACGAGCTTGCTAAAAGAACTAGCGGACTCGGCCGAAAATATGGGCGGCGCAGGAAAATCTTCCGGTTCTGGTGGCGGAGATTGTGGAATAGCTTTCTCGAAAACGAAAGAACTAGCCGAAAAACTAGTTCAAGAGTGGGAATCGCTTGGTATTAAACATTTACCTTTCCATACAGGGAGAGTTCAAATTACTGAATAACGGAGATATCACTAATAAAGCCGAACAACTTTTACATAAAAGTTGTTCGGCTTTTAGTTTGATTACTAAATCTTTTTTTCAGTCTTATTATCTTTATTAGATAAATTATCTGCATGATTAAAAATAACCACACCAACAACTGTCAAAATGCCAGATTCTGCACCAGAAAGAATATCCGTGAAAAACAACTTTCCGTATAAAAATCATGTACAAATTGTTTCGGATTTCACAATCTAGGGAATAGTGAACAGAATAAAAGTTTGTGAAATATTTAATATATCAGGTTTTTGAACTAAGATATCAAATCAGATATAATGAGTTAGAGTATGAACATAGTGATTCTAAAAATGCTAAACAATTTAAAAAAAGTTTGTGAGTTTTTTTCAAAGAATTAAATAGTAAAAGCATTTTTTCAGTTACATAGGAGTTCTAACAAGCTTCTTTCAGCACTCCGGTAATGGTATTTTTGCGCAAAAATACACATTAGAAAACATCAAAAGGAAAAGAGGGGATTCGGGTGTCAAAGGTACTTAAATCTTTGCTACTCACGGCACTACTTGGGGTTACCGGCCTTATAAGTGGTTGTGGTGACTTGACGGTACTTAATCCAAAAGGGCCAGTTGCTAAAGGTCAGTCGGACTTAATTATTTATTCGATTATATTTATGCTGGTTATTGTTTTGACGATTTTTGTATTGTTTACGATTATGTTGGTTAAATACCGCGAACGGAAAGACATTTCAAACTACGAGCCAGATATGCACGGCAGTAAAAAACTGGAAATTTTTTGGACATTGATTCCAGTTGCTATCGTTATTGCTCTAGCTATTCCGACGGTAAAAACAATTTATGCAGGGGAAGAAGCACCAAAAGTGACTTCGCATAAAGATCCAATTATTATTTACGCAACAAGTGCAGACTGGAAATGGATTTTTAGTTATCCAGATGAATCGATTGAAACGGTGAACTATGTAAACATTCCAACCGACCGTCCTGTACTATTCAAATTAACTTCCGCAGATACGATGACAAGCTTTTGGGTTCCGCAATTAGGTGGGCAAAAATATGCGATGTCTGGCATGACGATGAATTTATATTTACAAGCAGATGAAGTTGGTACATACAAAGGTCGTAACGCAAACTTCAACGGCGAAGGTTTTGCAGATCAACGCTTTGATGTAGTGGCTCAATCTGAAAAAGATTTCAAAAAATGGGCAAAAGAAACGAAAGCTAGCTCGCCAGTTATTACGCAAGACATCTATGACCGTCTGTTAATTCCTGGAAGCTCTAAGCAAAAAACTTATTCTGGTACGCATTTAGCATTTGTTGATGTAGCAGCTGATCCAGAGTATGTTTTCTATGCCTACAAACGTTTTGGTTATGAGATGACAAATCCGCATGATCCAAACACAAAATCAACCATTTCTGATAAACCAATGCTACCGGTTCGTCCTGTTACAGTAACTAATCCGCAATTTGAGCGTCATGATATGAAGCCACAAATTATTAAAAATGGTGAAGGTTACCATGAGGACAAACACCGCGAAGACGAAATGAAGAAAATGGAAGAAGACATCCAAACAAATGAATTCAATAAAAAAGAATCGGATGACGCAGGGAAGTAAAAGGGGGGACATAAGGCATGAAATGGAATGAGTTTATCGTAACTGGTGACCCGATGATTTTAGGTGCGCAAATTTCTATCGTACTTGTAAGTATTGGTGTTGTTGCGTTACTAACTTATACAAAAAAATGGAAGTGGCTCATGAAAGAGTGGATTTCTTCCGTTGATCATAAAAAAATAGGTATTATGTATTTGCTTGCTGCTGTCTTAATGTTTTTCCGTGGTGGTGTGGATGCGCTAATGATGCGTACCCAGCTCGCTTTACCGGATATGAAATTTTTAGACGCACAGCATTACAATGAAGTATTTTCTACGCACGGAACGATTATGATTTTATTTATGGCAATGCCGTTTATCATCGGACTGATGAACATTGCCGTACCACTTCAAATTGGTGCGCGTGATGTAGCATTTCCATTTTTAAACAACTTAAGTTTTTGGACGTTCTTTATGGGAGCGATGCTATTTAACTTATCATTCGTAATTGGTGGTTCGCCAGATGCTGGTTGGACAAACTATGCGCCACTTGCGACAGATTTTAGCGCTGGATATGGAATTAACTTCTATCTTCTAGGTGTTCAAATCGCTGGTATTGGTACGCTGATGACGGGGATTAACTTTTTCGTCACGATTTTACGAATGCGTACAAAAGGTATGACATTAATGAAAATGCCGATGTTTACTTGGTCTTCATTAATTACAAGTTTGATTATTATTTTCGCTTTCCCAGTTTTAACAGTGGCGCTTGCTTTAATGTCATTTGACCGACTGTTTGGGACAGCATTCTTCACACTCACGAATGGCGGGCTTCCAATGATGTGGGCCAACTTGTTCTGGGTTTGGGGGCATCCGGAAGTATATATTGTTATTTTGCCAGCTTTCGGTATTTTCTCAGAGATTATCTCTACTTTCTCGAGGAAAAAATTATTTGGTTATCCGGCGATGGTTGCTGCGATGGCAGTTATTTCTTTACTAAGTTTCCTAGTTTGGGTCCATCACTTCTTTACAATGGGATCAGGGGCGCTTGTTAACTCCTTCTTCTCCATTACAACGATGATGATTGCGATTCCGACCGGGATTAAGATATTCAACTGGCTCTTTACGATGTACAAAGGGCGAATAACCTTTACAACGCCAATGCTTTGGTCGCTTGCCTTTATCCCTAACTTTGTTGTCGGTGGGGTAACTGGGGTTATGCTTGCGATGGCTGCGGCCGATTATCAATATCACAATACGTATTTCTTAGTATCTCATTTCCACTATGTATTAATTGCTGGAACCGTGTTCTCCTGCTTTGCCGGGCTTACATACTGGTATCCAAAAATGGTCGGTTACAGACTGAATGAAAAAATTGGTAAATGGTTCTTCTGGATTTTCGTTGTTGGATTTAACGTTTGTTTCTTCCCGCAATATTTCCTAGGACTTGATGGTATGCCTCGTCGTATTTACACTTACGTTCAAGGTGATGGCTGGACAACGCTTAACTTTATCTCTACAGTGGGCGGATTCTTGATGGGTGTGGCGTTCTTAGTTCTTTGCTACAACATCTACTACAGCTATAAAAACTCTAAACGTGAAGTTACTGGTGACCCGTGGGATGCTCGTACGCTTGAATGGGCTACAAGTTCCGCAGTTCCGCCAAAATATAATTTTGCTGTTTTACCTGAATGGAATGACTTGGATGATTTCTGGAATAGAAAACAAAAAGGCGATCCATATGTAAATGATAAAAATTATAAACCAATCCATATGCCAAGTAATACGATGGTTGGATTTGTGATGTCGGTCTTCTTCTTCATTGCCGGTTTTGGACTAGTCTTCTACTGGTACTGGATGGGAATTATTGGTCTTGTTGGTATTTTAGGATGTATGATTTATCGTTCGTTCCAAAATAACGACGGCTACCACGTGGAAGTGGACGAAATCAAAGAAACAGAAGAACATAATGCGCGTGAACTTGCGACTGGTGTGAAGGAGGGTAACCCATGGAATCTGTAGAAACAAATAAAAATCTGCCCATTGAATATAGATCAGAACAAGGTCGATTAAATATTCTTGGATTCTGGATTTTCCTTGGCGCCGAAATTGCGTTGTTTGCGACTCTCTTTGCAACTTACTTTGTTATGAGAAAGGCTGGCTCGAATGCGGGTCATCCGCCAGCAGAAATGTTCGAACTTTGGCTTGTCCTAATAATGACATTTTTACTACTAACAAGTAGCTTCACGTGCGGTCTTGCAATTGGTGAGATGCGTAAAGGTAATGTGAAAATGTTGACGATTTACTCGATTATTACCCTGATTCTTGGTGCGGGATTTGTTGGCTTTGAGCTGTATGAATTTGCACACTATGTGACGGAAGGCGTTACGATGCAAGTCGGTTCTTACTGGTCGGCATTCTTCGTTCTACTAGGGACGCATGGTCTTCACGTAACGGTTGGGATTTTCTGGATTAGTTTTATTCTGATTCAAATTAAAATGCATGGTTTGACGCCAAAAACAGCATCAAAAGTATTTATTTCCAGTTTATACTGGCATTTCCTTGATGTTGTGTGGATTTTCATTTTCACCGGTGTCTATTTGCTAGGGATGGTGAACTAATATGACACAAAATAATAAATCAAATGCAGCACATGCTGAAGGTGGCATTCCTTGGAAACATATTGTTGGCTTTGCATTATCAGTTATTTTGACGCTTCTAGCAGTCTGGGTAGCTCTTTATTCAACGCTTACAACAAATGTTAAGGTAGTTATTATTTTCATCTTTGCGTTCATTCAGGCAGCCCTACAGCTTCTGATGTTCATGCACATGACAGAAGGCCGCGATGGTAAAATCCAAATCGGTAATATTTTATTCGCAGCATTTATTGCGATTGTCGTAGTTATTGGTTCTTATTGGGTAATGGAAATTGGCCATATGAATCATTTGTTATAAAAAATAAGCTGATGCATGGAACGGTATACACCGAACTAGCATCAGCTTTTTTTATTTTGCGGAAATATCACCATTACTATTAATGGTTGCATTTGGAGAAATGGATTGCAGGTAATTTAATTGTGCTGTCTTGGAAGAACCTTCAAGCATATTAATTTGATTGCCTGAAATAATACCCGGATCAAAATGGGCGGTTACTTTTCCTTGATCAAAATTCAGTTTATAAATACCTGTTTCTGCCGAATGACCTGAAACATAGTCAGGGAATAAGAAATTACCTAATGAATAAGCAATTGGAACATCTTTGTATACTTCAAAACCTTGGAGCCAGTGTGGATGGCTAGCAACAATTGCATCAACTAAATTATCATCCACTAGTTTTTTCATGTATTGGGTTTGATAATCTACAGGTGTATTCGTCTTTTCAACTCCCCAGTGAAAATAAACGACCATATAATCAATATCTTTATTTTTTGCGCGTTCTTCTTTGATTTTTTCTTCGACAAGGTTTAAATCATAACCATTAGTAACCCCTGGAGTATCTTCGTCGGCAATCCAACCCGTATTCGGGAAAAAGTGGCAAAACGACATGAAACCAACTTTGTTTCCTTTGATGTCAGCTACTTTAAGTTGATAAGCTTCATCTTCATTTTTACCAGCCCCAACATAGGCTAAATTATTGGCGCGCAATGCCGCCGTTGTGTCGAGTAATCCATCTTCGTAATAGTCTAAAATGTGGTTATTACTAATATTAACCATATCAACCCCAGCATTTTTCAGAGCTGTTAAAGAACTAGGATCACTTTTAATCCAAAATTCTTGGTAAGGGACTTTTTTTGTTCGAGTTGTAATGGCAGTTTCTAAATCAACGAAGGTATAGTCACTAGATTTCAGTTCCTCGCGAACGTTATCAAAAGGATAGTCCATTCCCTTCTCTGCTAAAACTGGACGTAAATCCCAATCAAACATAATATCACCTGTAAAATCAATGTTAAATGGTTCTTTTGGTTTTGGCGGTGTCTCTTTTTTCTTTTTAACAGCAACAACAGTTTTCTTTTTTGGCTTAGCGGTATCTTTGTTGTTTGTCATGATGTTGTTTACTAATAAACCAATGGAAAAGATTAAAATAATTGACACTATCAGTATAATCCCTTTTTTTCTGGATTTCATTTTTTCTCCTCCTAATTTAAAAGTTAATTAATTCTATCAGCCTGAAGAAAAAGGATTTTATCAAAAATAGGCTCTTTTGCGTGTTTTGATGGCTAAATTGTGAACATTAAAATCATAAAAATGAAGGCGACTTTAAAAAATTTTAAATTATTGCTTGCTATGTAATGCATTACATATTTTATAGTGGAGAAGTAAATTATATTCGTGAGAGGAGTTAGACATAATGACAGAATCAAAATTTCCTAAAGGCTTTTTATGGGGCGGAGCAGTTGCTGCAAACCAATGTGAAGGCGCATATCTTGAAGACGGCAAGGGACTTTCACTAGTAGATATAGTACCAACAGTAGAGGATGGACGCTGGGATGCTTTATTCAATCCAACGAAAGCGCTTTCCACTGATTACGGTTTTTACCCAAGTCATGAATCAATTGATTTTTATCATCGTTATAAAGAAGACATTAAATTAATGGCAGAAATGGGCTTCAAATGTTTCCGTATGTCCATCAGCTGGCCACGTATTTTCCCAAATGGTGACGAAACTACACCAAATGAAAAAGGATTAGCATTTTATGACAAAGTTTTCGATGAATGTCATAAATACGGTATCGAGCCAGTAGTTACAATCAACCATTTCGATACTCCACTAGAAGTTTTCAAAAAATATGGTGGTTGGAAAAATCGCAAATGTATCGATTTTTACTTAAATTTCTGTGAGGCTATTTTCACGCGTTACAAAGATAAAGTAAAATATTGGATGACATTTAACGAAATTAACATGATTCTTCATATTCCTTTCTTTGGTGGCGGCATGGACGTTACTAACGAAGAAAATCCAGAAGAAGTAAAATATCAAGCGGCTCACCACCAATTAGTTGCATCTGCTTTAGCGACAAAACTTGGTCATGAAATCAACCCTGAAAACCAAATCGGTTGTATGCTTGCAGCTGGGAATACATACCCAATGACATGTAACCCAGAAGATATTTGGAAATCCATTCAAGCGGACCGTGAAGGCTACTTCTTCATTGACGTTCAAGCGCGTGGTTACTACCCAAGCTACACTAAACGTTTCTTCAAAGAACACAACATCAACATCCAAATGGAAGATGGCGACTTAGACGCATTACGCGATCACACTGTTGATTACGTGGCATTCAGCTACTATTCTTCTCGTCTAACAAGCGCAGATCCAGAGAAAAACAAAGAAACAGAAGGCAACGTTTTCGCAACACTAAAAAACCCATACCTAAAAGCAAGCGAATGGGGCTGGCAAATTGATCCACTAGGTCTACGTATTACTATGAATACAATTTACGACCGTTACCAAAAACCACTTTTCATCGTTGAAAATGGCTTAGGTGCAGTGGATACAGTGGAAGAAGACGGATCAGTTAATGATGATTACAGAATCGACTACATGCGTGAACACGTTCGCGAAATGGGCGAAGCAATCGAGGACGGCGTGGAACTCCTTGGCTACACACCATGGGGCTGCATCGACCTTGTCAGCGCTGGCTCTGGCGAAATGAAAAAACGCTACGGCTTCATCTACGTTGACCGCGACAACAAAGGCAACGGAACATTAAACCGCTCGAAGAAAAAATCATTCGACTGGTACAAAAAAGTAATTGAAACAAACGGTAAAGATATCGACTAGAATATAGGAAACCCCCACTTTCATAACCGGAAGTGGGGGTTTTGTTTTATTGTTTTTTTGAGTTTTCTTGTTGTTGGATTTCAGAAACTGTTTTATTTACTTCATTTTTGCGCCACATACTCACATCTTCAGGAACACTAACACTATTTTCAAAATGTTCATCGTATATTGTAGCACTAAAAAACAGAGACTCATCATCATTGATATAACCTTCTATGTAGGGAATTCCCATAGGCGAGACCTTTACATGAGTAAAAGTTACTTTATTAATATTGCTATAGTTATATTTTAAAAATTGTTCAATTCTAGGGGACTCTTCTTTTAGGAATGCTTCTCTTTCCACATTTTCTTGATGTTTTTTCCAAAATAAAACCCCACTAAAAACTATGATTAAAATTAAAAAAAGAATTAAAATTGTGTATTTCTTCAAAGGTCTTCACCTCAAGGATTTTTGTTTTTTTCTTGTTGAATTTCAGAAACTGTTTTTATATTTTCTTCGTTTTCAGTTTTCAGAAACTTTTCATCTACTTCTTTTGCAGAATTTACTATCTCTACTCCGGCTGAATCAAAGAGTCCAGCATCAATCCATAGATCTTCGTCCCCATTTATATAACCTTTAATGTGAACTACACCAGTTGGATTTTCCTGTAAACTAGTTAAAGTAATTTCATTAACACCATTGTAATTATAATCGAAAAACGCTTCAATTCTTGGTTTTTGTTGAGTAAATATTGTTGATTTATATTCTTTTTCTTGATTTTTCACAATAAAGTAGCCTCCTAGTAAACTTAATATTATAATTGTAATAGTAGAAAAAATAATTATATTTTTTTTGTTCATATTTTCACCTCATTAAGATAATAACATAGAAAGGAGATGGCTTGTTATGAAAGTGAAAGATGACACAAATTTTTATTTATCAGATGAAGTATATAATTCGTCTTATCTAAAAGAAGGAGAAAAAATAAAACTTAGCAACAAAGAAACCTGGATAACCATCAACTCCACAAACCAAAACAACGGTCTTCAAGCAATTGCAGTGGTGCCCTTAAAAGACTACAAAAACTATAATAGCGGGAATTTAAAAGTATATAATCATATTATTTTTGTTTCAAGAGGTTCGGAAGAGTTAGATGATTGGAAGGAAAATATAGGTTTGCTTGATAAGGATGGTAGCAAGCAAAGTCAATTTAAATCCTATGATAAATTTGTTAATGAAACACTGAAAAAATATAGAACTATGGATTATAGTTTCACAGGTCATAGTTTGGGCGGTGGATTGGCTCAGTATGAGGCAGTGAAGCATTTAAAGCCTGCCGTAACGTTTGCTGCTGCGCGGTCATTTAATAAATTAACAGAAGAAGAGCAAGAAAAAGCTCTACGCGGAGAATATTGGAATCTAATAAAAGACTATTATCATTCAGATGATGTTGTTGGGATGTTACCTCCGAATGCAACCGTTTTTTACCAGCAATTTTTAATGAAACGAAATACGAGCAAAAATAAATTAGACAAACTAGGTATCGGTGGGCATATGCAGTCTACTTTTACAGGGTGTTTTGGGGAAAATGGTTCTGCTGAGTTACTAGTTAAACCAGATGAAATCATCAATCAAATTAGACGATTAGATGATGTTTTTATGAAAATGCGCCAGATAGAAAATATCATGCAAGATTACGAGGAATGGGAGAAGAGTCAGTCACAACGTTTGCGATATAGGCTAGATGAAGAAACTTGGGAGGGTGGAAAGTATAGCGAATTAACGAATTGGGATGTGGATGATGTGCTTACAGAAGTCTCACAGAAATATAAAGATGGTGTATATAGATTCCATGACACGGATAAATTTGAAGAGTTCTATGATGGAAATCGGAAAGCAATTCAAAAGTTAAGTGATTTTAAAGAAGAAGTAATTAGTGCTGCACTCTCCTTTAGTAAAAAAGATAAAGAGCTAGGAAGTTGGATAAAAGAAAATAGTAAAGGATGGTAGAAATGTACGGGAGTTCACCAAGATCAAGCAAAATAGAGAGCTATGATTATTATGCGAAACAAGAGCAACAGCGACTACAAGCTAAGTTAGAAAACAAAGATAAAGAACTAAGTAGCCAAGAAAGAGCGGATATAATCGCTGCGCAACGAGCTTTAGACAAGCAGATGCAAAAACAACATTTACAATCAGAAGTCCCTAAAAAAGTATCAGAAATAATAGAAGATGGAAAACAAGAATTGGCAAGAATTGACCAGTTATGGGTAGATTTACTTGCAGATTATGCGGATATTGTAACGCAAATGGAGAATTCATTTGAGTCTAAAACAGGGCATGCTTTAAAAGAATGGATGACACAATATCGTAGCTATCAAATTGTTCCCAATGAAAATTTAATCTATGATTCCAAAGCTTCTCTCAAATTAGATAAATAAAAACGCTGCTATCCTATTATGATAGCAGCGTTTTTCTCAATACGAAATCGCGCGTTTTGCTTGTTTGCTCCAACAAGTATTAAAATAACTTTGCGAAATTCGGGCGTTTTTTTGGCCAGACCAGCTGTCGTTGTAGTAAAAATTATTCTTATCGTAGCCGGTGATGGTAATTGCGTGGACAGAAAAGCCGTGGAAATTACTAACCCAAGCTACAACTGGACGTTTTTTATTCAACTGATTTTTAATGCCACCCAAATTGGTTCCGGTCATATTTTTCGCAGTACCAGTATATTTTTTCACTTGATTCACTAAAGCGGGAGGATAAATTGTCCAGCCACTTTTAGAAAAAGGATTCCCAACGAAACCATAATTCGGATTGGATTTATGTCGTTTCATTTCTTTGGCGAGTTTGACTTTATCGACGTTTTTCCCAGCATAGCGTAGCATCATCGCAATGTTTGTAATTTCGCAGCCGGTTGGTAATTGTGGGCGCTGAACGATTAGAGGCACGTTCATTTGCACAATTTTTGGCGTTGACGGTGCTGGTGTGGGAGCTGGTGCGGCGGTTGCAACTTTTACATATTTCCCAGATACGTAGCCGTTTTTCCCTTTAAAACTAAAGCGATACCAGTTATTGGATGTTTTGGCGATCGCTTTGAATTTTGTATTATTTTTAAGCCAGCCGACAACTTTTCCTGATGTGGCGTTGGTTGAACGAACATTGAGACTTGCGGTTGTTACCATTTGCTTATTTATCAACGTTTCCTTTGCCGCCGCCTGACCAGTTGTAGAAACACTAAATACACTTAAAACTAATCCCAAGACGAGTATCCATTTCCCCCATTTTCCCAAAAAAGTCCCCATTATTTCCCCCTTTGACACAGATTACTTATGTATACCCTATTTTTCAAAAATAAAAAGAAAACGCTTGCATAAATGAAATACCCGTGTTACTATAAAAATGAACTTAACGTGTTAACCGGTTATTAGTAAAAAGTTCAGTGATAGCAGGCTAATTCAAGTTTGCAATCAAAAAATTATCATGGTACCATTAACCTAAAACTTAACGTGTTAACGCGCGGGATGCTTTAGGGGGAATTTGTTATGGCGGAACCAAAATACGCTATTATAATCAATGATATCAAGCGATTAATTAATGACGGAACTTTTAAGCCAGGAGAAAAAATTTATTCAGAAGATGAACTGAAAAAGAAATACAACGTTAGTAATACAACTGTGGTTCGCGCTTTACACGAATTAGTACGAGCTGGGATTTTAGCGCGTTATCAAGGAAAAGGCACCTATGTCAGTAAATCGATTATTAACGAAGAAGTTATTTTTAATGAGTATACAACGGTACCAAACGGAAGATTCAATCGTAAAACAAAAATTACTAACGAACACACAAAAGTAGTTGCCATTAACGAAATTCAGGATGCGCGAATCGCTAAAAAATTGCAAATTCCACCTGAAAATATGATTGTTCATTTTCAACGAATCCGCCTTATTGATGATCTACCTTGGACTGTTCAAAATAACTATATGGCGAAATCTAATTTGATCAACGTCGATTTAACGAATTTCGAAAAGTTTAATTCTTTATCTGAAGTGATTAAAGAGCTGTATGGCATTAATATTCTGCACGAAGCGATGAAAGAAAGAATTCAAGTCGAATTTCCAGTAAAAGACAAAAATAATTTCAAATTACTCGAAATTGATACCGAATTACCACTTTATCATATTGAAAGAATAACTTATGTGCCAGAGGGGCAACCCTATGAATATATTGAAAGTTATTTACGGCATAATTTTTACTCTATTGAAATTGAAAAGAAAAAACAATAGAAGGGAGTTAATTACTTGGATTATATTATCGCAGCACATGGCCGGTATGCGCAGGAAGTGAAAAATAGCTGCCAAATGATTACTGGCCAAACAACCAATATTTATGCAGTTACTTTTACCGAAGAAATGGGGGTGACGGATGTATTAGACGCCTATACGGCAGTTTATTCACCTATAAATGAAACCGCTATCATAGTGGATATAGTTGGTGGAACTCCGTGTAATGCTGCTCAAATGTTTCGTGCAAAACATCCAGAAGTTAAAGTCGTATCAGGTTTGTCGCTAGGATTAATCATCCCACTTAGCCTTGGAGAAAGTTTAGAAGGGGCGATGCTTGGCGCGAAAGAAAACATTCAATTTGTAGAGCAGAAAGTAAATAAAACAACAGTAAGCGATGATGGGGAGGAAGAGGACTGATGGGAAGTAACGGAATTAAACATGTACGCGTAGATGAAAGGCTAATTCACGGGCAAGTTGCAACAATGTGGACCAATACTATAAAAGCAACGCGAATCATGATTGTTGATGACGCCGTTGTAAAAAATGATATGGAAAAAATTGCCCTAAAAACCGCAGTGCCGGCTGGTGTTAAATTAAGCATTCTGACAGTCAAAGGTGCAGCAAACAATATCAATAGTGATAAATACGCAGGCCAACAAGTTTTCTTAATTGTAAAATCACCTCAAGCTCTTCGTGGTTTAGTAGATGCCGGTGTAGAACTTCCCCAAATCAATGTTGGAAATATGTCGACTAAAGCAGGGAGCCGCCAAATCAAAAAATCAGTTAGCGTGACGGATGAAAATTTGGAAGATTTTGATTATTTATCTAAAAAAGGGATTAAAATCACTGCTCAAATGGTTCCAAGTGAAGATGCAGTTGAATTTGCAAATTTATTAAAAAAATAAGTTATAAGAAGGGAGAACTACAATGGATTTAGCAATTTGGCAGATTATATTGTTAGTTATACTTGCAGCTTGTACCATTCTTGATGCTTTAACTTTAGTAATAGGACTTAATTTCCCTGTAATAACAGGAACGCTTGCTGGAATCATTATGGGTGATATGGTGCTCGGACTTGCAATTGGGGCAACGTTACAGCTGATGGTTCTAGGTGTTGGTACATACGGCGGCGCGTCGATTCCTGACTTTACAACGGGAGCAATCGTCGGAACAGTATTTGCCGTTTTATCAGGTCAGGATGCGGAATTTGCGATTGGACTTGCAATTCCAGTAGGACTTTTAATGGTTCAATTAGATATTTTAGCAAGATTTACCAATACATTTTTCTTGCACCGGATTGATACTAATATTGCTTCGGGAAATATCTCGGCGGTTAAACGGAATATTTGGTACGGGGCATTACCATGGGCGTTGTCACGTGCGGTTCCAGTATTTATCATGTTGACTTTCGGACAAAGCGTGGTTGATTTTATTCTTAATGAAATTCCAGAATGGCTGATGGGCGGACTTCGTGTAGCTGGTGGAATTCTTCCAGTAGTTGGTATCGCGATTCTCCTTCGTTACTTGCCAACAAACAAATTCGTCGCCTATTTGATCATCGGTTTTGTAGCAGCAGCCTATCTAAAAGTACCAATGCTAGGCGTAGCGCTAATTGGTGTAGCTTTAGCAATCATCTACTTCAAACAAAATTTCAAAAATCCAGTAGCTGTAGGAGCAAATGGCGCAGCGCTAGTTGGGGAGGAGAATGAAGATGGCGAATACGAAGACTGAGCAGGATTTTGAAAAAGTCCTCAAGAGACGCGATTTAATAGCAGCAAACTTTCGTTGGTTGTTTGCCAGCCAAATCTGTTGGAACTATGAGCGAATGATGTCAACTGGTTATCTTTATAGTATTATGCCAACACTTCGTAAGCTTTATAAAACAGACGACGATTTAAAAGATATGATGAATATGCACAACCAATTTTTCAATACGAATCCTATGGTCGGCGGTCTGATTTTAGGTATGGACATGGCGATTGAAGAACGAGAAAAGAAAGCTTCAAAAGAGGTCGTAACTGGTTTGAAAACTGGTTTGATGGGACCGTTTGCTGGTGTGGGAGATACGATTTTCGGGGTTATTTTACCGACGATTTTTGGATCAATTGCAGCATATATGGGGCTTCAAGGTAATGTGACGGGTGTGGTTATCTGGGTATTAGTTAATATTTTAGTTGTAGGAGCTAGATTCACTCTACTTCCACTCGGATATAAGCAAGGTGCGAAACTAGTAACTGAATTCGCAGACAGACTTAACGCGTTAACCGATGCAGCTATTCTGCTGGGAGTCACGGTCGTTGGAGCACTGATACCAACCGTAATCAAAGCAACTGTCCCATTCGTTTATAAATCAGGAAAAGTAGAACTAAAAATGCAAGACATGCTCGATCAAATAATGCCGTCACTCGTTCCAGTTTTACTCGTGGCGCTAATCTATGCACTTTTAGGCCATAAAAAAATGACATCTACGAAAGCAATTTTATTAGTAATGGTTATTGCGATTATTTTATTCAACCTAAAAATTCTAGGTTAAAATATAAAAATTGGAGGAATAGACAAAATGGGATTAACTTTTTTTGACAAAGCGCGTGAATTAACCGAGGAACTAGAAAAAACACAGGCGGAAAGTATTCATCAAGCAGCAAAATTGGTAGCAGACAGCATTATGAATGACGGGATTATTCAAGCATTCGGTAGTGGGCACTCTTATGCGGCCGCCATTGAAGTATGCGGGAGAGCGGGAGGACTTATTCCTTCGAAAGTTATTATGGATCCGGCTGGTGGCTATTATGAATCTATTGAGGGCGTTGGTTCCTTGCTGACTCATAGATTACAAGCTAAACCAAATGATATCTTCTTTCTTATATCTAATTCAGGTCGTAATCCGATGGGAATTGAGCTTGCGGAATGGATTAAATCGCAAGGCTGCAAATTGATTGTTGTAACAGCGCTAGATGCCTCGCAAACAGCGGCTTCTAGACATTCTTCTGGAAAACTGTTGTATGAATTTGCGGATGTTATTTTAGATAATCGTTCAATCCAAGGGGATGCGGCACTTGAATTAGATGGATTAGAAGGAAAAGTTTGCGGTACATCTTCCTTCTCAGCCGTTCTGCTTCTACAACAAACAATTTATGAAGCGGTAGAACTTATGCTGGAAAAAGGCTATACACCGCCAGTTTATCGCAGCGCTAATATTGATGGTGGCTACGAATACAATTTTGCGATTGAAGACAAGTTCGCTGATCGGATTTTCCACTTATAATAAAAAACGGGCGCGAAAATGAACGTTGTTTTCGCGCTTTTTTTGGAGGCTAGAAGATGGTTTTAAAAGAGGCGTGTATTGAAAACACTACTAACTTGGCAAAAGTTATTGCTGCTGGAGCTAATCGAGTTGAGCTTTGTGATAATCTGGCGGAGGGCGGGACTTCTGTTAGTTACGGAGTTGCAAATTATGTGGTACAAGTTTGCCATGAACAAAATGTGAGCGTAATGGCGATGGTTCGTCCTCGAAAAGGCAATTTTAGCTATACAAAAGAAGAAATTGCGATTATGCGTGAGGATATTTTGATGTATAAGAAAATAGCGGTTGATGGGGTGGTTTTCGGCTGTATTACGGATGCAGGATTACTGGATAAACCAGCTATAAATGAGTTGATAAAGGCGGCGAAAGGTGTCGAAGTGACTTTTCATATGGCATTTGATGAGTTAATAGAAACGGAAAAATTACCGGCGATAGATTGGCTAGCGGAGCAAGGTGTCACGCGAATTCTTACGCACGGCGGGGACGGGGCTAAACTTCCAGAAGAAACCTTTATCAATTGGCGAAAATACATCGATTACGCAGCGGACCGAATAATTATTTTACCCGGCGGCGGGATTAAATTACACAATATAAAATGGATTTTAAAAGAAACCGGAGCAGCTGAAATCCATGGCACTGACTTGTTTGGGGAGCACTAAAACTCCCCAAATAAATTTATTTTAAAAAAAGGGTTGCAACCGTTTTCTTTATATGATATATTTATCTCATCACAAAGGATTGTTACCAATTCATTGGGCAAAACCTAAGCTGATTTGAAGGACACGTATATACGTGGAGTCCTCGAATGAGCTTAGGTTTTTCTTTTTGCCCAAAAAACCAAAAAGAGGAAGGAAGTCGTCAAAATGAAATATGAACAGTTAGCAAAAGACATCCTGAAAAATGTCGGCGGTAAAGAAAATATCAATAGTGTTTTCCATTGTATTACCAGACTTCGGTTTAAACTGAAAGATGAGAACATTGCGAACACAAAAGAAATTGAAAAACTTGATGGAGTAATTTCTGTCATTAAAAGTGGTGGTCAATACCAAGTAGTTATTGGTAACCATGTACCAGACGTATTTAAAGCAGTATTAGAAGTTGGTGGAATTTCATCTGAAGGAGATGAAGAAAGCGCTCCTGCAAGTGGTAATCTATTCAACCGTTTTATCGATATGATTTCTGGCGTATTTACACCAGTTCTAGGTGTATTAGCCGCAACAGGTATGATTAAAGGTTTCACAGCAATGTTTGCAGCATTTGGTTGGATTACAGTTACTTCAGGAACTTACCAATTACTATTTGCAATTGGGGATTGTTTATTCTACTTCTTCCCAATTTTCCTAGGTTACACAGCAATGAAAAAATTCGGCGGAAACATATTTATTGGGATGGCGATAGGTGGTTCCCTAGTTTATCCTACACTTGCAGGTATTACAGCAGGTGACCCAATTTACACACTTTTCTCCGGAACAATTTTTGAATCTCCAATTCACGTAACATTCTTAGGAATTCCAGTTATCTTGATGTCTTATGCATCTTCTGTTATTCCGATTATTTTAGCAACATACTTTGGTTCAAAAGTAGAAAAAGGCTTCAAGAAAATCATTCCAGATGTAATCAAAACTTTCGTAGTTCCATTCTGTACATTATTAGTAGTAGTTCCACTTACTTTCCTTGTAATCGGACCAATCGCAACTTGGGCTGGTCAACTACTTGGAGCAGGAACAATTTGGATTTATAACTTAAGCCCAGTAATTGCTGGTTTAGTATTAGGTGGTTTCTGGCAAGTATTCGTTATCTTTGGACTTCACTGGGGTCTTGTTCCAGTGGCAATCAACAACTTAACAACTCTTGGAGCAGATCCAGTACTTGCAATGATGTTTGGTGCTTCTTTTGCCCAAATCGGTGCAGTATTAGCAGTGTTCTTCAAAACTAGAAATACAAAACTTAAATCTCTTAGTATCCCAGCATTTATTTCCTGTATCTTTGGCGTAACTGAGCCAGCGATTTACGGGATTACATTACCACTGAAAAAACCATTCATCATGAGCTGTATCGCTGGTGCAATTGGTGGCGGAATCATTGGTTTTGCAAGTGCAAAAGTTTATATCGTAGGTGGACTTGGAATCTTCGGTCTTCCTAACTTCTTCCAACCAGGCGCTGGTATTACAAGTGCATTCTGGTGGGTAGTTATCGCAATCGTTATCAGCTTCATCCTTGGTTTCATCTTAACTTATGTAGCAGGATTCAAAGATCCAGCTAATGTAGTAGTAGAAGAATCTAACACAGTTGAAGGCGAAACTTTAATCGAACGTGAAACAATTCCAGCTCCAGTAGTTGGCGAAATCGTAACTTTAGCAGACGTAAAAGACGAAGCATTTTCATCCGGTGCACTTGGAAAAGGTGTTGCAATCATCCCGACTGTTGGACGTGTAGTAGCTCCAGCAGCAGGAACAGTAACAACTATCTTCCCAACTGGTCATGCAATCGGTATTACAACTAAAGACGGTGCAGAAGTATTAATCCACATCGGTATGGACACAGTTCAACTAGAAGGTAAATTCTTCACAGCACACGTTAAACAAGGTGATGTAATCGAAAAAGGTCAATTACTAACTGAATTTGATATTGAAGGCATTAAAGCAGCTGGATATGACGTTACAACTCCAGTAGTAGTAACAAACTCTAATCAATATTTAGACGTAATGATCACAGATGCAAAAGAAGCAAAACTTGAAGAACGTTTAATCACATTAGTAATTTAAGACTTCTAAATAAACAGCTTGGGCGCTATCTTGCTCAAGCTGTTTTTGTGTTATACTGGGGAAAAATAGGCGGTGAAGCATGTGTTAGTAAAAGGTGACGCAGTGGGGATTATTTGTTGTTCTGACGGGCGGAAAGCGGAAGATAAGTCGCGAATTGAGCGGCTGGAGGAAGTTTTGAGAACAGAATTTGGTTTGCGAGTCATATTTGCCCAGACCATTTTTCAAATTGAAGCCTCGCCTTACAGTGGTTCTCCTAAAGAACGGGCAAGAGAACTGATGAAATTGTATCAAGACTCAGAGGTGAAAGTGATATTTGATATTTCTGGTGGAGATGCAGCAAATCAAGTACTGCCTTATCTTGATTTTGATATTATCCGAAACGCGCCAAAGCCATTTGTTGGCTACAGTGACTTAACGGTTATTCTGAATGCTCTTTATGCGAAAACGGGGCAGCCAGGTTTTAATTATCAATTATTGCACTTAGTTGGAAAAGATAGCGAGTTGCAGCAAAGCCAGTTTAGAAGAAGCTTTTTTGAAAATTGCATATCAATTAATGGAGAGCAGCTCAATGATTTTGAATGGCGCGCTGGAGAAGTTATCGGTGGGAATATTCGTTGCTTTTTGAAATTGGCAGGAACGGAATTTATGCCAGATTTTACTAATAAAGTGATTTTGTTGGAGAGTTTGGGTGGAAAAGAGGCAAAAATAGCTTCTTATGTGGCGCAATTAGAGCAGTTGGGTGTGTTTTCTAACTGTTTGGGGATTATTGTCGGACAACATTCAGAGGCGGAGGAAAGCGGCGAGTACGATAGGATAGCTCGCTTATATCAACAGATTGGGCGAGAATATAAGTTGCCGATTTTCCGAACGAACGAAATTGGGCATAGCGGAGATGCGAAACCATGCTGCATAGGAGAGAAAGTTAGCATCTCACGAGAAACATTAACAAATTTTTAATATTTTTATTGCGAAATGTTCATAATTAACCTTTAATATAGAACTTGTAAGCAAGGAATACAATTAGTTTTACTCCCTTTTTGCTAATTGTAATCTTCCTTAAAATCCTAAACTCCCTTTTTGGACCGACTTGATTGTCGGTCTTTTTTTATTTTCCAAGCTGATAACTATTCAATTTTTTGTTAAAATGATAACATAAAAGAAAACGCGTATGAAAAAGGAGTTTTTATCATGAAAGTTGAAGGATTGCTTGGATTTTTAGGGGCGGCACTGGGGATTGGATTTAGTTTGATGGTTCTTGTTATTCCTGACATTTCACAGGCTTTAGAAGAGGAATCGTTTTTCTTCTATATGTTAACAATTGGTTCGCTTGTGCTTTCAGGGGTTGGGCTTGCAGGATCGTTTGTTGTTTCGCATAAGCCACGTCTTGGTGGAGCAATGATGGTTGCGGCTGCAATCGGTTGTACAATGTCGATTTCGATTATGTTCTTACTACCAATCGTATTACTTGCTGTTGGTGGATTAATCGCACTAATTAACTATGAAGAAGCTGCTTCAGTAGAAGAATAAAACAAAAACGCTGTCCGCGCGGGCAGCGTTTTTTTATTAACGATTAAGATGTTTTTTCAAAAAGCAGTAAATTCCGTCAGCGTCATTTGCGGCAGTGACAAAATCAGCGCTTTTTTTCACAAGTTCGCTTGCGTTTTCCATTGCGACCCCTGCGCCAGCTACTTCAAGCATTCCAATATCATTTTCACCATCGCCGAAAGTAATTACATTTTCTGGCTTGATATTTAAATGTGCAGCCAGATTTTTCACGGCATATTTTTTATCCATATCTTTTGGCAAAATTTCGATGTTGTTAGCATGGGAAGAAAGAATGGAAACATCGGCTAATTTTTCTAATTCGTTTCGAAGGACAGCTAATTTATCAAAATCCTCTTCTTCAATCACGATGCCGTTAATAAACTGATCCGCGTGTTGTAGGAAAGCTTCTTCCGTTTTAATAGCAACGAGTTTTGTCGCATTAACGCGGCCTTTGTCTTCCTCATCGGTAAAATAATAAGGCGGATTTTTTGTATAGTAAACCGTATCCGTGGAGAAGAAAAACACTGGCAAATCATGAGCTTGGCACAACGAAAACGTTTCTAATAACGCAGATTGCTTCATTTTTTCTTGTTGGATGATTTCGCCGGATACTGCTACCACGCCGCCGTTTGAAGCGATGATATCTGCTTTTGGATGAACGAGTTTAGCGAAATCTGTTGCAGAATTGTACATTCGACCAGTGGAAACGGCAAAATGATGGCCTTCTTCTATTAGTTGTTGCAACATAGTTAATGTTTTTTCGGATATTGTTTGATTTTTTAGTAGTAATGTCCCGTCTAAATCGGAGCAAATTAAGTATTTTTCCAAGTAAACCTTCCTTTCGTTATAGCTTAGAGCCGCAAGATTCGCGGATAATTAATTCTGGATTATGGTTAATGATCATTGGCTCAACTTGGCCGTTAATAGCGCTAATTAGTTGTAAAATGGCCATTTTTCCAAGATATTCATTGTGTTGGTCCATGGAAGTTAAGCGCGGAGTTTGGTAATCTCCATTCATAAATTGATCGCAGCTGACAATCGCGATATCTTCCGGACAAGAAAGTTTAGCATCATTAATCGCCCGAATCGCCCCGATAGCAACATTATCATTGATAGCAACGAGCGCTGTCGGTAACGTGGTATTGTTCTCTAAAAGTTGAGTCATCGCTGCATAACCATCCGCCGTATAGTAATCAGAAAGCACAACCCAGTCGTCATTTAGCGGATGTTGATAGCTAGCCATTGCTTCTTTAAAAGATTCAAGTCGATAACTAGTAATTTTTACGCCAGCTTCCCCGCCGATAAAACCGATATTTTTATGACCGAGCGCTGTCAGATGGCTGACTAAAGTTGTAACGCCTTTTTTCAAATTACGTTCAATAAATAAACAGTTGAGCTCAGGTATTTTTGACCCGATAACAACTACTGGAATGGCTTTATTTAACTGATTTAAAGCAGTAATATAATCTTTTGGAACGATTTCTTTATCAATTTCGCCACCTAAAATAAGTAACCCATCAACTTGCTTTTCTAAGATGATTTTTAAGTAATCTTCCTCAGTTAATGGATGGTTGTTGTTCTTATTATTTGGCTCAGCAAGCATGGTATTGAACAAAATTGTTGAAAACATATAATCTAGCGCGAATTTTTGAATTTGCGTTATCAGTGAAATGAAATAGGGATTAGAAATATCTGGTAAAATCACGCCGATATTCTTGGTTTGCTTATTAACCATTCCACGAGCAAATACGCTAGGTGTGTAGTTATGTTCATCGATGATTGCTTGGATTTTTTGGCGTTTCTTAGCTGAAACAGAGGGACTATTATTGATAACCCGTGAAACCGTGGAAACGGAAACACCACTAAGTTTAGCAATTTCTTGTATAGTTATTTTTTTCATTAGGAATGTTCACCTCATAAGCATTTTTAACTATTTTAAGTGTAGCGTATTTATAGGCAAATAACAAGTATAATTTGGTAACGTTATCAAAAATACGCAAAAAGGGGTTGACATATTAAAAATATCCAGTTATTCTATGTTAGAAAGCGCTATCAACAAATGGTTTAATTTGGTAACGTTACCAAAAATGAGGTGGAATAGTTGAACATACAAGAATCTGTCATCGGCATTGATCTAGGTGGCACTAAAATTTTAATCGGCGAAGTAACGAGAGACGGGGAGGTGCTGAATTCCAAGAGTTATCCGAGCAACACAGAAAACCAAACTAAAGCAGTGGAAGTTTTACTAAACGCATTAGATGATTACACGCAAAATATCGGTTTTATAGCAGAAAAGCAAATCGGTGTTGGCGTTGGTCTAGTCGGACGAGTGGATTATAAGTCAGGTGTTTGGCTAGAAATCGAACCAGGGAAAACAAATCCAACCCCTCTTGCAGAAATATTAGAAGCAAAAACGGGATTACCAGTAAGTTTAGGTAATGATGTAGTTTGCGCAACGATGGCTGAAAAACAATTTGGTTGGGGACGAGAAACGAACGATTTTATTTATTTGAATGTTGGAACTGGCCTAGCTGCTGGATTTGTGGTGGATGGACGCATTACGCAAGGCGGGCACTTTAACGCTGGTGAAATTGGCCATGCTGTTATAGATATTCATAGCGATGTAGCTTGCGGCTGCGGTAGACGTGGTTGTGTGGAACGCCTTGCTTCGGGTCTTGGCATAAAAGAAGAAGCGCTAAGACATTTAAAAGATTACCCAACATCGGTGCTTGCCGAAAACCCTGCCGAACTAACTGGGAAAATGGTTCTTCATGCAGCGGAACAAAAAGATGAACTTGCTGAAAGAATCGTTGATAATGCGACGCTTCAATTAGCCAATTTGATTATGAATCTGGTTCGTACAACGGATCCAGAATGCGTCATTCTTGGCGGCGGCGTGACGAGAAATGAGCATTTTTTCCAAAAGATAATGGATAATCTTCAAAGTAATACAATCCGGTTTGTTACAAAAGGTGTTGTTCGCTCTAAGCTTGAGAAGGATAAAGTGGGCTTAATCGGCGCGGCAGTTATTGGAATGAAGCTAGGAGAAGAAGGAGGAAAAGAATGAAGCCAAGTATGAAACGACAAATTGCCCAAACTGGTATTATTCATCGACCACTCCCTATTGAAACAGAACATGCGCTAGAAACATTAGCGAAAAAGAAACAAGTTTTATCAAGCAGAGTACTATTTAGCGCGGAACAGCAAGTTTCCTTGGATTTTGCACATCAAGGAGTAGGAGATTTTATTATTTCTGATAAAGGTGAAATTAAGTTAACTTCACCAGTCGTTATGCCACACTGGCCAGCTGGTGCGCCGGATGACGGTGACTACACCAATTTTGGTAACGTTACCATATATGCGCCGCTTGAAAACGAGAACTGGAGCGACTTTAACCGCGTGCGAATTCAAGTTTTTCCAGATTTTCCTGGAGTGACGAATCCGTATTTAATGATCAGTTTTAAAAACGATGGAACCGTGAAAGTGCCTGATATATATGGCCGTGAGGGAGTTCATGGGGTGAATTTAATCAATCATGAATGGAATGATGTCATTTTCGAAATTGAAGGTTTGCCGCGCGACCAGATGACGGAAATTAGTTTCAGTTATTACTTGAATGGTCCAGAGCGGCTGACTGCTGGAACGATGGAATTATTCATTAATGAAATTAAATTAGAGCAAATCAGCGAACCGGAAATTTCGAAAGGTTGGGTTCCTCAAGATAACGCGCTGATTTATTCCCATAACGGCTACTCCAAAGAGATGCCAAAAGTGGCGTTTTGTGCGAATAAAATAGAAGCAACTTCCTTTACAGTCCATGAAAAAGAAACAAATACGGTTGTTTTCACTGGAAAAGGTTATCAAAATACGACTGAAACTGGCAATTATATCATTCTTGATTTTTCAGACTTGCAGACGGTCGGTGAATACTATTTGAAATTTGCTGAAATGCAAACGGAAACATTCCAAATTGGGACTTCTGAGGTAATTTGGGAATCTTCTATCTGGAAATCGCTCAATTTTATTTTCTGTGAACGTTGTGGTTGTCCGGTTTTTGGGAAACATACGACTTGTCATGCGGATATTATTGCTGAGCATGCAGGGAAACAGCTGTCATTTAATGGTGGTTGGCACGACGCGGGGGATGTTTCGCAACAGCTCATTCAAACGGCGGAAGTGACGATGGCTTTATACGAAATGGCTGCAAGTTTACCTGGAAAAGAGGAAACATTGCGGATGCGTCTTTTAGAAGAAGGCGAATGGGGACTTGATTTCATTTTGAAAACGCGCTTTGGCGATGGTTTTAGGGCGACTAGTGCGGGTATGACAAGGTGGACGGATGGGCTTGTTGGTGGCATGGATGATGCGATTGCGCGCGTTCATAATCAGGCGTACGAGAACTTTTACTGCGCAGGGATTGAAGCGTATATTGGTAGCCGAATCGCTGATAACACTACTATGCGGAACCATTTACTGCGAATTGCGGAAGAGGATTTACTTTTTGCAATAGCGGAATTGGAAAAACACGGAACAGGTCAAAAACCGATTTTCTGGGAGCATACGTATCAAACCTCTGAAAGTTTATATTACGCAACGGCTTCTTGGGCGGCTTCGATGGTTTACCAACTGACAAATAAAGAAATTTATGCTGAAAAAGCGCTTGAATGGCTTGGTTTGATGCTTGAAGCGCAAGAAAAAGCAGGGATTGAAGACAGCGAAACTGGCGAGCTTTACAAAGGATTTTTCTATCGCGATAATACGCACAATGTCATTCAGCATTTCAATCATCAAGCGCGCGAACATCTTTATTTAATGGCACTTGAGGCAGCACTTGAAACACAACCAGCGCATGCAGAGAAACAAACTTGGCTACAATCAGTCGAAATGTACGGCGATTATTTGAAAAAAGTAACGCGTTTCACTAAACCGTATCCGCTCATTCCAGCAGGACTTTACAAAAAAGACGAGTATTTGGACGAAGCAAGTTTTCATTTACAGCATTTACTCATTGATGAACGCGCGATAGAAGAATACCAATTGCAATTCGAGCAAGGCATCAAAATAAACGACGAGATTGCTTTACGGAAATTCCCGATTTGGTTCTCGTTTAGAGGAAATAATGCCATTTTACTTTCAGCAGGAAAAGCGGCATCGATTGCTGGGAAAATTCTACAAGATAAAGCACTTTTAGATATTGCGGAAGGTCAATTGCAGTGGGTAATTGGAATGAACCCGTTTGGACAATCAATGATGCACGGCGAAGGTTACCGCTATGCACAGCAGTACAGTGTGCTGAACGGCGAAATTACAGGGGAAATACCAGTCGGAATGGAAACTTTTAGAAATGAAGATGAACCATACTGGCCGGAGTTTAATAATGCAACTTATAAGGAAGTTTGGGTCGGTAACGCCGGCAAATGGATGTCAATTGTAGCAGATTTAAACAAAATAACAGGAAAGTCATAGGAGGACAAAAAAATGAATTCAGAGAGAACTTTATCTAGTCGATTTATTGAAGGATTATCAATTTTTGCCCAAAAAATTTCATCGCAAAAGCATATCATGGCGATTCGTGATGGCTTTGCAGCAATGATTCCAATTACGATCATCGCAGCATTTTTCTTACTTGTAAATAATGTTTTGCTTCAACCACAAAACGGTCTGCTTAAATTCATTCCAAATGTAGAAAATTATTTGGGTGTAGGTGTACAAGTTTACAACGCGACACTAGGTATTATGGCGATTTTAGCCGCGTTTCTAATTGGGAACTTTTTAGCGAAATCTTACGGAATGGAAGGTCGTACGGAAGGGATGGTTGCAGTTGCAGCTTATGTAGTTTTAATTCCGGCATCCTCTCATTTAATGTCAGTTGACGGCAAAGCTTTTGAAGCTGGCGGCGTTTTAACTCAAGAAATGACAAGCTCAACAGGAATGTTCCTTGCGATTATTGCATCTTTAGTCAGTATCACAATGCTTGCAAAATTCTCGAGAAGTAAAAAATTAAAGATTTCCATGCCTGAAAGTGTACCACCAGCAATTGCGAAATCATTCAACATTTTAATTCCATCTTTCTTAGTTCTAAGTATTTTAGCCATTATTGAAGTACTTGTAGTTAGTTTTGTATCAATGAGCATCCCAGAAATTATCGTAAAAGTATTACAAATTCCGTTAGTTGGCGGATTCCAAACGCTTCCAGGGATTCTACTTTATGTATTCTTAGCGGGATTCTTATGGGTATTTGGTATCCACGGCGCGTTCGTACTAGGCGCAATTTCCGGACCAGTACTTTTAACTTCTTTGCAACAAAATATTGATGCAGTAAATGCGGGAACAGTTTTACCAAACATCGTTACACAACCGTTTTTAGATGCTTTTGTATATATGGGTGGCGGCGGAACAATCATCTGTTTAGTTATCGCGATATTCATAGCATCGAAACGACCGGATCACCGCATGGTCACAAAATTCGGCTTAATTCCTAGTATTTTCAACGTCAGTGAACCACTTATGTTTGGTTTGCCAGTTGTTTTCAACCCGATTTACGGTATTCCGTTAGTTATTGCACCGCTTGCTTCCACAGCGATGGCTTACTTTGCAACTTCATGGGGCTGGATTAGCCAAACTTACATCTTGATTCCTTGGGTAACGCCACCAGTGCTTTCAGGTTATCTTGCAACGGGCGGAGACATTCGCGCGTCCATCCTACAAATCGCTATTATAGTCGTTGGAACGCTGATTTACCTACCATTTGTACTTGTAGCTAACCGCGCGTATGTTTTAGAACAAAAAGCTGCTGGGGAAGTAGAAGCAGAAACAGTAACGAATGGAGAAGTTTAAAATGAAACCAACAATGATGACTTATATTAATGAAGAAGAGGAAATGTGCCGCGCAATTTTAGCCGATTTCCAAACAAATGCAGAAAAACTAGAGTCGCTAGTAAAAAATGGCGCAAAAGAATGGTTGATTTTAGCCACTGGGTCGAGTTTGAATGCAGCTCAAAGTGCTAAATATTACATTGAAAATCTAGCGGATGTTCGTATTACCGTTGAAGAACCATTCAATCATTTATATTACGAAAAACTATCAAGTCACCTAGATCTAGTCATCGGGATTTCACAAAGTGGTCAAAGTACCTCAACCATTTCCGCGCTAGAACGAGTGAAAAAAGAAGCTTCCGTACCAGTCGTTGCGTTAACGAGCGATATAACTAGTGAAATTGCCGAATTTGCGGATATTACACTGGATATTGGCTGCGGAAAAGAGCGCGTTGGCTACGTAACAAAAGGCTTTACAGCAACAGTTCTAACATTAATGCTAACAGGACTTCATTTTGCATATAAAACAGGGCAAATTGATGAAACACGATTCAATAACGAAATCAGTGCGTTCAGCCGAGCAACCGATGCGATTCCAGCGACAATCGCCCAAACCGAGGCTTTTTATGAAAAATGGCAGGATGAATTTGCTACTGCGCCAAAATTTACCGCGATTGGTTATGGTCCAACAGTTGGAACGTGCAAAGAATTTGAAACGAAATTCTCGGAAACTGTCCGCGTGCCATCGCAAGGTCTTGATTTAGAGGCGTTTATGCACGGGCCGTATTTAGAAGTGAACCCACAGCATAGAATTTTCTTCTTAGAAACAGAAAGTGCCGTTACAGAGCGATTAGTACTGTTGCGCGATTATGAATCTAAATATACGCCATTTACGTATACAGTGAAGTTTGGTACAGCTGAGAACGACCGCACGCTAGCAATTCCAGCGGATCTCGATGAATACCAAGCGCCGTTCCTAATGATTTTGCCCTTCCAAATCTTAGCGCATCATATTGCGGAGTTGAAAGGAAATAAATTAACAGAACGCATCTATACAGACTTTGGTGTGGCAATGAAAAGTAAAACAAAACCTGGTGACTACGCTTAAAAATTAAACATAGACTGGAAAACTCCTAATTTGCGGGATTTTTCCAGTCTTTTTTTATATTCGAGTCACTGATAGCAATTAATTGTTAAGAAATAGTAAATACATCACAAGTCTGATACAAGTCAAGTTAATTTGTGGTAAAATGAACTTTGACTTTAAAAAAAGAAGAGGAAGTGAGTGCCTGGTGGATTTTATTACCTACATCATTGATTTTATTTTGCACATTGACCAACATTTAGTGGAGATTATAAATAATTTTGGAATTTGGACTTACATCATTTTGTTCTTGATTGTTTTTATAGAAACTGGATTGGTAGTATTTCCGTTTTTACCAGGGGATTCATTACTTTTTGCGGCCGGAGCGTTATCTGTATTAGATGGTTCAATTCTACATATTGTTCCGCTAATCATCACTTTATGGTTAGCTGCAGTTCTAGGTGACACAGTGAACTACCATATCGGTAAAAAAATTGGAACGTCCATACCGGAAGACAGCTGGTTTGGAAAACTCATAAATAAAGAAAAAATGGAAAAAGCAGAAGCATTCTTCAATAAACATGGCGGAAAAACCATTTTTATTGCTAGATTTATGCCATTCATCCGGACATTCGCACCATTTGTAGCAGGAGCAAGCCGCATGAATTACCGCTATTTCTTAAATTATAATGTTTTAGGAGCAACTGTCTGGGTATTACTTTGTACGCTCGCGGGTTACTTCTTCGGGAATTTCCCAATCGTGAAAGACAACTTCTCATTAGTAGTTATCGGAATTATCATAGTTTCCGTTATCCCAATGGTAGTTTCGTTTATTAAAAGTAAAATGGACAAAAAAAGCGCAGAATAATTTCTGTGCTTTTTTTATTTCCCGGGAAATTATGATAAGTTGCTGTTGGTTTATTTAAACTAAGTTTAGTAAAATATATAATATTAAGTGTAAGGAGAGATAGCGATGGAAATGTATTATAAGCGATTGATAGAAGGGACAGCGATTCCTGCTATTATTCATAATATGGAGTATTATCTTATATCTATGCCAGTTTTTGAAGATGGATCAATGGATTGCTGGGAACGAATCAATTTAAAAGAGTTACAAAATAAATTAGCAATAAATAAACTAGTCACCTCTATTCCTGATGGCAAAAACATTAACATTCATGGTTTGGGAACGTATGCTATTCACAGTGCAAAATGGCAACATACACCAAAAACTTACTATGAATATGTATACAAAAATGTGCAAAATATGAACCATGAAATGATTAATTTGTTTAATGAAACGAAAGAACAACAACGAAAATGGGAAGCGCATAATGTTGCGTGGTCAACTGGTGCTGCTCCATATAAAGTGGAGGGTGAGTTTGGCTATGGTTTGCTAGATGGAGCTTCTACCAGTGTGTTTTACCATTCAGAAGGCAAAATGATTCTGACGTCAATTGTTATTTATGAAGATGGAACGTTCTTTTTAGAAGAAACAAAAACCACACATTCATTAGACGAAATCAAAAAAATGCTTTCATCTGGTGTGTTAGTTAGTAAAGTTTCGGGAGAATTTACAATGGTGATTCCCAATTTTGCAACATTAACAGTTTCCGGAGATTACCAAACATCATCCTACAGTAAATTCAAAGAAATAAAAGACTTAGCCGCAAAAGTAACTAAATCTAAAACATCCTTAGAAATCTGCCGTGAATCCTATTACCACTATTTGGTACATCCTTCAGAGATAACACGTGAAAGCTTGCGGAAAGCATATGAAGCCGTCCCGGAACATCAACGAATATACCTTGGAGACATGGATGCAAGAGATACAGATTATCGCCGAATTATATATAACCCAAATGAGAAAAGAGAAGTATAGATGTTTTTAGTAATAACATAAAATAATAAGTTTCATAAAGGGGAAATAATAAATGGAAAATATGTATACAGGATATTATATTTTTTCCGATGATAATAAAACAAATTTTGGTGGTGTAGCAGCAAATATTACCAATGAACAAACAATGGTGAAGTTAACCTTAAAAGATAAAGAAAAGAATTTTATAAACTATGAACTTTCATTAGATGAGCTAAATGCTGTCAAAGAGCAGATAGAGAGACTATCCAAAAGGATTGAAAACATTAACTTTCTTAAAGCGAATCTTCCACAAAGCAAATTTGACGAGAACAAATTATTGTCATTTCATAATATAGAAGAATCTAAGTGTTTTTTAGATGAGCTTTTGGCGTGTATTCAAGATATGAGTTGGCCAATTGCGAAAAATGCAGTGCCCATTCTATTAGAAAATCAAAAGTATTTAAACGAATCAATAGTAAAAGCTTTTGAATCAGAAGATAATGCATGGATTTATAATATATTATATTTTTTGATGCGAGAATTTGAGAAAGAATCTATACATTGTTACCAAACGGAGCTGGAGCGACTTAAAAAAACATCTTCAACCTCCAAAGATAATGAGGGTATTCAAGAAATAGCCGACACTCTTCTAAAAAAGTTTTTTCATGAATCGGTCGAATAATTAACAACCATTTAGGGTAACTAGTTATCAAGAGGTGATGAAATGGAAAAAGCATTGAACATTACATCCGAAATTGGCAAACTCCAAACAGTACTTGTAAAAAGACCGGGTTCTGAACTCGAAAATATTACACCAGAGTATCTAGAATCTTTATTATTCGACGATATCCCTTACTTGAAAATGATGCAAAAAGAACATGACTTTTTTGTCAAAACGATGCAAGACTCGAACATTGAAGTGCTTTATCTAGAAAAATTAGCGGCAGAAGCATTGCGAGCATCTAATAATAAAGAAGCCTTTTTAACAAAAATGATTAAAGAATCCAATCAAATGGACGAAAGCGCGCTATATGTGCGAGATTATTTAATGTCTTTTGATGAGGAAGAAATGATTAGAAAACTGATGTCTGGCTTAAAAAAATCAGAAATTCCGGAGCGAAAAAAGAAACATTTAAATGAAATGATGGATGAACAATATCCATTTTTCTTAGATCCATTACCAAATTTATATTTTACACGAGATCCGGCAGCGGTTATTGGAAGTGGCGTGACGATTAACAGAATGTTCCAGCCGGCTAGAAGGCGAGAGTCTATTTTTATTGAGCTGATTTTAAAGTGTCATCCGCGTTTTGGTGGACACGAAATCCCGATATGGTCAGGTCGCGAAGAGCCGTTTTCTTTAGAAGGTGGCGATGAATTAGTTTTAAATGAGGAAACTATCCTTGTTGGTGTATCTGAACGGACGGATGCACGAGCGGTCGAGCGTCTTGCGGAAAGTCTATTTAGTCGCGCTCCGAAAATCAAGCGAGTATTAGCAGTTGAAATTCCGGAAACAAGATCATTTATGCATTTGGATACGGTTTTCACCATGGTTAATTTTGCGCAGTTCACGATTCATCCAGCTATTCAAAATCAACAGGGCGAGCTCAATGTTTATATTTTAGAAAAAAGTGAGAATGGGCTGGAAATTACGCCACGCAGAGACTTTCAGCGTGTGATTGCGGAGATTTTAGATGTGCCGGAAGTTGATTTTATTCCTTGTGGCGGGGAAGATGTGATTGTTTCAGCGCGAGAACAGTGGAATGACGGGGCAAATACACTTGCGATTGCGCCGGGGGAAGTAATTACATATGATCGTAACCATGTCTCTAATAACCTTTTAAGAAGTGCTGGTATTAAGGTTCATGAAGTGATTAGTTCGGAGCTTTCTAGAGGTCGTGGTGGTCCTAGGTGTATGACAATGCCGCTTGTTAGAAAAAATTTATAGTAAGCTTTGAAAAACTGGAATTCCCCTTCAAAATACGACTTTCGTAAAAAGCATTGTCGGTGATTTTGAGATGTGCTATAGTGTTTTCAAACCAGAAATTTTCGAGAAATATCTTGCTGGTTAGTTTGCGCTATGATATAATATTTTATTGTGAGTAATTATAAATTATTCCTTGCTCGCTCTTGATTTTAAGGCTAGCTAAAGGCAGTCTGAATTTCAGGGATATGGTGTGGTTTCATGCTATATCAGAGCCGCTTAAGACCACAAGGAGGTGTAGAGTAGATGGCTAGAAAGTACGAAATTATGTACATCATTCGCCCAAACATTGAAGAAGATGAGAAAAAAGCTGTTGTTGAACGCTTTGACGGAATCTTAACTGATAATGGTGCGGAGATCATCGAATCAAAAGAATGGGGTAAACGTCGCTTAGCATATGAAATCAATGACTATCGTGATGGTTTTTACCACATCGTGAAATTAAACGCTGATAAAGCAGATTCTATCAACGAATTTGACCGTTTAGCAAAAATTTCTGATGATATCATTCGTCACATGGTAATTAAAGAAGAAGCATAAGAATTTATTCAAGGCTAGGACCTTGATTTACTAAACGAGAGGAGGTTGGTTTTGCATGATGAATCGTGTAGTACTTGTAGGACGCTTAACAAAAGATCCTGAATTACGTTACACTCCAGCTGGTGTGGCTGTTGCGACTTTTACATTAGCTGTAAATCGTACGTTCACTAACCAACAAGGAGAACGAGAAGCTGACTTTATTAATTGTGTTGTTTGGCGTAAACCGGCAGAAAATGTTGCTAATTTCCTGAAGAAGGGAAGCATGGCAGGCGTTGATGGCCGTGTTCAAACTCGTAATTACGAGGGGAACGACGGTAAACGTGTTTATGTGACTGAAATTGTAGCAGAGAGTGTTCAATTCCTTGAACCGCGTAATTCTAATGGCGGTGGCGGAAGTAACTATCAAAGTGGCAATAACAACAATAATTATAATAGCGGTGGAAATAACTTCGGACAAGCACCTACAAATAACGGTGGATTCGGACAGGACCAGCAACAATCTCAAAATCAAAATTATCAATCCACTAACAATGATCCTTTTGCAAGTGATGGTAAGCCAATCGACATTTCTGATGACGATTTGCCATTCTAATTTCATTTTAGCGGTTTGAACTTTAAGATAGGAGGAACTTTCAATGGCTGGAGGACGCAGAGGCGGACGCCGTCGGAAAAAAGTATGTTACTTTACTTCCAATGGTATTACGCATATCGACTATAAAGATGTAGAACTTCTTAAAAAATTCGTTTCCGAACGTGGTAAAATTTTACCTCGTCGTGTAACTGGAACAAGCGCTAAATATCAACGTAAACTTACTGTTGCTATCAAACGCTCTCGCCAAATGGCATTACTACCATTTGTTGCTGAAGAAAAATAAAATTAATTTTAACAGTCTAGAATTCATTTCTAGGCTGTTTTTTTATCAAAAATAGACCTCAGGACCGAAAAACCTAGGACCTAAGAAGGAAGCCTGTGTTAAATATTCGTGTTATTCTTAAAAAGAAGTAAAAAAATGCACAGGGGGAAACAAATATGTATAAAAAATTAGCAACAGTAGGGATGGCAGTATTATTAGTAGGAGCTTTATCGGCATGTGGCTCGAATGATGATAAGGATACATCATCAAACAATAATAGCCAAGAAACTACTAGTAGCAAAAGCAGTAACAATGAAAGTTCATCATCCGATAGCTTGCAAAATAAAAGCTTCGATATGAGCTACGAAGACGCGGTAAATGCATTCAAAGACAAACATAGTGATGCAGAAATATCCAGCGTTGAATTAGAGAAAAACTTGGGAAAATATGTGTACAAAGTTGATGGAATTTCAAATGACAATGAATATGAAATGAAATTCAATGCTGAAACAAAAGAACAGTTAAGCGATGAAACAGACCGACTTGACCAAGAAGATGCTGGTGGAGTTGAAAAAGAAAATGAAAAACTTAGCTTAGATGGTATTAAAACACCAAAAGAAGCGATGGATAAGGCTGTAACTGAACAAGCTGGCGACGTAACAAGTTGGAAAATAGAAAGAGAATTAGACACAACTTATTATGAAGTAACAGTAAAACAAGATAATAAAAAATACGAAATTAAACTAAATGCAAAAACTTTAGACGTACTTCAAACGGAACAAGATGATTAATAAAATCGAAAAAGCAAGCTGTGAATATTCTTTCATAGCTTGCTTTTTTTATGAATAAAATTACTGAAATATAATATTAATATGAGTCTTTAATACTAGTATGCAGTTCTTTATATACGTATGAAAATTCTGAATTGTATCCAAAAAATTGCTAATTTTGCCCTTTTCGAGTCGTTCATGACAAGAATCGGACATTTCATTACATTTTTGGTTATTATAGGTAAATTCGTTGTAGAATATTAGTGGAGGTGAATTAGTTGAGTAATTTTACCGCAAAAGTCCCTTTGTCAGAAAGAATGGCGGATGTTTTGATTTCAAAAGATCGCTGGAAGGATGACGAAGAAGGTTATTTAAAAGTAAAATATGGACTGGAAATAATTTTAATTAATGCCATGAAGTTTGCTCTCGTATATGGTATTGCCTTAGTAACAGGGCTTTTACTGCAAACGGTGACAGTGCATCTGTCGTATTTATGGCTTAGACGGTATTCTTTTGGATTACACGCAACCAAAACATTGAATTGTACGTTGATTAGCTTGATGATGTTTGTGTTCGCGCCATTCGTTTTTCAAAATATCCCCTCTAATAATTGGGTTGTTTTAGGTACATTTGGTTTCATACTACTCAACATGTTTTTATTCGCTCCGGCAGATACAGAGAATTTGCCTTTAATCGGTGCAGAACACCGAAAAACACTAAAAAGAAAAGCGATGATAGGGACGTTAATTTTAACGGGAATTGCGTTACTAATACCATTCGCTGAGATGAAAACATTAATCATGATAGGTTCTTTGTTTCAGGTGATAAGCATAAATCCACTTACTTACAAACTTTTAAGAAGGAGGTATCGGAACTATGAGAAATATGAATAGATCGGTTGGTAAATTCCTCTCTAGAAAACTAGAAGAGAAATCCATGAAAGTTGCGGATTCTTCTATGAGTAAGGCTTGCTTCATGTTTGTATACGAACCAAAAAGTCCATTTGTAAAAATGCAAGAAAAAAAAGAAAATAAATAAATTAAAAACTGTATAACATCAAAATTCATGCTAAAATAAAAAGAAGGCAAACTTACATATTTAAACATAGATATTTTAGACAGTGGAGGACTAATATGTTTAGTATTTTGATGGCATTTATACAGATAACGGGTATTTTTATAGCAATCCAGATTTTGACAAACAAAGTTTTTTCAATTAAAGAGGGAGTGGTCACTGTAGCAATTGCTATGGTAGCCTTCCCTTTATTTACATTAGTTCAGTACTGGTCGATGATCTTGGTGTTGCTGGTTTTTGTAAGTGCCTTATATTGGAAGAATAAAAATTTGATAGTTTCGGGTTCTATTACGCTTGTAGTTATTATTCTGCTTACTATTAGTGATTCTATAGTAGGTTTTATTTTAGTACCGGGTTTACATTTTAAATACGATGAAATATTTAATGAATTACTACCAACATTAGTTTATTGTGTGGGGATGCTAACGAACTTGTTGGTGCTTGCTTTTCTGCTTAGAAAGCTTATTGAAAAAGTAGATTTATCTAGATTTGTTGAACATAGAAAATATGCGTATATTATTTTCTCTATCGTTGCACTTACGGTTTTAGCGTTCTATATGAATATTTACGCAGGATCGATTGCTGGTTTCGATGGTTCAGTTTTGAAAATTAATACGCTTATTTTTACGGGTTATACCATTTTGTTAATAGTCATAGTGACGGTTGTTATTAATACAGCGACCAATGAACTTAAAGTACAGAATCAGAAGGAACAGCTAGAACAATTACAGGATTATGTTACTACATTAGAGTCCCTGCATAGAGAAATGCGCGTTTTTCGTCATGATTATGTGAATATCTTGTCTACACTTGTGGGATATATTGATAATAATGATATGCCGGGTTTGAAGTATTACTTTGAAAATAATATTGTACCTATAAATAAAACGATTGAATCGAACAACTATAAGATTTCATTGCTGCAAAATATCCATGTAATTGAACTGAAGGGCTTACTGGCTGTTAAGTTAATACGAGCTCAAGAATTGAAAATTGATGCGATTTTGGAAGTGGTTGAACCGGTTGATAAGATTTCGATGGATAGTATAGATTTATGTAAAGTTGTCGGAATCTTGCTGGATAATGCTGTTGAAGCGGCGCTAACTTGTGAAAATCCAGTTATTCGGATTGCGTTTGTGAAAAAAGGCGATAGTATTATCATTGTGTTTGCGAATAGCTTACCAGTGAATATGCCGCCTGTTTATAAAATATTTGAAGAAGGTTTCTCGACAAAAGGAGAAGGTCGTGGTTTGGGTCTTGCTAGTTTGCGGGAGATTATGAAGAAATATTCGCACGTTGCCTTAGATACGAAAGTGACCGATAGAGAAGTTATTCAAGAATTAGAAATTATGTAGAAGAATGGGGATGAATTTATGCTACCGGTTTTTATTTGTGAAGATAACAGAATGCAGCGAGAAAGGTTAACGAAATATATTGAAGACTATATAATGGTTGAACATTTTGATATGAAGTTAGAACTTTCGACAGGAGATCCGTTTGAGTTAGTATCACGAATGCCTTCACATCAAGGTATGGGACTTTACTTTTTAGATATTGATTTAGGGCAACCGGACATGAATGGTTTTGAGTTAGCTCAAGAAATTCGGAAATTTGATCCACGGGGATTCATTATTTTCATTACAACACATGCGGAACTGAGTTATATGACTTTCACGTATAAGGTGGAAGCGCTTGATTATATTATTAAAGACGATATTGATATGTTGCATGACCGAGTGCTTGCATGTATGAAGCAAGCGGAAGAACGGATTTCTAATGACCAAGATATGCAGAAGTATTTTACGTTTAAAGTGTCAGATAAGAAGATTATTCATGAGCTTTTAGACGATATCTTGTTTTTCGAAACAGCGCCAACTATTCATAAAGTGATTTTACATGGCAAAAACCGCCAAGTGGAGTTTTATGGGAAGTTGAAAAACATCGAGAAAATGTTGGACGAGTCCTTTTATCGGTGTCATCGTTCGTATATTGTGAATACGAAAAATATTCATGAATTAGATACGACAAAAGGTGTGGTTAAGATGTCTAATGGAGAGAATTGTTACGCGTCATCAAAATTAATTAAAAGCTTGAGTTTATAAAAGTGGCCTTTATGGTCGCTTTTTTTGTACGATGTCAGGTTCGTATTTGATGAAATGGGGAAATATAGGTAAAATAATAGTGATGAATTGTTAGTTCGGTTTATGTTATGATATAGATACTCAATTTCAGACAAAAGGTATGTAAAAAAATGGGGAGCTGGATGAAATGTCAGGCTATTTTCAAAAACGAATGCTTAAATATCCATTATACGGTCTGATTGCAGCGACAATTATTTTGGGCGTAATCACGTTCTTTTTTTCGTGGTGGTTATCGGTATTAGTTGTTGTTGGTGGGATTATTCTTACGGTTGCGATGTTTTACTTTGAATATCGCCTAAATGAAGACGTTCAACTATATGTTTCTAATTTAACGTATCGGATTAAGCGCAGTGAAGAAGAAGCGCTTGTTGAAATGCCGATGGGAATATTGCTGTATGATGAACATTATAAAATTGAATGGGTTAACCCGTTTATGTCGAAGTACTTTGATAAGACAGAGTTAATTGGCGAGTCTTTGGAAGAAGTGGGGCCGGAATTTCTGGACGTTATTACTGGGAATGATGAAAAAGGAATTATGTCGATTGCTTGGCGTGATCACCGTTTTGACACGATAGTAAAGCGTAAAGAGCGGATTTTATACTTATATGACCGGACGGAATATTATGATTTAAATAAGAAATTTCAAGCGAATAAATCGGTTTTTGCGGTTATTTTCTTAGATAATTACGATGAATGGGCGCAAGGTATGGATGATAGACGTCGAAGTGCTTTGAATAATTTGGTGACGTCGATGCTGACTAACTGGGCGCGGGAACATCGTATCTACTTAAAACGGATTTCTACGGATCGCTTTATGGCCTTTTTGACGGAAGAAATGTTGAAGCGGTTGGAGGAAGAGAAGTTTCAAATCTTGGACCGGATTCGCGAACGGACGTCGAAGCAAAATATTCCATTAACGCTTAGTATTGGGATTGGTTATAAGGAAGATGATTTGATTCAGTTGGCGGATTTGGCGCAGTCGAGTTTGGACCTTGCTTTAGGGCGCGGCGGAGATCAGGTCGTAATTAAGCAACCTGAAGGAAAAGTGCGTTTTTACGGCGGCAAAACAAACCCGATGGAAAAACGGACTCGGGTTCGCGCACGTGTTATCTCGCAAGCCTTGCAAGAGTTGATTACGCAAAGTGACCAAGTTTTTGTTATGGGGCATCGCTATCCGGATATGGACGTAATTGGTTCGAGTCTTGGTGTGATGCGGATTGCTGAGATGAATGATCGCAATGCTTATGTGGTCGTTGAACCTGGCAAAATGAGTCCAGATGTGAAGCGGCTGATGAATGAAATTGAAGAATATCCGAATGTAATTAAAAATATTGTTACACCGCAAGTTGCGCTAGAAAATATTACCGAGAAGAGTTTGCTTGTCGTAGTTGATACGCATAAACCTTCGATGGTTATTAATAAAGAATTGCTGGACTCGGCCACGAATGTGGTTGTTGTCGATCATCACCGTCGTTCAGAGGAATTTGTCGGAAGTCCGGTTCTTGTTTATATTGAACCGTATGCGTCATCTACAGCCGAACTGATTACGGAGCTATTTGAGTACCAGCCAGATTTAGAACAAGTTGGGAAAATCGAAGCGACGGCATTACTTTCGGGGATTGTGGTTGATACGAAGAACTTTACGCTTCGGACTGGGTCGCGTACGTTTGATGCGGCAAGTTATTTACGGTCGCTTGGAGCGGACACGGTGTTAGTGCAGCAATTTTTAAAAGAAGATATTACTACTTTTACACAGCGAAGTCGTTTAGTGGAGTCGCTTGAAATTTATCATGACGGCATGGCGATTGCGATGGGACATGAAGACGAGGAATTTGGCACGGTCATTGCAGCGCAGGCGGCGGATACGATGCTTTCGATGGAAGGCGTGCAGGCATCCTTTGTCATTACGCTACGTCCGGATAAATTAATCGGTATTAGCGCGAGGTCGCTTGGTCAAATCAATGTGCAAGTCATTATGGAAAAACTAGGCGGTGGTGGTCATTTATCGAATGCAGCCACACAGCTTAAAGATGTTACGATTGCAGAAGCAGAAAAACAATTAATCAGCGCCATTGATGCGTATTGGAAGGGAGAAACATAATTATGAAAGTTATTTTCTTGAAAGACGTAAAAGGTAAAGGTAAAAAAGGTGAAACAAAAAATGTTGCAGATGGTTATGCAAACAATTTTTTAATTAAAAATGGTTACGCGGTTGAGGCTAACAATGCTGCTTTAAGCACACTTTCAGCTCAAAAGAAAAAAGAAGACAAGGTTGCTGCAGAAGAATTAGCTGAGGCGAAAGCTTTGAAAGAAAAAATGGAAAAATTAACAGTGGAATTAAAAGCGAAGTCTGGTGAAGGCGGCAGATTGTTTGGTTCGATTACATCTAAACAAATCGCCCAAACGCTTGAAAAAACACATGGTATTAAAATAGATAAACGTAAAATGGATTTACCGGATGCAATTCGAGCTTTAGGGCATACAAAAGTACCTGTGAAGTTGCACCATGAAGTAACTGCAACACTTGATGTACATGTTAGTGAAGAATAATTTTTCTTAAGGGAGCGTAAGACAGTGGATAATAATTTCCAGGACAGAACACCACCACAAAATATTGAAGCCGAACAAGCTGTACTGGGCGCGATATTTCTTGAGCCGAATGCGCTGATTACTGCTTCTGAAATTTTAATGCCGGATGATTTTTATCGCACGGGTCACCAAATCATTTTCGAAACGATGCTTGATTTGAATGACCACGGGAAGGCTGTCGATGTATTAACGGTGTACGAGGCGCTTGCTGCCAAAGGTAATTTGGAAGATGCGGGTGGTTTGCCATATTTGACGGAATTATCCGGAGCTGTGCCAACTGCTGCGAACTTAGAATACTATGCGCATATTATCGAGGACAAGGCGCTTCTGAGACGTTTAATTAGAACGGCTACCCAAATTGCGACAGATGGTTATTCGCGCGAGGACGAGCTCGATATGCTTATGGACGAGGCGGAAAAGAGTATCTTGGAAGTTTCGCAACGTAAAAATGTCGGCGCGTTCAAGAATATTAAAGATGTCCTTGTTAAAACATATGACGATATTGAAATTTTGCATAATCGTAAAGGTGATATTACTGGGATTCCAACTGGATTCAACGAGCTTGATAAAATGACAGCTGGATTTCAGCGGAATGATTTAATTATTGTTGCCGCGCGTCCTTCTGTTGGTAAAACAGCCTTCGCTTTAAATATTGCGCAAAATGTTGCGACGAAAACTGACGAGAATGTGGCCATTTTTAGTTTGGAAATGGGTGCGGAACAGCTTGTTATGCGTATGCTTTGTGCGGAAGGAAATATTAATGCGCAGAATTTACGGACGGGTGCTTTAACGAGCGATGATTGGCAAAAGCTGACAATCGCGATGGGTACACTTTCTAATTCTGGGATTTATATTGATGATACGCCGGGTGTTCGTGTGAATGAGATTCGTTCCAAATGTCGTCGTTTAAAACAAGAAACTGGTCTTGGCATGATCGTGATCGATTACTTGCAACTTATTGCGGGGAGCGGTCGTGGTGGCGAAAATAGACAACAAGAGGTTTCTGAAATTTCTCGGTCGTTGAAAGCTTTGGCGCGGGAACTTGAAGTGCCAGTAATTGCACTTTCACAGTTATCTCGTAGTGTAGAGCAACGTCAAGATAAGCGACCAATGATGTCAGATATTCGTGAATCGGGTTCGATTGAGCAAGATGCGGATATCGTGGCCTTTTTATACCGGGAAGATTACTATGACCGGGAAGGCGAAAATGATGGCACGATTGAGATTATTATTGCGAAACAACGTAATGGTCCGGTTGGTGACGTTAAACTAGCCTTTGTAAAAGAATATAATAAGTTTGTGAATTTAGAAGTGCGGTACGACGACGCAATGGCTTAATGAGGAAACCTTGTGAAATTCTAATTAAATTTGGAGTGCGCAAGGTTTTTTATTTTATGCAAAAAGGTATCATATTACTAAAAATATACTTTATATTTCTGCTAAAACGTTTAAAAAAGCGAACGATAAAATTACCTTACAAATCAATGTTCGTAAATCCATTGACTATTTTGGTGGCAAACGGTACAATATATAGTGGAAAATGAAGAGGCTATGAAAAACTCATAGCTATCAAAGACCAATTAAATGAGGTGTTTAAATGTCTTCAGTTGTTGTAGTAGGAACACAGTGGGGCGATGAAGGAAAAGGGAAGATTACAGATTTTCTTTCCGAAAATGCAGAAGCGATTGCTAGATATCAAGGTGGGAACAATGCGGGTCATACAATTAAGTTTGATGGCGAAACGTACAAATTGCACTTAATTCCATCAGGTATCTTTTACAAAGAAAAGATTAGTGTTATTGGTAACGGTATGGTTGTTGATCCAAAAGCTTTAGTTGAGGAGTTAAAATATCTTCATGACAAAGGCGTGGATACTTCTAATTTGCGTATCTCTAACCGCGCGCACATTATTTTACCGTATCACATTCGTATTGATGAAGCTGACGAAGAACGTAAAGGCGCAAACAAAATCGGTACAACGAAAAAAGGTATCGGCCCAGCATATATGGATAAAGCGGCGCGTGTTGGTATCCGTATTATCGATTTACTAGATAAAGAAACATTTAAAGAAAAATTAGAGCATAATCTTGGTGAGAAAAACCGTTTACTTGAACGTTTTTATGAACTAGAAGGATTTAAATTAGAAGATATTTTAGAAGAATATTATGGATATGGTCAACAATTTAAAGAATATGTTTGCGATACATCTGTTGTTTTAAACGACGCTTTAGATGATGGTAAACGTGTGTTGTTTGAAGGGGCGCAAGGGGTTATGCTTGATATTGATCAAGGAACATATCCGTTTGTAACTTCAAGTAATCCGATTGCTGGTGGTGTAACTATCGGTAGTGGTGTTGGTCCATCGAAAATCAATCATGTTGTTGGTGTGGCGAAAGCTTATACTACGCGTGTTGGTGACGGTCCTTTCCCGACAGAATTATTTGATGCTATCGGTGACAATATTCGTGAAGTTGGTCATGAATATGGTACGACTACTGGTCGTCCGCGTCGTGTAGGTTGGTTTGACAGTGTCGTTGTTCGTCATGCTCGTCGTGTTAGTGGTTTAACGGATTTATCGTTAACGCTACTAGATGTATTGACAGGAATTGAAACACTTAAAATCTGTGTAGCTTACAAATTAGACGGAAAAACAATTACAGAATTCCCGGCAAGCTTGAAAGATTTAGCTCGTTGCGAACCAGTTTATGAAGAACTTCCAGGCTGGACGGAAGATATTACAGGAGTTACATCATTAGATGATCTACCTGTTAATTGCCGCCATTACATGGAACGTATTGCGCAACTTACAGGCGTGCAAGTTTCTATGTTCTCTGTAGGTCCAGACCGTGCTCAAACACACGTGATTAAAAGCGTTTGGCGTTTAGCTTAATAAAATAATTACCAAGCTCCTCTGAGGTTTTTCCTCGAGGGGCTTTTTGTTTCGACATTTTTTTCTTCATAAGAGCTGGTTTTGATTTCAGCATGGTATACAATCCATGGCCGTAAAACTTGAAAAACTTAACAAAAATAATCTTTCTTTGTGAAAAACGCATCTTTTATATGGAAAAGGATTCCAAAAAAAGACCCAATATCAGTGTTTTGGAGCTATTTTATTCGCATTTCTGTCACAATTTAGCTTGTGAATTCATGATATAATTTTAGAGTGATATCTTATTCACAATAGATAATAAGAGGAGATGAAGTGAATGTCAGGTCAAATTCGTATGAGTCCTAGCGAGCTACGTGATCGCGCTAAAACTTATGGTCAAAGTGGTAGAGATATTGAAGATATTCTAAGCCGTTTGAGCCAATTACAAGATCAACTTCGTAGCGAGTGGGAAGGTCAAGCTTTTGCACGTTTTGATGAGCAATTTGAGCAATTAAAACCAAAAGTGACTGAATTCGCAAACTTAATGGATCAAATCAATGATCAACTTGAGAAGACTGCAAACGCTGTAGAAGAGCACGATCAACAACTTTCTCAAAACTTCGGATTCTAAAAATCAACAAGAGTGGGGCATACATACAAATATAGATGGATGCTTTACGAAAAGCCATGCAGTTTTTTGCATGGCTTTTTCTAAAATAGAAAGCTTATGCCTAAAAAGGTATTTATATAAAAAAAGACACAACGGGAGTGGGACATGAATGAAGAAGGTAAAATGGAGTATTTTACTCTTTTTAGTCTTGGCGATTTTTCTGTCGGCAGGAATTACTTATTTGGCTTTGAATCAAGGGGCAAATAAAGAAACTAAAAATAATACTGAAAAAGTACATAAAATGACTATCGCACTTGTTAACGAGGACCAAGGAGATACTTTCCAAGGAAAACGAGTGGAGTTCGGGAACCAATTTGTTAAAAGTATTGAAAAAGATGAAGGACATGAATGGTACGTTGTTAGCCGCGGGGTTGCAGAAAGTGGCTTAAAACGAGATGTATATAACATGATGATTGTTATTCCGAGTGACTTTTCTCAAAAAGCATTGTCAATGACATCGACTGCTCCAGAAAAAGTAACCATTAGCTACAAAGTTAATGATGTCGGAAATAGCGATTTAAAAGCAGAAGCAGAAAAAACAGCAGCGTCAGTACTCGAAGACTTCAATTCACGGATAATTGACGTTTATTTTGCTAGCATTTTAACCACTTTACAAGAAGCGCAAGATAACATTGGCGCGTTAGTTAAAGAAGAGAAAAAGTATGACGCTATTTACAACACAGATGTAAATAATCCGTTATCAAACTACACGGAACAATTTAAAACGGTACAAACATACACGGGGACTTCTAAAGAGAGCTTCCAAGGTTTCCAAGATATTATGAAGGAATTTGAAGAAAGCTTAAATGTCTCCAAAACGGAAAACGCTGAACATATGAAAAATATGGATAGCTACACGAAAACGCAAGAAACCAATGCACCTTTTGGGATAAAATTCACGGAGAACTTGCAGAACTTTGATGGTTCTTTATCGGCAGAAGATATTAGAACGCAAACGGCCGCTTTAGAACAAGCCAATGCGCAAATGACTTCGGAATTTCAAGTTTTAGAAGGAACTAATTCGTTATTATCGCAGACGCAGGCTTTGCAAAACTACATCGCTGAAACGAATGCACGGATCGAAGCGCTAGATGGAGAAATTATCGGAACGCTCGAAAATGATTTCCGGACGGCTGTTTATAATGATTTGCTGCGTATTTTAAAAGAAAACGATTATTCGGATAAAATAAATGAAATTGGCCTGAAAGATTTGGCTGGCGAAGATCTTAACGCAGGTTTTAACAATATGCTTGTAAATGAAATAAAAGCGTTGCCGACATACAATACAGATCAATTGGCAAGCATTGGGCTCGACGAAGAGATGTACAAAAATATTGTAACGCTATCGAAAGAGTATTATAACAGTCATCGTAAAGCGTTTGGTGAGGATTTTAGCTTTACAACTGATGCCAAAGCATTGCCAACAGATGTGCTGAAAAGTGACACGATTAATCGACTAAAATCAGAAGGTGTTGGGCTAGAAAGCCAGTCTTATACTGTGCCAAGTAGCGCTTATAGGACAGAAGTTGTTGTGAATTTGGATGAAAACTTCACTTTTTCTAACGTCAATTGTCTAGTAAATGGAAGTGCTGATACAGGATTAGTGCAACAAACGGCTTACGGCGAAAATGGTATTAAGTTTTATATTCCATCGTTTGCTTACCCAATAGATATAAAAATTACTGGTAGAGCAATATTACGAGAAGGTGCTAATGTTCCTTTGGTTGGGGCTGCGAATTGGAGTGCCTCGATGCAACAATTTGAGAACCAAGAATATGGATACATGCCGGTTGTTCCAGACCCATCTGATCCAACACAGCTAAACCCTGGTATGTCAGGTGGCGCGATACTAGTTAGAAAAGAAGCGCAGCCGATTAAGGTCAATTCAGCAACCTACCTTAATGAAACGAGCTCTTCTGTAAAAGCTATTACTAATACGGTGAAAGATTATTATAAACTACAAGCATTATTTGACTTATATTATGGAATTGATGCAAGTGATTCTGGGCAAATCCCGGACTTTAACGATTATCAAGTAACACTAGAAAATTCCGCTAAATCGTCTTCGTATTATTACATTTTTAATAAAGAAGATATCATTGGTAGTTTTGTAAATCTGACAACAGACCGTTTTGTGGCAGATTATACGAAAAAAATTAAAGCCTTTGAAAAACGAATTGATGACTATAAATATACAATGGCCGAGGCAAATTCAAGGTCAGAAGATGTAACAAATAGATTAAACGAAACGACCCAAGAAGCCATTAATTTAAATACCAATCTAGCATTAACTTTGCAAAATCTGGAAGCATGGCGCGAGGCTAGTAAAGGTCTAATCGCAGAAAATGGTGTGGTTTTAGATAAATCGGGCGAAGAAGCAACAATGGCGCTACAGCTAAGTTCTGAATTTGCAGGAATTTTAGCGAAAAGTGAGTCGTTAGCTGGTACTTCGGAAGGTAACTTAAAATCAGCCGAAGTCGTATATCAGACTTTTGATGCGATTGATAAGGAAGCCAAAAATATCCAACAAAGTGGAGAAACTTTAGTAAAAGAAGCCTCCACCCTATCAGAAGACTTAGGCCAAAAACTGGAAGACGATGAAACATTCCAGAAAAACTTTGCTAAGGTGATGAAAAATAGCCGTGTTGGTGATCGTCAAAATGAAAATCTATATAGTTTCTTGAGTAATCCAGTAGATAAGATGAACGCAGGGACTATCGTTGCAGGTGACAAATCAATGCCATACTTCATGATTCTGATTTGTACTATTCTTGCCATTTTCACTAGCTATGTTATTTCACATCAAGAGAAAAAACGAGAGCAATTGAATGAATTTGAGAAGGAAATGTCGATTGTCTTTAAAAATATTCCAATTACGTTCTTAACAATCTGTGTAGGAATTATTGAAGGGCTAGTAATCGGCGCGGTTTCAGGATTTATTTTTGAAGTTGGAGAAATTGGGATGTTCCTATGGATTGGTGTTTGCGTACTAATTATGATGGCGCTAGTTACTGCATTTTCGTACTTATTACGCCAGCTCAACATGATTGGGATGTCGATTATTTTACTAGTTTTAAGTTTGTACCTGTTCTTAACAGATGCAGTTGGACTGAACATTGATAATGAATCTATTTTCGCGACATTCAGAACGTTCTCGCCACTGCAATATATCGAGCAACTACTCAACGGAATTTTGAGTGTGCAACAAGATTATATTATTGTCGTATACAGCTTAATTGGAGCGACACTATTATTTACTGGTCTTAACCTGTTTGTCTGGCACCGTTCTAAAGAGGAAGAAGTAGAGGAGGACTATTCAGATGAAATTTAAACTAGCAGGACTGCTGTTACTATTGTGTTTCGCCTATGCTCCTAGTGCGCTCGCTGCGGATTCGGATAGTTATCTTGAAAATAGCGGGAAAATGGACATCAAAACAGACAGACTCCAAAAAACAGAAGAAGAAAAAACAAAAGAACTAGAGCAGATGGAAGAAACGGAGCTCGATAAAAACGGAATTCCACTTTTTACTGACGAAATGGATGAAAAAATCGCCAAACAAAAAGCGGCAGAAAAAGCAGAATACGACCGAATTAAAGACTCGCTTTTTGAAGAAGAACCAACTGCTGGAGAAACGGTGGAAAAAACGAAAGCGAAGTTGTTTACAGGTAAATATGAAACAACCGCGGTCAACACCGAAATAGCTGCTGCAGAAACGACCGTAGAAGACGAAACTAAAAAGACCAAACAAAAAACAGTTGGCGGAGCAATTGCTGGAACACTTGTGGCTTTAGCAGGTGGGATTTATGTGGCGGCGCGCAATGTTTTTGAATAGAAAGCGGGGAATTTTAAATGGCTAAAAACACACATATGAATGTGACAGTTGATTTCACTAATTGGGGAGCAAGTAAATATGATTTGCGAATTCCGGTGCATCAACCAATCAAAGCACTAATTATCAATTTGGCAGAGACGCTCAAAATCGAGTATAAGGATTTGTCCAAATGTACGATAAAAACAACGAATAAAGCAATTCTACTAAGCGATGACGATAAATTAACTAATTTTCAAATTGCGGACGGAGATATTTTAGAAATTTTATAGAAAAAAAGGAGAATGAAAACGATGAATAAGACAACAGAAATGGATGGAACAGCTTACGATTTTACTTATGAGGATTTAGTTTGGAGCATTACGTTCCCGAAATCAAAAACACACGCCAAAGAACTGGCGCAATTAGAACTATTAGAAAAACCTGCAACACATTTTACACCTGCAAAAATTTCGAGTGATAGCGATTCTTATACAATTTCTTATGAGATTGACAAACGCACTTACGGATTTGAACAAATTCGGAAAATGGAACGTGAAGACAAACTACGCGCACTACGCAATATTGCTGATTTAAGTGAATTATTAAATACGCGCTATACGTTCTTTTTACACCCAGATAATTTGATTTTCGATATTAACCTAGTACCAAATATTGTTCATCGCGGTATTAAAAATATTTTACCGCCATATGAATTAACTGAAGAAGCGTTTTTTAAACAATACCAATGCTTCGTTATTGCGATGTTTTCTAAGAAATTTTCTTTTGAAAACTTGTACAATGGTTCGCTAACAGGTGCAAGAGGAACGCAATTTGAGAAGAGTATTTTGGATGCGAAAACGATTCAAGATATTGCCGATATTTTAGAAGAAGCTTACGTGAAAGAACATGCGGCTGCTCAAAAAAATATGGCAAGCGTACCGAAGAAAAAATACGGAACTTTCCGCGGATTGGCTGTCGGTTTTATAATTGTAGCTATTTTACTTGCAGTCCCAGTAACTTATTTTGCCTTCGTTAAAGTACCACTGCAAAACGATTTACTAACAGCAAACGAGAATTTCCTGAAAACCGACTACGATAAAGTAATCACAGGTCTAGAAAACGTTGACCCAGAAAAAATGCCTCAATCCGTACAATACGAACTAGCATATGCTTACGTTAACGGCGAAAAAATGAGCGATAAAAAGAAAGAAAATATTATGAACACAATCAGCTTAAAATCTGATGCGAAAAACTTACTTTATTGGATTTATAATGGCCGTGGCGAATTTAAAGAATCACTTGATATTGCCAAACTTTTAGATGATCCAACGCTTGCGATGTACAGTTTAACAAAACAAATTGAACAAGTACAAAGTGATACAAAACTAAGCGGTGATGAGAAAGTAGAAAAACTAAAAACATTAGAAGATAGCTTAAAAGAATACGATGAAAAAGTAAACGAAAAAACAACAACTGAAGATGCAACAACAAATACAGAAACAAAATAAGGGAGAATGAACCATGAATAGAGAGGCTTTATTAATTGTTAGTAACGGGCAGCAATGTCATAAACACCACTTGTCCCCTGAAAGAGTCGTGACAATTGGTAATACAATCGAACACGAAATCACTTACCCAGAACTGGCGGAGTCGATTGAAGTTAAATACGGCGAAGGAGTTTGGAATGCGGGCGCGACTGCACTCCAAACGAACCAAGCTGTGAACGTAGACAAATTAGCATTTTACCTGTGCCAAGATTTACACACGCAAGTATATGATGTCGTAACGAATATTTCTGTGGCATTTGGCGCCGGAACTGAAAATGATGTCACGATAGATGATACAAAGTCAGACTTCTTACTTTTACGTGGTGCCAAAGAAGATCTGTTTAAACTGCAAGTGTTAAATGGCGAAATTTATCATAACTTTTCTTTAGTAACGCAAGATTGCACATTAGAGCCGGGTGACCAGCTTTATACGGACGGTGTGACGATTACAATCGGAAAAGAAGATATTAGTGTGCTAGCTGTGAAAAATCGTGTGACGAGCAAATTAGCGCCTTTATTTGCTGCGGATAATTCTTTTGGTGAAGACTATCCAGATTACCACCGTTCACCGCGGATTATTTACCGTGCGCCAGAAGAAAAAATTAGCATGGCGAAACCGTCAAGCAAGCCCTCAAAACCAACAGACGGCTTAATTAAAATTATTTTACCACCACTGATTATGGTTGCGATTACGGTAATGATTTCCATTTTCCAACCACGTGGACTTTATATTATCATGACCATCGCAATGTCAGCTGTGACAATCACAATGGCGATTATTAACTACGTAAAATCACGCAAAAAATACAAAATCGACTCGAAACAACGAGTGGAAAGCTATGATTTGTATTTAAAACGGAAAACAAAAGAACTACACGAAACAAGCGAAAAACAACGACACGCCTTAACGTATCACTATCCAGATGCAGTGGAGCTTGAGAAAATGGCGCTACGAGTAGATTCACGTATTTATGAAAAAACAATGTTCCACCACGATTTCCTGACTTTCCGAGTTGGCCGCGGCGACGAAGCAAGTAGCTTTTCCGTGGAATTCCAACAAGAAGAGTTTAGCCAAGAAAAAGATGAACTTGTCGAAGAAGCTGTGAAAATCAAAGGACAATATTTATCTATCAATGAAGTTCCAGTAGCGACAGATTTAATGCACGGACCAGTTGGTTACATTGGGCCGCGCCGTTTAGTTCTAGAGCAACTTCAAATGTTAGTAATGCAAACTTCCCTTTTCCATAGTTATTACGATTTGCAATTTATTACCATTTTCCCAGAAGAAGAAAAGGCGGATTGGGACTGGATGCGCTGGTTGCCGCATGCGAATATGCGTGATGTGAATGTACGTGGATTTGTTTATCACGAACGTTCGCGCGATCAAGTGTTGAACTCGCTTTATCAAATTTTAAAAGAGCGTAAACAAGCGCTTACTGAACAAGCAAGCAAACAAGAAAAATTATATTTCACGCCACATTATGTGGTTTTAATTACCGACGAAAAATTAGTACTCGATCACACAGTTATGGAATTCTTCAATGAAGATCCAAGCGAACTAGGTGTTTCTTTAGTGTTCGTACAGGACGTAATGGAGAGCTTGCCTGAACACGTGAAGACGGTCGTAGATATTCGTGACGCGAAGAGCGGGAACATTATTTTGGAGCAAGGCGACCTTGTAAACCGAGCATTTGTCCCAGACCATTTGCCAGCAGATTTTGACAAAGAAGTAATCAGCCGTGCCCTTGCGCCGTTGAACCATCTTCAAAACTTGAAAAACTCGATTCCAGAATCCGTTACTTTCCTTGAAATGTACGGCGTGGAGCGCGTTGAAGAGCTAAATATTGCCGGCCGCTGGGCGAAAAATGAAACCTATAAGAGTCTTGCTGTACCACTTGGCTTGCGCGGAAAAGACGATATCGTTCAACTGAATTTACATGAAAAAGCTCACGGGCCGCATGGTTTGGTAGCCGGAACAACTGGTTCTGGTAAATCAGAAATCATTCAGTCGTACATTATCTCACTGGGCGTCAATTTCCACCCATATGAAGTCGCATTCTTGCTGATTGACTATAAGGGCGGCGGAATGGCGAACTTATTTAAAAATATGCCACATTTACTTGGAACAATTACAAACTTGGACGGCGCGCAATCGATGCGTGCACTAGCTTCCATCAAAGCCGAATTGCAAAAAAGGCAACGGTTATTTGGCGAGCACGATGTCAACCACATCAACCAATACCAAAAACTATACAAACAAGGAAAAGCGACCGAACCAATGCCGCATTTATTCCTTATTTCAGATGAGTTCGCCGAGTTGAAATCAGAACAACCAGAATTCATGAAAGAACTCGTTTCGACAGCACGTATCGGTCGTTCCCTAGGTATCCATTTAATCCTAGCAACCCAAAAACCAAGCGGCGTCGTGGATGACCAAATCTGGTCCAACTCCAAATTCAAACTGGCCCTAAAAGTACAAAACGCCAGCGATTCAAACGAAATTTTGAAAACACCAGACGCAGCAGAAATCACACTACCAGGTCGTTCGTACTTGCAAGTTGGTAATAATGAGATTTACGAATTGTTCCAAAGTGCGTGGAGTGGCGCGGATTACGTGCCGGATAAGGAAAGCACGGATTATATTGATACAACCATTTATGCGATTAATGACTTGGGTCAGTATGATATTTTGACGGAGGATTTGAGTGGATTAGATAAGAAGGATGATTTGACGAAATTGCCGAGTGAGTTAGACGCGGTTATTGATCATATTCATGAGTATACGGAAGCTTCTGGGATTGAGGCGTTGCCGAGACCTTGGTTGCCACCGCTTGAGGAACAAATTTTCTTACCTAAATTACATCAAGTGAATACTGAAGAGCTATGGAGCGCCGAGAAACAACCGCTTCAAGCAACAATTGGCTTTTTAGACATACCACAAATGCAAGCGCAAGAGCCATTAACAATTGATTTGGCAAAAGATGGGCATTTAGCTGTATTCTCTAGTCCAGGTTTCGGGAAATCGACTTTCCTGCAATCCCTAACAATGGACTTAGCAAGACAGCATAACCCAGAAAGATTGCATATTTATTTACTAGATTTAGGAACAAACGGATTATTGCCATTGAAAAAATTACCACATGTTGCTGATACGATTATGGTAGATGAAGAAATTAAGATTGGTAAACTTATTCGTCGCTTATATCAAGAATTAAAAATTAGAAAACAAAAATTGAGTCAATACGGAGTTGCTAATATATCCATGTACGAACGAGCAAGTGGTGAAGAAATACCAAGCATTTTATTGGTAATCGATGCGTATGATTCCATTTCTCAAGCGGATTATAAAGATACTCTTGAGAAAATAGTGGCACAAATTGCCCGAGAAGGTGCAGGGGTCGGAATACATCTGGTTACTAGTGCTGTTCGTCAAAGTGCTATACGAGTTCAAGTATTGGCAAACATAAAGAATCAAATTTCGCTTTATTTAATAGATCAAAATGAAGCAAAAAGTATTGTGGGACGAACGGATTTGAAAATTGAAGAGATTCCAGGAAGAGGGTTGGTTAAAATAGAAGATCCGACATCTTTCCAAGCAGCATTACCTGTTGTTGGTTCTGATACGTTAGAAATTATTGATAAGGTACAAAAAGAAAGTCAAGTTATGAGGAATTTATGGAAAGGAAGCCTTCCAATCTCTATTCCAATGGTTCCAGAGGAGTTTTCTATAAAACAATTCTTGAACATGGATAAAACAAAGGAATATTTAGATATATATGGAGAGCTCCCAATAGGAATTGATTTTGAATATGCAGAAGCTGTGAAAGTTGCGTTATATAAGCAAAATCTTGTTGTCGTTACAACTACATCTCAAGGATTAATTGAAAAGTTGAATTCGATTATTAACATTTTAACTAAAAAAAGAGATGTAGAAACCACAGTTATTGATCAAAAAGCAATGGAATTAATCAGTATCAATGATAATGTAAGTGATTATATAACTGATATCGAATCAGTAGAAACATTTATAGAGGATATATATGATGATTATAAAGATAGAGAAGCTGCATTCCAAGAGGAAATTCAGCAGTCTAACGGACAAAGTAGCCCAATAGAGTTTTATAAAAAATATACGGCAAAATGTATTATTTTCAACGGTTTCATACAAATACAAAATGATTTATCTACCAGGACACAAGGGCAACTATTAGAACTATTGAAACAAGAAGGAAAGACAGGCATTTGGTTTGTTATAGGAAATGAGATAGGCATCATCGGTAAAGCTTATGGAGATTTAGCAAATAAAGTCAAAGAGAGTAAATTAGTAATCTTAGCAATGCGTGTTACAGATCAGACAGTATTTAGTACCATAAATAGAATAGTACAGGAACAGCAATTGAGAAAAGGAGAAGTATATTTAATTACCAATAATCAACCTCAAAAAGTGAAAATAGGAGTATAACAACATTGTTAGGAGGAGTCAAGTTTGGATGAACAGATGAAAAAACAACAAAAAAGTATATATGAAAGTAAAAAAAGAAGGCTAAATGCTAAATCTTCTACATGCGGATCATGTATAGCGGATTTAAAAAAAGCGCATACTAATTTAGAGGCTAAAATTAGAGATTGGGAAACTCATAAGTCAAAAGTATATACAGGAATAACAGGTGAAATATTTGTTCAAAATGTATTTGAGGGGGTAGTTGCCAGAGAGTTATCCAAAGAATTTCCAGAGAGTGTTAAAGTAATGGATGATAATATTACAAAAGCTAAAGAAATTTGTAATGAAGTAAACCAGCAAATTCAATCGTTACAATCGTTACAATCAATAATTAACGTAGACATTAATAGTATAAATAATAAAATTGCTAATTTGTAAGGAGGAAATAACTTGAGTAAAGAAGTGAATTTGCAACAAGATGAGTATAATAAAATTTCTCAAAAATTATCTGAAACACATAAACAAATTATAAGTGATTTATCTAAGCAGTGTAAGGAAATAAAGAAATTAGTTGCTAAAGATGGCTGTTTTCAAGTGAATGATTTAAGTCCTAAAATAACCGAGTTACTGAGTGTAATAGATTCAGATTTAATTGATGGGTTTGAGCAAGTCTTTGAATCTAGTGAAACGAGTATTTCATCTTTTATAGAAATAATTTCAAATTGTGACACGATTTGTTAGGAGAGTGAACTATATTGGCTAATGGAACTAATATCAACACAACGGAGGTTACACAAAAGACCCAAGCAATAGTAACGTCTCTAATGCAAAATCAAAATAAGATGTTGAGTGATTATAACAACATGAAAAACCAGTTTATAGAGTCAGAAGGAGAATTCAAAGAGAAGTTTTTACAGCAAATGGGTGAAGAACAAAGAAGCCTAGAGTCTACTATAAAACTTTTGATTAGAGTAGCAAAATTTATTGAAGAGTCGACAACAAGTTACCAAGAAACAGATAAAAAAATAGGGCAAATGTATGAAAAAAGGAGGAAGTAAGCATGGCAAAATTACAGCAAAATAAAGTCTTTCAAATAGAAGCGCTACAGGAATTATTACAGAGCACAAAAGCATTAATGAAAACAGCAATTAATATAAGCGAAGATATGGATAACGAGGTCAGAGACCTTTCTGTTAATATAGCAGAAATTCCAGCGGAGGCAAAAAATCATTCCTTGGAAGCTTTACTTAACAGTAAATTTGAGAAGTCTGATTTTCAAGAGTGCATAAACAAATTGGAAAAGATATTAACAAAACTTATCGATGAGATTCCTAGATATGATAAAGCCTCTGGGTCGATAATTGAAGAAATCACTAGTATTACTCAACGATTAAATAATACTGCCCAAGAATATAAAAGTACGATTAGAACAGGTATGGCAGATATCTCATTGGATGCATATTTAACACAGTTAGATAACTTAAGATTAGCTACTGGGGCTGACAAAACAGGGGGAGAATTAGATACTATATTAGCTGGATTAAAGGGATTACGTGTTTTTAGTGCTGAATATAGTAGTGATCCAGTAAACTTAGCGACAGGGAATTTTGCCTATGAAAAAGTGGATTTAGTTGTTGATGGAGCTACATCACTTAAATTGGTTCGATCTTATAATTCATTGAATGATCAGATTGGTGCTTTGGGAAAAGATTGGATTCATAATTTTGAAATGAAATTCAAGCTATTGGAAGATAGGATAAAAGTAACTTTTGAAGATGGAAAAGTGGAAGAATTTATAAAAGACAAAGAAGTATATATTGCAAAAAAAATAGATTTAGGAACTATTGTAAAAAAAGATAATGTTTATATATTAACAGGCCAAGATGGTAATATATATACATTTGACTTGTCTGGTAAGTGGACAGAAAAAGAAGATAAAGCAGGAAACCGTTTTGTGCTAAGTTATGATAAGGATGGATCTTTAGAAAAGGTTAGAAATAGAGAAGTAGCTTTTTATTTTTCGTATGATGAGAGTAGATTGATTCTTGTGAAAGATAATAGTGGGAGAGAAGTTAAATATTCTTATGAAGAAGGAAACCTGGTAAAAGTAGAGAATAATTTAGGACAATCTTACAAATTTGAGTATGACCAATTTAATAAGTTGAGAGGTATTATCAATCCAATAGGTACGAAGAGTGTACAAAATATTTTTGATAGTGAAGGGAGAACTGTAAAACAATTTTTTCCAGATGGTGGAGAAATGTCATATGAATATGTTGATGATGAGCAAAAAATCATTCTTACGGAACAAAACGGAAACAAAGTAGAATATATTCATGATGACGCTTTTCGAAATACAGAGATCATTTATGAGGACGGGAGGATAGTGAGATCCTTTAATGAACAAGGTGACAAAGTGAAAGAAGTAGATAAAAATGGGAACGTGACAAAATATAACTATGACGAATTTGGTGATTTAACAACTATCATAAAACCAATTGGTGATGATGTAGAAATATATTATAATGATAGAAATAAAATAACCAAAGTAATAGAGAATGGAGAAGAAAGAACCTTTTTATATAACGGAAAAGGAAAGTTAATTTCCAGTACGGATGGGATAGGACGAGTAATAAACATAGAATATGATAGTAAAGGTAAAATTGCTAAGTATATTAAAGCAGATGGGAGCAAGTTGGAATTTACTCGGGATAGAAAGGGGAATGTGATTTGCTTAAAAAATGAAATGGGTGCTAAAACGGAGTATGAGTATGATAAACTAAATCGTGTTATAAAATCTATTGATGGAAATGGAAATGAAACAAAATATAAGTATGATACATCTAACCGCATTGTACAAGTAGAAAATGCAAGTGAAAATACGAGAAATTATACTTATAATCTTGCGGATAAAATAACTAAAATTGAGGATTTTAATGGGGAAGTTATCTCAGCAGAATATAACGAATTAAACAAAATAAGTCAACTGAAAAATCAAGCAGGGGACATTATTGAATATAGTTATGATTTAATGTGGAATATTTCTAAAATAACTGATGAAAACGGTGCAGAAGTCAAGTATTTATATGATAAATTAAATCGTTTAGTATGTATTCAAAATCCATTAAATCAAGAACAGAAGTATAGCTATGATCCTAACGGAAATGTACGTGAACTTACTCAAAGTAACGGTAGGAAAATACAGTACACGTATGATGAATTGAATCGCAGAACTGCTATTCAGGATGCAGATGGAGCAGTAACTAAATATAGATACAGCAATCATGGAGATATAGCTGCGATAGAGGATGCGCTGGGAAATACTACGCAATTTAAATATGATAACGTTGGTCAAATGATTGAAAAAGTAGACAAACTAGGTCATAAAACTGTTATGAGCTATACCAAATTAGGTAAAATTGAATCAATAACATATGCGAATGGAAGCGTTGTTAGTTATTCTTATTATCCTGGTGGCAAACTTAAAGGGATTTATCTTCCAGATGGGAACTCGGAAACGTATGAATATGATTTAAATGGTAATTTAAGTAGAAAAACGAATAGTTTAGGTCATTCTTATGCGTATGTGTATGATGAGTTGGATCAAGTTATAGAAATTATTAATCCTGAAGGAAATGTGCGTAAATTTTGTTACGATGTAGTTGGAAATGTAACTAAAACAGAAGATGAAAATGGTAATATCACTCATTATTATTATTCTTGTGTTGGGAATCTGGTTCGAGTTGTAGATGCCTTAGGAAATGAATCTCGTTATGATTATAACAAAACAGGGCAGCTTACACGGGTTGAGCAATATGGGCTTATAGATGCAGAATTAGGTATAGTTGAACAGCAAAAAGAAACAGCCCAAGTTACTTTATATGAGTATGATTTATTAGGAAGAGTTACGAGTGTTACAGATTCTCTAGGAAATAAAGAAGTGCTTAAATATGATGAAATAGGAAATGTTGTTAAGAAACAAGATAAAGAAGGGTTTACAACATCATATCAGTATAGCAAAACAGGTAACTTGACCCATATTGTGTACGCAGATAAAAAAGAAGTCGCATTTTCCTACAACCCATTAAAACAATTAATCCAAATAGAGGACTGGCTTGGAACTACTACAGCCAAATTAGATGCGTTAGGAAGACCCCTTGAAATAAAAGATTATAAAGAGGATGAGGTTCGCTACACTTGGGGAAGCATGGGAGAACGAACAGAAGTAAGCTATCCAGATGGGACTTCGGTGAGCTACACGTATAATAAAGCCATGAAGTTAATTAGTTTAGCTGTTAATGAAGAAGTGAAGGCTAGCTATTACTATGATTCGGTTGGAAGGCTAACAAATAAGGTTCTTGGTAATGGGATACAAACAGATTATACGTATAATGCATTCCGTCGATATGAAAGTCTTATCCACAGTGATAGAGAAGGGGTATTAGACCGTTATAATTATCATTATGATGCGGCACAAAATAAAATCGGTATAACCAAAACACGAAGAGACTTAGCAGAAGATAGTGGAGCATTCCGTTATCGTTATGATGAACTTCATCGTTTAACGCATGTATGGAAGGATGATACTTCGCTAGCATACTATGAATACGATGCTTTTGGGAATCGAATTACCTCTACGGAGAAGCAAGAATTTAAGCAATATAGCTATAATAAAAATAACCAATTAGTAGAGACTATTAAAAATGGTGAAGTACAAGCATTTAAGTATGATAAACGAGGCAATCTTTTGGAAAAAAGAGTGCAGAAGCAAGTGGATTCTATGTATACTTTTGATGCAAGAAACTATTTAACAAAAATAACTCAAGCAGATGTTCAGAGTCAATTTGTTTATAATGGATTGGGTAGTCGAGTGGAGAGACAACATTATGGTTTGGAAGAGCAACAACTTCTGACTTCCGAAAAAATGCTGAATGATTATACGAAAACCAATCACAATCTGTTAACGAGTCAAACAGAAGAAGGCAATCAGAATTATTTTTGGGATGATGAGACGATCCTAAGTGTTATGTCTACAGAAAAAGATAATGAACAATTTTATTTAGAGGACCAATTAGGTAGCCCGATTCGTTTAATGAAAAATGGAAGTGTCCAAGCTACTTACGGTTATGATACTTTTGGGAGTCAAATCAACAAATCTAATAATACACCTCCGAAATTTGGTTTCACAGGGCATCAAATCGAAGAGGTAGGAAATCTTTATTTTGCAGAGAAAAGATATTTGGATGCTACTGAGGGGCGTTTTATCAGTGAAGACTCGATGAAGGGGAGCATTTATGTCCCAAAAACCATGCATGCTTATGCCTATTGTTTTAATCAACCAATAGATTTCGTTGACGCAGATGGTGCATTTCCGAGTGTGAAAGATTTTCAAGATGGAATATCGAATGCGAGAGATGGCGTTGTGAACGCATGGAATAGTGGTGTGGATACGGTAAAAGATTTTTGGAATAATAATGTTGTGGGTACAGACACCATTATCTTTGATGAAACTGTTGGAAACGTGAATCATACAACTAAACAACACATCGGAGGAAACTTAATTGTGTATGAAAATAAAGGTAATGACACAGAGGGAAGTTGGACTATCAATCTCCCTGAAATTCATATACCTTTTTCAGGAGGAACTTTTTCTCAGGGTACTTCAATTAATTTAAACGATATGTCTATTAGTAGTAGTATAAATTCAAGTGGTAAGAATGGAGAAACGGCTAGTTTAGGCTATACGGTAGATTTAAACGGAATCAAATCAAATGTAGGAAGTGGCATAAATACGGAAACAGGGCTATCAGATATGTACACTTACTCAGAAGATTTTTTGCGTTGGGAGGATGTACCTATGAAAGAAATTGCTGTAGCTTTAACCACGACATTAGCAGGTGGAGTAATTTTAGCCTTTCTTGCTGTTGATGACGCTACAGTAATTGGAACACTTGATGATGCTGCGATTCCAGTTGTAATAAAACAAATAATTGAGGCGTGGATGAAGGTCGGAGTTGCATGTGCAGTATAAATAAACGGAGCGTATATAGTAATTTCTTAGAAATTTATTTCCACATAGTAATTAGCTTATCGTAGAAATACAATAAATAATAATAAAATATGGGTTATAGGATATAGGAATTTGAATTGTAGTTAAAACAAGGGAAATTATTTTGTTTTCCTGCAATTTATTTCACAAGGAGTTGAAGCTGATAAAATGAAAATTAATCGAACGAAAAAACTCTGGATAGCTCTATTAGTTTTGATAACATGGTCGATAGGAATATATTTCAATGCCATGAATGCAGAAGAGAAAGCTAATTATACAAGTGATAAGAAAAAAACTATCACCAAATCCGAAAACAGCACAACAGGAGATAATGCTCAAGTAACCAAACAAACTATTACAAAAGGAGGCTCAAAAGATGAGGATGAGGTAGAACTCTCTTATTACGATACGATAGAGGATGCAGTGAAAAACAATACTTTTGCTAAAGATAGTGATGCCAAAGATAGTCCAAATCTTAATAAAAAAGTAATCAAAGAAAAAGTACTTTTACTAGAAAATGAAACAAATGCGATTTTATTTTTCATTGGAAATGTAAGAGAGACCAATAATCATAAAGATTCATTGGTCGTTTATAAATTCAAAGTTAAAAAAGAAGGGAGTAAAAAGAAATATTCAACACCGACAAATGCGACCCAGATTTCTGGATTTTTTGCTAAAAATAATTATGAAATTAGAGACGGTGAGTATGAAATTCAGACGTGTTTAAATTTATACAATACCTATCAAATCTTCAATCTTTATCCAGAAACTAGCCAGCTTCAATGGGGTACCTCTTACAATAAAAACGCTCCTAATCTAACTGTTAATGGAAAACACCCAACAAAAGTTATTCCTATAGAGCTAGACGGAGACGATTGTTATTTTTGGTATTATGAAGACCTGAAATATGATAGTTCCAAAGAAGCAAAAATCAGTTTTAAGAAGACGAAATAAAGAATGTAGATAAAGTATAGAGGTATAGATGTTAATTTTAGACATAAATACAATTGCTCGAGAAGTAAAAATAATGCTAGATAAGATCCATAAATTATTAAGGGAATAATAGAACTGGTAAAAGAGGGAAGTAACATAAAAGCTGTTTGATATGCGTTCTTGAAAGAAATATCAACGCTAAAATCACAAGCGACATGGACAGTATATTTATGAGAATTATTTTTTTAAGCATCATAAGCTATTACGGGAAAAAGGGACTGGCAAGACGGACGGATATAATAAATTGATTGGTGGTTGGAGATAGTACTATTTTTTCGTTAATAATATAGAGAAAAAGATGGAATCAGTATCAAAAACCAACAACAAGACAAGCGACAAAGTTCTACAACAAATTTCAAAGAGAGAATAAAAACTAATTATGTGCGGGAATGAGTAGTCTAAGATGAGGAAGAGAATCTTAGGCTACTTAGCATACATTAGGAGTTTGGGATTATTCAATACTACAATACAGAACGTAGACAGGAGAACAAATGAAAAAAATCATCCTAAGTTTATCAGCAATATTATTTTTACTATCCGGATGTTTCAATATGAAGGAACAAACAGCGGAAGAAAAAGCCCAAAAGGGAACCACACCAGTGCAAGATTATATAGGACAAGGCTATTCGTTTGTTGACGGGAATAAATCAGCAGAACGAGTGAAAAAGCATGAGGAAGAGATAAAACAAGAAGCAATAAATTATATGAAAACAAAATATAAAACAGACGTAAAAGTGAATAATGTAGTACCAGCGCGAAATGGAGCGGTTGTTATTGTTGAAAGCGAGACGCCGGTTCAGTTTACTACCTCGGTTACTGTAAAATTTATTCTTAATAGAAAAGACGAATTAGGAAGTGGAACAAGTAACGAGGGGGAAGTGGAACAAGCCATTGTAGGTGGACTTTACGCGAAAGTACATGAGGCAGAATTTCAGCAGCTAAATCAGTTTACAGAAAAACTAGCAGAAAAATATGATTTAGAGGGCTATACACAAGAAGCACGGGAAAAAACATCACCTAATGGCTATCAAGGGAAATATTATTTCGTCACACTGGGATTCTCTGATTATTTGAGTGTATACAACGCTTATTTAGCTAATCCTGAAATTTCAACAGATGATTTGCGCGCTCTTTTTATTAAAGATGATCCGACTAGTAAGAATATGAACATCCCAATGGCCTTTTTTTCAAAAGAAGACAAATTACCTGAACAAAAATTAGCTGATGACTTAACTGAAGAGCTTTGGAAGGAACAAGGATTACCAAAAGGAAATTATGATATCAGAGTATACAAGAATCACATTGTAAATCGAGTAGGTTTGCCTGACGGAGAAAGTGTAGATGTAACTGAGATAATAAAGTAAGGAAGCTACAAAGATAAAATCAACTAGGAGATAAAAACATGCATAAAACTGTGAAAGAACAACTCGAGCAACAGATTACATCAAGATTATTATTGGAAGCATCACCCTTTATATCCATGTTGATAACAGTGCCAAGTGTACTAATTTTAGTGTCTTTTCCTAAACCAGCAGCGGTTTTCCAAGAGTACTCTATGCTACCGGGTATAGCGACATCTGGTGTTTTGCTAATGTGTTGTTTTATTGGCTGGATAATCAATGTCATATGGTTATATAAAGGTCGAAAAGAAATCCAGCAGTTAGTAGAGAATGTTTATGACGAGAAATTAGTAAAGTTATATACGCTTACGTCAATTTTATATGTATGTATCTTACCTATTCCTCTTGCGATTATATTAAGAGTAAGCATTCGGAGTATAGTTAAAGACAAAGTAAAACCAAATACAATGTCAGCTTTTCTAAATGAAAAATATTTAAATGAACGGGGATTGAAATGACTTTTTTACAAGAGAAATATTGGATCATATTAGTACTCAACTTATTTCTGAACGTAGCAATTGTGTATACAGGATTTTTAGGAATCGGTACCATTTATTTGTTTATCATGGTAATAACGGTTGTCTTTCAAGTGAAAGCTACTTTGAAAATTAATAATCCTAAGTTGGCAGTGCATAAAGAGCAAAAAGTTCTGATGTATTTGGTGATCAGCACATTAGTTTTAATAGTTGTTGGAGCGACTATATTTGTGTATTCATACATCAATCAATGGTTTTCAGGCTTAGCAGGGTATGCGCAGTTCCTCTATACATGGCGTGTATTCCTGATACCGGCGGGAACTGTACTCTTTTTACTAGCGGTAGTGGCAACGATTCTCAAAATCAATGCGGTTAATAAACAATACTTTAAAAAGGTAGGTAATTGAGAGAATGAATTATTTTAAAACAGAAAAAATATTGATTACTATAGGTGCGATTGTTTTTATGCTAATGGGGCTTGGAATATTATTAATTGGGAGTTTTACACCAATTGAATTTAATATCAATGGTGATTATTTTACAGCTACTTATTGGGAGGTAGCGAATATTAGCATGGGTGGATTCTGGCTGTGGACGATTTTTTGGGTAATTCCGTGCGTTATTGGACTAATGGGTATGATTTGTTGGTTTTCCCTTAAAAAAACGCCTAAAAAAAGCTGGGGTGTTGTTTTAATTGTCATGGGGGTTATCAGTATTTTTTCATTAGCAGGCATTCTATATTTAGTTGCAGGTATTATGGTAATTAACAGCAAATATTGGCGTGAGAAAAAAGTAATGAGTGCTGGACTGAAAGTAGATTGATAAAATAGAGATGATTGGCACAGAAAGATTTTCACTATGTTTTAACTATTGTCTATTTAATCGGCAATGAGAGAGGTAGGAGATATGAATGAAAAAAATAATAATGATGATTTTGGTTATGTCAATCGCACTTTTTGCTTGCGGAAATAATAAGGAATCTAAGGAGCCCGTTATTGCAAATGAAGTGCCTGTAGAAACAGAGAAAGATTTTTCCTTACAAATACCCGATTTCTATAATCAAACTGATACAGAGTTCGTGGAAAGCGCTAAGAAGACATACTCAGATTTAGAGGCAAAAGGTGATATAGAAAGAGTGTTTGGAAAATCAGGGTTAGAAGTAGAAATAGTTTCGTTAAACGGACAATTTTTTGAAAAAGATCAGGTAATAGGGGTAGGGGTATTTGTAGCAAACAATAGTGGTAAGGACATTGATAGTTTTTCTATGGATTTAGAGCTGCAGGTAGAAGGTTATCCGGAAGCTAAAATTGTAAGTGAAAATGTAGAATTCGGACATGATATGATTGGCACAATGAAAGCGAATAGTATTATGCCATTAAAAGTTTTATTACCTTGTCAAAATTTCAATCCAAACAAAGATACTTTTACATCGAAAGAGTTAAAGGTGATTTTTAAGAATGTGAAGGTTAATAAATCTTAGGAAACGAACTTTCTTTGAAAACGCTATCAATTGTATGGAAAGTAAAAATGGAAGTAGATAAAAAGAACTTTGTTATACATTCTTGGGAGAAAAATCAATGCTAAAATCATAAGCGATATGGACGGTATTGTCGCGAGAATTGTGTTTTTAAGTAGCATAAACTATTACAAGAATAAGGGACTGGCAAGAAGTACGGATTTAATAGATTGATGGTTGGAGATAGTGATATTTTTCGTCAATAATATAGAGAAAAAAGATGGAATCAGTATCAAAAACTAACTATGTACAGGAACAAGTAGTCTAAGATGAGGGAGAGAATCTTAGGCTACTTAGCGTTCATCAAGAGTTTCGGGTTATTCATTACTATAATCTAGAACACAGACAGGAGACAAAATGAAAAAAATCATCCTAAGTTTATCAGCAACATTATTTTTACTATCCGGATGTTTCAATATGAATGAACAAACAGCGGAAGAAAAAGCCCAAAAAGGAACCATACCCGTGCAAGATTATGTAGGGCAAGGTTTTTCATTTGTTGACGGGAATAAATCGGCAGAACGAGTGAAACAGAATGAAGTAGAGATTAAACAAAAAGCCATAGAATATGTGAAGACTAAATATAAAACAAATGTAAAAGTAAATAACGTGGTACCAGCCCGAAATGCAGCGGTTGTTATGGTAGAATGCGAGGAACCTATTCAATTTCATACTTCGGTCATAGTGGGGGAATCGATTAATAAAAAGGGTGAATGGTCTGCGAGGAGTAGTGATGGCGAAGTAGAGCAAGCAATTGTCAGTGGTTTATATGCCAAAGCTTATGAAACGGAATTCCGTAATTTAGATACGTTCACTGAGAAATTAGCTAAAGAAAATAACTTATTGGGATTGAGAGATGAAGCAATTGAAAAAACATCATCTTCTGGATATACAAGTAATCACTACTTTATTGCAGCATCATCATTAAGTTTTCCAAGTGTTTACCAAGCATATATAGAAAATCAAAGAATTGCGACAGATGAATTAAAATTATTATTTGCGAAAGATGATCCGGAGGGAAACATTTTATCAATCCCAATGGAATTTTATTCTAAAGAAGATAAACTTCCTGAGCAAAAGATAGCAGATAACTTGGCAGAGAGACTTAAACAAGAAAACGGATTACCTAAGGGAAACTATATGATTACAGTATACAAAAATCTTATTATTAACCGAGTAGGCTTGCCAGATGGTGAAAATGTGGACGTAGATAACATAATTAAATGAAAAAGGAACAATCAAAATTCTTTGCTTTAAAAACATCCATGTTATTTTTCCTGGTACCCTCAATCCCCCCACCTGCTATACTAACTCCATCCTAACAAATGGAGTTGAAACCAATGATAAAAAACTTTAAAAAACTAAAATCCCTACACGAACTACCCACCCCACTAATCCTCTACAACTGCTGGGATGTCGCATCTGCCAAAGCTATCCAACAAGGCGGAGCACCAGTAATAGCGACAAGCAGTTATGCAATCGCAGAATCACGCGGTGTGGCGGACGGGGAGCATTTAACTTTTGATGAAATGCTCTTCGTTATTACGCGTATCGCTCTGAATGTGAGTCTGCCGTTGACGGTGGATATTGAAAGTGGTTATGCCACTGATTTGGAAGAACTGGCTCAGAATATTGAGCGGTTGCTGGCGATTGGTGTTTGTGGTGTGAACTTGGAAGATCAGCTGATTGGCTCTGCAAATCCTATGCTCTGCAGTGTGGAGGAACAATGTGATAAAATCAAGACAATCAAAGAAACGGCGGCAAAAATGAGCACGGATATTTTTGTCAATGCGCGGACAGATGTCTTTTTCCAAGGGCGCGAAGAAACGGAAGACTTGGTGCGAGAAGCGATTAACAGGGCGAAAGCATACAAAGAGGCTGGGGCGGATGCTATTTTCATTCCAGGGCTGTTATCGCCAAAATTAATTCGTGCTTTTGTAGAAAAATCACCACTTCCTGTTAACGTTATGATGATGGATGGGATGCTCTCGAGCGCAGAATTACAAGAAATTGGTGTGAAAAGAATCAGCTATGGACCGTTTAGCTTTTTTCGGGCCAATTTAGCGATTCAGCAGGAAGTAGAGCGGATTTTTACGGGAGGGGAAGCCTTGTGATAACGAATCAGCGGGATATTGATAAATATTACGATATGTTAGTGGAGAAAAATTCGAATTATGAAGGGGTCTTTTTTGTTGGGGTGAAAACGACGGGGATACTTTGTCGCCCAACGTGTCCGGCGAAAAAACCTTTGAAAGAAAATTGTGAGTTTTTCAGTACGGCTAAGGAGGCGTTGCTTGCATCATACCGGCCTTGCAAGCGCTGTGAACCGCTCTCCAATCCGACGAAAATGTCTCCTGCTGTGAAGTTGCTTGTTGATGCAATTGAGGAGAATCCGGAGAAAAAGTGGACCGATAAAGATTTTGATGAATTATCAATAAGTGCAAATACGGCTCGGCGCCAGTTTAAGAAGCAATTTGGGATGACTTTTATTGAGTATGCGCGGTCGCGGCGGCTCGGTCTTGCTTTTAAGCATATTCGGAATGGTGATTCGATTATTAACGCGCAAATTGATAGTGGTTATGAGTCTGGAAACGGGTTTCGGGATGCTTTTTCGAAAACGATGGGGAATGTTCCTCATAAATCAAAAGATATCACTATTTTGCACTCCGCTTGGCTTGAAACCAAACTTGGCTCAATGCTCGCAATTTCCGATGATGATAGTTTACTTCTTTTAGAATTTGTTGATCGAAAAGGACTTGAAACAGAAATTAAAAAATTGCGAATGCGCTTAAACGCAGCTATCACACCTGAAAAAACGGCTGTAATTAAACAAATTGAAGAAGAACTAACGTTATATTTTGATGGCGAGTTAGTTGATTTTCAAACGCCAATTCGCTACATTGGCTCGGATTTTCAGCAAAGTGTCTGGGATGAGCTGCGTCGAATTCCAATAGGCGAGACGATTTCTTACAAAGGTCTGGCGGAAAAATTAGGGCGGCCAACCGCAAGTCGAGCTGTAGCAAGAGCAAACGGCACCAACCAATTATCGCTTATCGTCCCGTGTCACCGCGTAATCAATACTAGCGGAGCACTAGGCGGCTACGGTGGCGGTCTGGCACGCAAAGAATGGCTCATTAAACATGAAAAGATGGTTCCAAAGTAACGCGGAACCATCTTTTTCTTCTTATTTTACCCGAATCCCAAACAGCGGCATCAAGGCAGGCGCTTGAGAAAAATCAATGCTCACACCTTTTAAATCTTGCGGCATCGCAGTAATAGACTCAAAAATACAAGTACTAAGATCAACCCCACTAAGAGCACAATTCAAAAACTGAGCCTTATTCAAATCAAGCCGTTCCAAATACGTATCAACCAGTTGCGCACCACTAAAATCACTATTCGTATACGCGCCGGCTTCAAACGCCACCCATTTCAAATTAGCATAACGAAAGGCAACATAATCCGCGTAACAGTCAACAAAAGTACAATTTCTAAGCGTAGCATCACTGAAATTCACGCCAATTAATTTACAATTTTCAAAACGAACCCGGTGAATAATCGCACCCATCAAATCTAAATTCGACAAGTCACAATTTTTAAAAACAATATCGGTCAAATTCGCGCTTACAAGAGAAACAGAATCGAACACACATCCATCAAAAATAATTGTTTCTAAATGAAAATGCTCAAAAATTTCCCCAGTTAGCGTCGTTTTTCTAAAAATCTGCTCACTAACTTCACCAACATCTTCAATAAAATATGTATCATTTGGATAAACCGTCAAATCCTCATCAGGAATCCGCGGTGCAGTAATTTTTTTCATTATTTCAACCTCACTTCCGCTTTTATTATACCGTATTTTACGAGGAAATGGAGCGGAAAATCGTTTACCTTTCATAAAAAACGGATTACAATGAAGCTAGGATAAAAATGGAACTTGAGGAGTGAGCGAGATGACAGCGAGCGTGTTTGTAGCAGGAAAATTACTACCAGAAACGATGAAAACTCTTGGAAAATGGGATGTTAACGCCTATACGGGTGAAGAAAATATTACAGAAGATGAGCTGTTAAAAAATACAGCTGAAGTGGACGCAATCATATGCCCACTTTCTTCACCAATCACAGCAAAAGTATTAGAATCAGCAAAAAATCTCAAAATCGTGGCAAATATTGGCGCGGGTTTTGATAATATCGATGTGAAAAAAGCGCAGGAGTTGGGCATTGCAGTGACCAATACGCCAGATGTATCAACAGAAGCGACGGCTGAACTGACGCTGGGATTGATTTTGGACGTAGCACGGAGAATTTCAGAAGGCGACCGATTATGCCGTGAAACCCCCGAGCAATTTAAAGGTTGGGCGCCAACGTTCTTTTTAGGCACAGAGTTAAGCGGAAAAACGCTTGGAATCATTGGTTTAGGAAGAATTGGCCAGGCAGTCGCGAAACGTGCCGCTGCTTTTGGAATGAAAATTATTTATTCAGGACACAATCCGAAAGAAGCTGCAAAAGAGTGGGACGCGGAGTTTGTGAGCCAAGAAGAACTATTGGAGCGGAGCGATGTCGTGACGATCCACGCGGCATATAATCCAAGCTTGAAACATTTATTGAACGAAACAACCTTAAAAACAATGAAGTCGAGCGCATTTTTGATTAATGCTGCCCGTGGCCCTGTTGTGGAGGAAGCGGCACTGATTAACGCGTTAAAAACAGGCGTGATTGCTGGCGCCGCGCTAGATGTCTTTGAATTCGAACCGAAAATTGGCGCAGAGCTAGGCAAGCTAGATAATGTTGTTTTAACACCACACATCGGCAACGCAACCGTGGAAACCCGCACAGAAATGGGCAAAATCGCTATCGTCAATGTAGAAGCAGTTTTGGCAGGCGGAGAACCGCTACATTCCGTGTATTGATACAGATAAATATAGCCACGGCGAGTTGCTGTGGCTGTGTTTTCCCGCTAAATTATGGTATAATATTTTTTGTCGGAATACGACATCGGGTTGTTAGCTCAGTTGGTAGAGCAGCTGACTCTTAATCAGCGGGTCGGGGGTTCGAAACCCTCACAACCCATACATGAAAACCGCCTAAACACAAGGTTTAAGCGGTTTTTTTTTTTTGAAATTTTAAGGTAAATTACTGATTTTTCATAAAGTGGGGCATAGATGGGGCAGAACTCTTAAAATTTGTAACAGATAAATCTTAAGACCATCTGAATTATTATGCTATATTATTCAATGTCTATTTACAATTAACGTGAAAAAATTAAATAAATCCAGAAATTTAGGGTATTTAAACATTGTTTATGTGCGCTAATATGTTCTTTTTGTGACAAGAGGGCAACTAAGTGCATAATTAATGAATATTAATCTAAATTGCACTCCATATTGTGATTTGAAACACAAATACAACTCAATCTGTGTAATAATAACTATAAACTACCCCAAATTCAAGTCATTCATGATAAGAATCCGGCATTTCATTACATTTTTGGTTATACATTCTTTATGTGTGCTAAGATTTATATGTAACAGTTTTATATGATTTTCGTTTATATCATCAAAAATACAGCATCGGAGGAAAACACAATGAAAAAAATGAAAACGGAAAAGCGTCTCATTTGGATCCAGGCCCTCCTAGTCATCACGTGCATCATCATCTATCTAACAACGAAAATTTTAATAACTTTAGCACTTGCGTTTATAGCTCTTCTTGGAGTAGGATTTCAATTTTTAAGATACCAAAATGCCAAAAAAGAGTTTGATCAGAACTGAATATAATCATCAAGAATCCATCTTCACAAGGAGGCCCCCAAATGCGAGGAACACGCTGGTTTTATATTAGAGCCTTCATTGTAACCATGTTAGCTATAATCGGCTTTTTTATCTGGGACGCTAAGATTGTAACGCTCGGTATATTCAGCTATTTCATTATTCAAGAAATAATTTACTTTATTATCGATAGGAGAAAAAATGAAGAAAATTCAATGGATAGTTAATCGAGCTTTTGTAGCATCGATTTTATTAATTACTGCGCTATTTGTGGTCCCTCCAACATTTGGGATAGCTGATGGAAGTAAGGTGAGCTTTTATGAATATTTATATGGAGCACCTTTAAAATGGCTAACTGTAATGACGATAACAGATGAGAAAAATGATTTTACAGAGATGTTTTTCGCGGGGAATGAAGGTATAAGTATCCAATGGTTCAATTTAATAGGAAGCTTTGTGCTTATTTTCATCATTGTAAGTCTTGTTTTTCACCTAGCAAAATTGCTACATAATAGAAAGAACGCCTAAAAAAGACAACCTATTATTTACAGGTTGTCTTTCTCTATATTATTGAATAAGAATCTCATTATTAGCATCCGCTTTTTTAAATATAGCCACAATTCCTTCTATAAACGATACAATTGAAGGAATACCAGTCCAGCAAAATACTACGTAAAGAACGCCTTGACCATTTTTTCCTGCTAAGAATTTATGAGCGCCGAATGTTCCAAGTAGAAGTGCTAAGGCAACATAAACCCATTTATTAACTAATTTCCCTTCATCCTTTTGGGAAAAACGAATTTCTGTTACAACTGTTTGTGTTTGAGTTTGAGTCTGAGCTTGCTCTTGAGCCTGATCTTGATTTTGGGAGTTATTGTTAACGATATTAATATTAGGATTTTCAGTCGTTTTCTCCACTTTTTTATTTACAATCAGTTCTTCTCCGTGTTTATAAACTTCCACTTCATCCCCAGTGTCAGGACTGAATGTAAAACAAGTCAATGAAACATCGATTGTCTCCCCGTTATCTTTTAGTACTATTGCTGAACTATCTTCAATTTTAATGACCTTTGCCATGTTCCTTCTCTCCTTTTTTCTATATGCTGTTGTAAATAGTCTTTTTTATTATAAAATGAGAAAAATTTACTTCTTAATATTATCATAAAAAGCTTGGGAAAAGCGGATTTAAAAGAAAATTTATTAATATTTTTCTTTGTTTTTGCAAAAACAAAAAATATCCCAACACCTTAACCCCCACGTCCAAATTTTCCTATTTCAGTAGTTTAAATTGTTTGAGAAGAACTAAAGGACTACAATTAAAAGCGAAAAATGAAGCCGGAATCGATAAAAATGTATCGTTTTAGGCTTCTTTTTTTCTGCCATTTTAGCGAAAGTGAGATTTATCAACGTTTTTTCAGATTTGGAAAAGTGGATTTTCGCTTAAATGTTACGAAAAATTGTCAATCAATGCTATTTTTATCGTAAATCAGTTGTAATTGCCTGTACGAAAACCATTCGTTTTCTAAGATAATAAGTCTGTGATGAAATTTTAGAGAGGATGATTATGAGAATGAAGTACATTGAATATCACGACTACATCAAAAGAGACGCCATTATTTATGCTTATTTACTCGATAATTTTTCTTATGTTTGTAAACAAATAAAGGCTTGGGAAAGTGTAACTATAGATAGAGACCACGTTTTATTAGTGAAAAATGGAACGTTAATTGAAGAAAGTGATGGAAAGAAAAAAGGTATTGTTCGTTGTTTTTTTCAAAAAAATCTTGTTTTTCCTACTAGAAATCCGATGGTACTGAAGGCCTTGGAGACATCTGAAGTTTGTTTGATTAGCGCGGAAGGGGTATTTGGGAAACTGGAAGAGGATCAAATCTTATCTAATTTCTTTTTACAAATCGCGGAGAAAAATGAACAAGATTTAAAAAGACAAGCATTACTCGGTATCGAAAACTCGAAAAATAAAGTTGTATCCACGCTTAATTTCCTATTAGAAAATAATTTAGCTAATACCACATTACCAGTTTTTCCAGAATGGCTCCAAATAAATATTTTAGCGAAACTAGCTAATTGCTCTATTTCCACAATATCTTCAACTGTAAATGAACTACACAATGATGGAAAATTGGATATTAAATCTTCTCCATGGAAGCTCAAAGGACGCGAAATGAGACTTGAATATTTTGAAAGAGAAGTTCAAAAAGTAGCAGACTAACTTAGATGAAAGCAGGACAGATTTGTTTTCATATGGTACAAGGCTTGAATTAATGAATCAAGTTCTTTTCCAAATACAAAAATATACACACAAACGAGGTGGAAGTAGGACTTGAAGAAAAATATTTTAGTTGTAATTATTGTTTCGGTACTTGCTATAAGTGCGGTTGTTTCAGCATTTTTTCTAATGAGAGATGACGCTTATGCTATTGAAGCAGAGGGATTTACGTATAGTCCCAAAGGAAAACCAGTTACGTTTTCAGCTGATGCGAAGTACAATGATGCTTGGCTTAATAATGAAAAGACCATTTCAGACGGAAAAGAAGTAAAACCGATTAACTTGGCCAGAACCTTATTTTTAAAAGATGGACGAATCCAGTTTTTAGGTAAAAGTGTAGCTATTAAAAGTGCGTCAGATTTAATTGAGATGCCTTCAAAAACAACCGTCACTGAAAACAAAGGGACATATAAAGCAAGTGTTACAAAAGACAAAACGATTGCGCAGCTTCCGAAAGGCACGGTAGTTAAACTTGCTGAAGGACGCTACATTATTTTAGATAATGCATATTTGAAAAACAAAAAAGGACTTAACAAAAAATTACCAAAAAACGTTATTGTTTCCATTGATGAGAATAAGAAAGTTTTATTAATGGGGGAAAAAACTTTAGAAGAACTTGCGGGCGATGATGCCTATATTGAAATGGAAAATAATCGTTATCAATTTGATTTGAAGAAAGAAATATTAGTCAGCCAAACTGACAATGAAGAAGATATTGATATTCGTTCGATTAAGGTTGAAATAGATGATAAGGCCGAGAAACGAAATCTAAAATCTACAAAAGAAACAACTACAACAGACGAAACGAAGAAGCAAGAAGATAAAAGCAATGAACAAACAAAAACAAATCAAGCAACCGATGGTAATGCAGCTAATAACGAAGCCGCAGCTGGTAATTCTAACGGTGGAGACACTGGAACAGCTACCAAAAATGGTGCAAATGAAACCACGAAAAATAACCAAAATAATACCGATGTCACTAAAGGTAATGAAATTATCAAAAGGCTAAATGACGCTGAAAGTTTAAGTGCATTCCAAGTGCCAATTGTGGATGTTGAATTAACTGTGAAAGGCCAAAAAGCCTCCGCAAAATTACAACTAACCGATTCTTCTGAACGACTGCAATCTTTAGAAGCAATTTTATACGACAGCGAAAACAAAGTTGTGAAAAAGGTATCATTGAATTCATCAAAGGCCGACCAAGATTTTGCTTTTGATAGTTTAAAATACGGCGAAACCTACCAAGTTGTCGTTCAAGGGAAGTACAAATCTGCAAGTGATAAAATTCAAGAAACGATTTTCTTCCGCCAAACGGTAGAAGCAAAACCGGTTGTATTAACGCCAAAAGTAGTCGAACGCAGTGAAGATAGTTTGACGGCGGAGATAACTGCAACAGAATTATATGGCAATGTGGACGAATTAGTTCTAAAAATCAAAGAAAACAACAGTAATGTAACTACTTCTAAAACAGTTAAAGTGGATGCTAAGGCACTTACGAAAGACGGCAAAGTAGAAGTCAAATTTGACTCGTTAAGTAGTAGTAAAGAATACATCGTCGAGATGGAAAAATTAGTGGTTGATGGTAAAGAAGTAACGGATGAAAATTGGTATTTCATTGCATCGACACTAAAAGCAAAACCAACGATGGCTGGAATAGAGCTTGCTTATAGTACCGAAAAAGGTGAATTCACAGCGGTGCCAATTAATTTAATTGATAAAGATAGTTCTATTACTAGTATTCGCTATGTTGCTTATTTAGAGGAAGATTATAAGGCAAATGGGGAGAACGCTAAAGAATATGCTTATTCTGTTGTTGATTCAAGCCAGAAGAAAACATCAGTAAAAGTTGGGCGAACAGTTGATATGAGCGATGGGAGTTACGTTTTTGTAGCTTACATCTCTGGCAATAATAATCAAGCCGACTTTACGTTTGCTACTCCAGTTTCTAATGCGGTAGTAGTTGGAATGAAATCTATACCAACTGTAGAATTTTCTCTGAAAGCAGCAGAACAAGATAAATTAACCATCAATTATGAAGTTTTTGATGCAGATAATACAATGCTTTATGATAATTTGACGCATCCAACCTTAAAACTTTATAAGTCGAATGCGCAAGGTTTATATAGTGGCAATCCGGTTGCTACAGTAGACCTGCGAAATAAATCTGACATTACAAATTTACTGGAATTCGATAGTTTAGAAAGTGAGACTTATTATGTTGTTGTAATGACAGCTTCTTATAATTTAGATGACGGGACAGGGATTATGGTGGATCAGCGTATTGGCCAATCTAGCGTGTTCCAAACAACGGAAATAGCGAAAGTTGATGCCACTTTTACACTCGAATCCGTTACGACCAAACAAGCGGAAATTAATGTCAAATTTTCTGAATCCGCGACGAAACTAAGCACGGCAAACTTAAAAATCTATGATAAGAAAAATAACACACTTATAAAAACGATTCCTTTAAATAGCGACTTTGAAAAGCTGATGAGTGCAGATGGGAAAAACTATCTTTTTGAAGATCTAGCTATTAATAAAGAATACTTGTTAAAAGTAGAAGATGGCCTTGATAGCGGAATGAACCAAGTCCCAGTAGAAGGCGAATTAGTTTTCAAAACTAAAAGAGAAACACCGATAACCGACAAAGTTCTACTTGATTACCAACCGAATAAAATGAAAGTGGGCGGGTTAGCCGGTATTGAAGCTACGGAAAAACCAATGCTGGATGATTACAATGCGGTTAGCTCTATCACGTACCGAATCTATAAAGTAGACGACTTAAATACGCCGCTTGTAGAACAAGAAGTTTCAACAGCAGCTGAATTTGAAAAGTATTCTTACTTTGATTTATCTAATGCCGATTTAGGACGCGGTTTTGATTACATGATTAAAGCAGAAGTAATTTGGAATGACAATTATGAAGATCATCGTATTGAAATCAGTTCTGAAACAATTCAAATTAAAAAAGAAAAACCAACTGTTGAATATGAAATTTTAAGAAGAACAGCGACGGAAGTAAAACTCAATGTTTATGTGAGAGATATTGAGGGCGCGATTATCCCTGGAAAATTAGATATTACTAGCTCAACAGGTGGGACTGTACCACTCGTGAATGGAAAAAACACAGTAACATTACCGCTTTCAAGTGAAGGCGCAACAACGATTAAAACAGTAGGTGACTATGTCGTTACTAGCGGAGAGCCAGCAGAATCAACTGTCTTTATGACAAAAAATTTGGTGGCGATGAATACAACGGCGCCGCAAGCTAGTGCGCAATTTGCATTAGACGAAACAGGGCGTTCACTGATTCTAACGCCGCAACCTGATGATGTGGCCAAAAGTAATGTAATGAAAACAACCTACAGTATTCAAGCCGAAAATAGTTCTAGCCCAGATTATTCAGTAGCTAAAATAGGCGATGAACAATTTGATGCTCAAACTATTGATTTGCCATTCGGGAATGTATGGTTTAACAATTCGTATCAGTTAGCGCTTGATATGAAAATGAACTATATGGAAAACAGAATAAACAATGAGAAGTTATTTGAAAACTATTACGTGTCACTAAATGATAACGCGGCATTTGTAACCTCGTCTAACGGCGGTGTATCAACAACTAGAAATGCAAATCGGGCAGATGTTTACCGCGTGACAAAAGGTCCAACTGACGCGGAAGGTAATATTTCAGGTGTTAAATTTAAAAATATTTGGACTGGGACTTACATTGCATACCGCGGCGGGGTTCTAATTAGTAACAGTGAGACTGCAGATCCGTTTAGTTTTAGACGTCAAGAAGATGGAAGTTATGTAGCGGAACTAAATGGTCGTTATGTTGACTTCTCATCAGGACTTGTTTCTACGGAAGCGGCCGGTTCAAAAATCGACCTTTATTCTGCGCAAGAAGAAACAGGGAAAGTTTCGCAATCGATAACTACGAAAGCATTAGCAGAGCCAAACATTACAGCTGAATCGCTTAGTATTTATGATAAGCGAGTTAAGTTAGATGTTATTGGTGAAGATAAGGATAATACCATTGTTAAAAAATCTAACGAAAATGAGCTGTTTGTCAACGCGTACAAAGAGGACGGGACAACACTTGTGAAGTCAGTTCGAATTGACGGCTTACCAACTCGAGATGTCTCTCTTACTGAACTTTCGCCTGATAAAACGTATGTTATTAAAGTAGAAGGAAAATATGATTTGTTAGACGGAGAAGGCGCAAAAAATAAAGTTTACTATACCGAAACAATCACTACGGAGAAAAGTCTACCAAGCATGGCTTCAACAAGTTACACGTGGAACCCAGCTTTTGGCTTCAGAACGATCAAAGGAAGTAACAACTTTATTGATGAAAGTAGCGTTTTAACAGACATCGAATATCGTTTGTATGATGCTGCGACAGTATCTTCTAGTTTAACGAATCTAGTCGCGCTGGAACAAGAATTAGGCAGCAAAACGCCAGCAGCGACATTTAATAATTTATCGAAGACGCCAGAATTTGGTTTATATAATAATCTGGGCATTCAAAACTATGCTTCCGGAAAAACCTATATAATTGCGGCCTTTATGAAAACAAGTCTAGCTAAGGCGCCAATTTTCTTAAGTGATGCAAAGTCAATTTATCTTGCACCACCAAAAACAGTTAGCGCACCAATTAAGCTAGAAAGCGTTTCAGCTAGGCAAGCAACATTGAAATTCTCTTATAACGACCCAGATAGTTACTTTGTAGGCGGGACCAATAAGCAATTCCAATATGTCTTAAAAGAAACAACGTCTGGCAAGATAGTTAAGAATGGTGCTTTCACAGGTGGAAATACAGCTAGTTGGTTGAACACATTCGACGATTTAGAGCCAGCGAAAGGTTATACCTTAACTATCAGCACAAATTACGACACGTTGGCTGGTGATGGAAGTCATCCATGGAGTACTAGTTTAAACTTTACGACCGATGATGAGTATGTAACCTCGAACTCGGTAACAATTCAACTTGATGCTGCAACGAAAAAAATCAAGCTTCAAGCAAAAGAATTAAGTCCAGGATCAACAACCATTGAAAAAATCGAAATGGAGTTCTATGAGTTGCTTGATTATGGTGGTAACAATGAGCGAACTAGTTTAGTTGAAAGAAAAACGGTCACTTTACCAAGCTCGTATCCCGCAACAATTTCTGAAAGCTTTAGTATTGCAGGGAAGAAGCAGAATCAAAGTTTCTTAGGCAAAATGGTCGTTACTTATCGTACGCCGTTGAATGAAGTTAAAACCTATGAAAAAACATCCAACTTTGTAACCTTGCAAGAAGATATTGCGGCAAACTTAAGGTCATTCAGAAGCGTAAGAGCTACTGATACTAATGTGGCTGTAGAACTAGACACGACAAAAGTAGATACAGAAGCAAAAGAAACTTACACGTTTGAGCTAAAAGATGAAGACGGCGAAGTGATTGATACAGAAAAAGTTGCAGCCAAAGATATTGCGGAGCCAGTTAATTTGTCGATGGAACCAACGAGCAATTATGCAATAACTGTATTCGATCAGAAAGATAAGCCAATTGCACTTTATCAAGGCAATAACGAAGAAAATAATCTTAAAGCTAATATCACTGATGATAGCTTCACCTTGATGGCAAATGACACCGCAGATGCGAAAACAAAACTGACTGTCACGATTGAACCAAAAGAACTTTCCGCTTGGGAAAAAGTACAGTCATGGTTCGGCAAAGATTTCACAGAAACAAAAACTGTCGAAAAAGAAGAGCTAGATGCTGGTGTGGAATTCGATACAAATTATCATGATTCGAAAGTTACTGTTAAAGAAACAGAATCAGGAAAAACTTTTGGGATTATCGAACTGGAGGCAAGTAAATGAAACCTACATGGAAAATAGGCGTAATCGTTGCAGCTGTTCCGTTAATCATTATTTCTGTAATCTTGTGGGGATCTTTTAAAGAGGCAAGATATGATCTTGTCTCCCTCCCCAGTAATGGTGTGGTATTAAATGATGAACAAGAAACATTGCAATTTCAAAAAGGTCACACACTTTATCGAAGCTGGAATGAAGATCAGCTCATCGCCAAAAATGATGAAGACGATACGCGCAGTAAAATCATGCAAAGTACGATTCTCTATTTGGATAAAGACGCGCTAATGTTCACCAAAAGTGTTCCCGTCATTGATATAAATGGCGTGAGTACAAAGTTAAAAGGAAGACAAGTGTATGAATCAAAAGGGGCTTCCTATCAATATAAAGACTCAGAGATTACCGAAAAAAGTGTAGTAAAACTAGCCAATCGTCAATATTTCTTAAATGCAGAGGCCACTCTTTATCTCGGCGGAAAAGAAATTAAGAAAGTTTCCAAACCACTTCTTCTCATTGATAAAACCGGTAGTGTCACTATTTATGAAAATAAAAAGAAAAGCCGTTATTTAGGCCATATGACATTAAAGGTCAATGATGAGACCGTTTTGGATGCGAGTAATGAAACATATACAATCGGCGAACGCAAAATCGACCTTGCTAGCTTCGGCGGAACAGATAATGAAAAAATCGTCGTTAAAAAAGACGAGAAAGAAGCAAATGACAAGGCAGCAAGTGATAAAGCAGCTGCAAAAGATAACCAATCGAGCGACGAAACTGGTACGAAGAATGAATCTGCGAATAGCGGTCTGAATGCAACAAAGAAATACGGAAATGAAATAAAAGCAGGCAGCGGTTCAGCAGACACAGGAACGAACGGTAGCGGAAATGGCACGAGCGGAAATGCGCAAAAAGACTTAGAAGAAATTGATAATTATGGAGCTGTTCTAAAGAAAATTGAAGATCTAAACAAGAAACTAGAACGCAATATCCCAGTACTAAGGATTGGCTATATAGCGCCAGGCGTAACCAGTGCGAAAGTCAATTATAAATATTCAGATCCAAATAACACCTTGATTGGTGTAACGAAAATTAGTGCGGTAGATGAAAAAACTGGTAAAACTATCAATACTCACTATGGATCTGCTGTAGATACAGAAGCTACACTGACTGGTCTTTCTCCAAATGGGAAATACCACCTTGAATTCACTTACCAGTACGATCTAGGTACAGACAAAGGCATTCAAGAAGTGAAAATGAAGAGCGATTCTTTCACAACCCAATCAGTATCAGCTATTTATCAAATGCAAAGTGTTACTAGTACGTCAATCAAAGTAAATATCGCGCTAGATGCACAAATAGAAGGCATTAAGCGAGCTCGAATCAAAGTGAAAAAAGTAAATGGTGATTCTTTCTATATGAATGTTGGTACAAACTTTATTAACGGTAACGGAGAACTTCTAAACGTAACAGGCTTAGATCCGGGCACCGCGTACCAATTCCAAACTATTATTGAAATGAAAAATGGCGAAACAATCGAATTGAATAGCTCAGAAAAATACTACACAATGCAGTCAACTGTTTTAAGAAGTTTACGAGCTAATTTATCAGTGAATAAAGTTGTGCAAGTTGAGTACGACTGGGCATCAACCGATTACACGCTAAACCAAGCCACTGTCGAGTTAAAGGATGAAGAAAATTCCGAAGTGGATTACAAAATCGTCAACCAAGAAAAAGGAAACATTCGCTTAGTACCAATTACTGACGAAGAAACAGTTGATTTAGAAGCTAAGTTAGTTCTTAAAACAACAAACAACGATACAAAAGAAAGCAAAACATTCGAATATCCGATTGAACAAGACGTTCAGTATGATAAAGATGCGAAATTAACTATTTCCTTAACACCGTTCCAAACAGAAGAAAATAATACAAAGCAAACGGAGGAAGCTGAACAAGAAGCGACACGGAATGCAGGCTTAACAACGAAGATTGAAGAAGTTTTGGCTCCTCAAAACGCCACTTACGATATGAAGTTCTCCATGCAGCGCAAAGCAGGTGAGACATATCGGATAGCTTTTGAAAGACGTCCGGTTGGGACAAGTGATAGCTGGACTTCTTTTAGTAGCAAAGAATTGGTGGCTGACGAAACTGGATTAGTAAGCTATATGGAGATAATTTCGAGGATTGCGAAAGAAACTTTTGATTACCGTATTGCAGTTTATGACACTAAGGGCGCGTTGCAACTGTACGTATATCAATAATAGTAGAGGGGTACATTTCTTAGTACCCCAATCTCATACAGAAGGTAGGAAATAATAATGGATTTAGTAGTTGCATGTAGCGTAATTGGCGCCGCACTAGCAATTGGGCTCGCAACTTTGGGAGCTGCAATTGGACAAGGAATTGCGGTCAGTAGAGCAACAGAAATTATCGGAAAAAACCCGAATGCAAAAAAAGAAGTTATGGGAGGCCTCTTTTTAGGACTTCTAATGATTGTTGCATTAATGCTTTTTGCACTGGCAATCGCAGTCATCTTGCTTTGGGTTAACCCGTTCATATGATAGGTGAGAGCATGGAGAAATTGATTCAAACGATAGTCCTTTATGGAATTTTTGCAGTTGGTTTTTTATATCTACTATATTTTATCTTGCAAAAATTGGAAAATATCTTAACGAGCTTTTTTTACGAAATTAGCCAAGATAAGTCACTTGAAAAAGAGAGTTTATTACGTCGCCTAAAACGACAAAAAGTTGCTACAAATCAAGAAGAACAGAAAAATAGGCAATTAGCGATTGAAGCAGAACAGAAAGAGACCATTTTTCTTGAAGAAATCGACCAGTTAGTTGCTCGAAATAGAAAATATGAACAAGAGTTACAAATTTGGCAAAATGAAAAATCAACTCAAATTGTTGAAGTTCCAAGCGTGGAAACGACGCCACATGCGCCGTTTAAATCACTAAGTAGCTGCGTTAATGAAATCATTCAAAAGGTTTTTGTTGCATCTGAAGAAGAGGAAGCGCAACTTTTCACGGAAGCAATTCGTGAATTTGATACGCTCGTCCGGGTTGAAAAAATCCGCCTAGCCCTTCCTTACAAAGTCCTTTTACGTTTGTTTGAAATGCATACACCAGAAGAGTTACACGCATTTACAAAGTCGTTTGAAAAGTTCAATGAGCGCGCAAGTAAGCTTTCTGTGAAACAAATTTATCAGAGTAGCTACTTGTCGTCGGAACAAAAATTAAAAGTGATGCGTGAAGACGGCACCTTAGATGAACTTAATCATCAATTTGTCGAATTTCTATTCTATATGTTGACGCATTTCTCTTATCGTCAAACACGTGGACTGTACCGGAATTATTTAGAGGTTTATAATGTTCACTTTTATACAGGGCTTATTCGTGTAGATGTTGCTAATGAAGAATCGGCAAGTCACTTTGATAAGCTGTGGAAACCGACACATACAGGCTATAAAATCGAGTATCAAGTTCAAAAGGAATTAATTGGTGGAGTTATTATCAATTATGGAACAAAGTCGATTGATATGAGCTATCAGGAACTAATCAAGCGCACAACAGAAAAAATGGAATCGGAAGTGAGACTTTGAAAACTATTCATTTTGATATGAACAAATACGAAACCCCTGTGGATTTGGAATATTTAAAAGAACATGGCCGGGTTGAGAAAATCTCTGATGGTGTAATTTTTTCTTCTGGCCTAGAAAATGCGGCACTTCACCAAGCTGTTACGATTGACGGGAAACACCGCGGCGTAATCCTTGAGTTAAATGAAGAATTTGTCGGTATCGGTTTAATTGATAAAACAAATGATATTTTAGAAGGAATGACTGTGTCTGTTACGGATCATTTTATCGAAGTAAATCTTTTTGAAGATATGGCAGGCCGTATTATTGATACAACTGGAAAAATGTTATACGACATTAGCGATGAACAGCCGACTGCTACTTCGCCGCTATTTTGTGTAACTCCAGCTATTATGACAATTGATAGTGTAACTCGCCCGCTGAATACAGGGCTTGCAGTAATCGACTCTATCACACCAATTGGTCGAGGTCAGCGTCAGTTAATTCTTGGCAACCGGCAATCAGGCAAAACCCAAATCGCGGTGGATACAATCATTAATCAACACAATCAAAATGTACATTGTATCTATGTCGCAATTGGTCTAAAAGCAGCTTATATTGCTGAGGTGATTGAAACGCTCCGTAAACATGGCGCGATGGACTATTCAACAGTAGTTGCAACAGCAGCAAGTGATTCTCTTACCGCCCAATATTTAACCCCATATGCGGGAATGGCGGTCGCAGAGGCATTACGGGACCAAGGGAAAGACGTTTTAATTATTTTTGATGATTTAACGAAACATGCGGATGCTTATCGAGCGATTACATTGCTCTTCAATCGTCCACCGGGAAGAGAAGCTTATCCTGGTGATAGTTTCTACATTCACTCAAGTCTATTGGAACGTGCGGTACAAATGAATCAGGAGCATGGTGGTGGCTCAATCACCGCTATACCGATGATTGAAACCTTATCTGATGATGTAACAGCTTATATTCCGACTAACGTTATTTCGATTACAGATGGTCAATTGTTCTTAAAATCCGATCTATTCAACCGTGGTCAAAAGCCAGCAGTAGATGTCGGTGTATCGGTTTCCAGAATCGGTGGTGACGCGCAACATCCGATTATTCGCAAACTTAGTAAGAACCTGACACTTATACTTTCTCAGTTTGAAGAGTTGAAAGAATTACTGGATTTCGGTAATGCACTTGATGACGGAAGTATGAAAATGGTGACAGATGGACGGATGTTGACGGAGCTATTTAAACAAAATATTTTGAGCCCGCTATCCGTGACAGAATTAATTGCCATTTTATATGCATTCCAAAATGGTTTCTTAAACAAAATGGCGCCAACAAATGTTCAATCTTTCAAAGGATTGTTATTAGAAAAAGCACATGCACATCCGGGCTTTGAGTCATTTTCTAACCAAATTGAGGAAATCAGTGAACTAGATGAGTCGCACGTCAAACTATTAGAAGAAATTATTCAGGAAGCGGGGAGGCCTTTCCGTTGAGTAGCATAGACCAGGCGCGAAAAAAAATTAAAGCACTGAACTCAACTTATAAAATTGTCCATGTAACGGAATTAGCAACCCTTGGTAAACTTTCTGGCTTGCGGGAAAAAGCAGAAGCAGCCGTTAGTTATTACGAAACTATCTTGAAAAGTTTGCGTTGGGTTAGAAAAACGATGTACACCAGCAAAAATGCAGAAGCAATTGAAGAAAAAAATGTTACTGCACTTGCGATTACATCTGAACGAGGGCTTTGTGGAGCTTATAACAGTGAAGTTTTTGCTGAAATAGATAAATTAATTGAAACGCTTGGTGATCAAGTGAATATCAATTGGATTGTCGTGGGGGAACAAGGACATCGTTATTTAACGAATCTTGGCCAGAATATCAGCAAATATTTACAGTTTTCACTTGAAAATATTGATTTGGAAACAACGACAGAAGTAACAGCAGATTTTATTGATCAAATTAATAAGCAAGAAATGGATGCATTGTATGTTATTTTCACGAAGTATTTAAATGCAGTTCAATCAGAAGCGATGTGCGAAAAAATTTATCCGGATATTCCTGAAGAATTAGATGCGGAGTCAATTGAAGTTGATTATGTACTTGATTTTGAGACGGATGACGAACAAGTAGAACAGTTGTTACTAGAAAATTATCTATGTGGGTTGCTTTATAGCATGTTCCGCTATTCGGTTGCTAGTGAGTATTGTATGCGCCGAATTGCGATGAAACAAGCGAAGGACAATATCCATAAGCAACATGAAGAAGCCGTTTTTGACGCTAGAAAAAAAGCATTACAGCAAAAAACTGGCGAATTGTTAGATATCATCAGTGGCGCACAGACGATCAGGAAGGAAGAAGAATAAATGAAAAAAAACACTGGGACCATTATAAGTATTAGTGGTTTTGTTTTAAAAATTGAATTTAATGAAGGCGAACTACCTGAAATCAGCCATGCGCTTGAATATAAGACACATCAAGGAACTTATTTAGCGGAAGTTGTTCAACATACCGGAATTAATACAGTTTCAGCAATTGCGATTGGAGAAGTTAGTGGTCTGGCAAGAGGAGTAGAAATCGTTAATCTTGGTCATCCGATTGAAGTTCCTGTTGGAGAAACAGTTCAAGGACGGATGTTAAATGTTTATGGCAAAGCAATTGATGGGCTACCTGAGCCAGAAGCTAAAGTTAAATGGCCAATTTTTCGTGAACAACCTTTACTGCGAGAATTAGATACAAATAAAGAAATTCTTTATACAGGCATCAAAGTTATTGACTTGATTTGCCCAATTTTAAAAGGTGGTAAAACCGGACTTTTCGGTGGTGCCGGAGTTGGGAAATCCGTTTTAATGCAAGAGTTGATTAACAATATTAGCATGATGGGCGGGAATTCCGTTTTTACCGGGGTTGGCGAGCGTGTCAGAGAAGGTATTGGCTTGTACAAGGAACTAGAGTCTAGTGGTGTTTTACCTCAAACAACCGTCGTTCTGGGGCAAATGAATGAATCGCCAGGCGTGCGGATGCGTGTAGCATTGACGGGTCTTACAATAGCGGAGTATTTACGTGATGAAGAGAAAAAAGATGTTCTGCTATTTATCGATAATGTTTTTCGTTTCATCCAAGCAGGTTCCGAAGTATCCTCCTTGCAAGGTAAAATTCCGATTACAGGGGGATATCAATCAACGCTTTCAAAAGAAGTGGGTGATTTTCAGGACCGAATCGCATCTACAAAAAATGGTTCGATTACGTCAATCCAATGTGTATTTTTACCGGCCGATGATATTGATGATCCATCCGCGGTTGCGACGTTCAGTCATTTAGACTCAACGATTGTATTAGAACGTTCGATTGCAGCACTAGGGATTTTCCCAGCTGTTAATCCACTTCAATCATTTTCAAGGGCGCTTAATCCAACTTTTGTTGGCGAACGTCATTATCAATTAGCTGTGCAAGTGAAATTTATTCTACAACGTTATATGGAATTGCAAGAAATCATTAACGTGCTTGGGATGGCTGAGTTGAGTGATGAAGATAAAAAACTCGTTCACCGGGCGCGGAAAATTCGTAACTTCCTGTCACAACCATTTTACGTTTCTGAAAAATTCACTGGTACAGAAGGGATTTTTGTTGAAATTGAAGACTTACTGAGCAGTGTGGAACGCATTCTAAGCGGTGAATATGATGAACGTTCAGAGCGCGAATTCTTGTTTATTGGATCCTACAAAGACTTGAAATAGGAGGAGAGGCAAATGAAATTAAAAATCGTCTCGCCTATGGGGCAATTTTTTGAGGGTGATGTAGAGGGTTTTGTTATAGATACAAAAGAAGGACAGCAAACGGTATTAGAAGAGCACATTGATTGTTTAAGCTTTTTTGACCATAGCGAAATCATTATTTTAGATAATGAAGGTTCAGATCCTATCTTTGTCGCCCTTGGTTATTTACATCTTGTTCAAAATGAGGCAAATATTATGGCACAATTTGCTTCGACGGACGCCAAACAAGCTGAACGGATTTTTGAGAGACTCAGTAAGCGAAAACAAGGAGAGCAGGGGATTATATGACAAGCGAATTTTTTAATACACTGCTACAGATTATTGCCTTGTTTGCCACTTTTTTTCTAATAGTTTTACTCATTCTCGCTAGCATTCGCTATTTTTTAAACCGGGACGTATTACCTTTAGAAAGAGTTCGGCGGTATCACTTGTGGTACCAACGTTTTCAGCTTGACGGGGAGGTTACAGCTTTTCTAGTCGTTATTATTGCAACGCTTTTAATATGTATAACAGCGATGCAAATAACAGCTATACCTTTCCCATTTATACTACTAATGTTTTGGAGCACGTGGTTATTTCATCTACTTTCCTTATGGAAGAAAACGCGGGTAGCTCAAAAACTAAAAAAAGAAATGACGCAGTTGCTAGGTTTACTTTTAATTACAGGCTTGTACTTTGCTGGATATTGTGCGCTGAAAACGATGCATTTTATTCTTACGCAAATAGCCGACTCCCCGTGGCAAATTCAGCTGGGAGTAAGAAGTTATTTAGTTATTTGCAGCCTGTTTGTAGCAGGCGCGGCAGTATTCATCTGGCAACGCATCTATGTTAAATTACTGAAATAGTTTTCATAAAAATATCCTCAAAGTCCGCGGTTAGGTTTTAAAAAACTTAACTATTTACCGGATGATTTGGAAAAAACAAAAGGAGATAAACTTAAATGATAAAAACAACAAGCTTGAGGCGCCCCTTATTGTTAGTCATGGTGGCATTATTAATATTCGGTCAGCTAAACCTTTCCTCATTCCCAGTTTTTGCGGAAGAAAAAGGCGATGATTCTGTTGCTTATACTATTCAAGAAGACCTTTCAAGCGACAAAAAGAAAGCTACACTGACACTTAAAGCCACACCGAAAAACACGCAAGTTAAAATATTAGCTATAGAAACGCCTGATGGAGAAAAGACGGATGGCGAGGAAGTTGAATATGTAGCTACCAAAAATGGCTCTGTCGACTTTATTATTTCCTACAAAGATAAAGCCGGAGCAGAAAAAGAATACACTGCTTCTTATAAAGTAAGTGAAATATCTGAAGAGACGGCAACTGTAACTCCTGGTAAAACAGGGCTTAAATCCAGTGCGCCTACTGTAGCCTTAAATATTCCTGATTATAACAAAACAGCATGGGGTAATGGGGATATCAAAGACGTTTCTGTCACAGTAGAGTTTAATAATAATAGTTCCACTGGTAAAAAAATAAATTTCACGTTACCAGATGGTATGCGATTTGTCTCTCTACCTGTTCCAAGCAGCTACCAACCAACAAGTAGCTCTGATTCAAGTGTTTTAAGTTATTTTGGCGCAGGTAATCCGGTTGGTGACTCGATTACTTCGGTGACAGTTCCGGACAAAGAGGCTGGGTATAACAAGGCCACTTATGGAACAGTCAGCTATGAACTAGAACCTGCAACAGAGAAATTAACGCTTAGCTTTTCTGTTCAAGTAGATGCAGCCAAGTATTATGGCACAGCAGACTTAAAATCGCCTATCAAAGTCGATGCTTACATGGGTGAAGGAAGCACGCCGGTTGCCTCAGCAGAGCAAAGCGTTCACGCCGAAGGTAAAAATGTTGTCGGTTACGCTTCTCAAAAGAGTGTTCAAACCATGTTTAGAAACTGGTATACATCGTCCTTTTTACCAGAAGTGATGGCAAGTACAGATACAGAAGATTCTTATAATTATACAAAACCATATTCAGTTGTAAATGGTATCAACCAAGCAGACGGCCGTGGATCAAAAATCTTTGTTCCTAAAAATGTTACGACGACCCTTTATTATCCAGAAGGTATGGAGTATGCCGGTGTAGTTAACGAAGGTAAAAGTGTGATTGGAAATACTGACAATAGAACCATCACCCATTATCCAAGCGAAAATAAAGTCGTTATTGATTTTAAACAAGAAAATTACTATGGCGTAGTAGAAACCATTTTTGCGGTTAAATATAAAGTGCCAGCTGGAACCCCGGTTGGGACCTATACGGCGCCTAAAGTCCCGCATGCGGTTATTACAACATATGATGACCAAGTATTTGAAACAGACGCATTAACCAATGATTCCAACGATACAACAACGCTAGCTGCGAAAGATACGTGTAAAGTAGTTGGTGGAACAGCAAATAAAATGGTTATGCTACCAAGAAATAACTATATTAATCCAGATAATGAAACTTGGGCAGGTCTTATTCAGATTAACAATAAGCAAACTGCTGGAGTAAAAACAAATCAAGTTTACCAAATTAAATTTGATGAAAACTGGGAAGCATATACAGTTAATTTACCTTTTGATGGCAAATTAGCTGGCAATAAGGCAACAGATGTACAATATAAAACTAACTTAAATCCAGAATATCGAACTTACGAAGGTACTCTTCCTAAAACAAATGTGAATAAAATGCTAACGCTAGAAGCAACGGCAGTAGGTCTTCAAGAAGGGGAATACTTTACAGAAGTAAAAGCGAATGTAGGGGACTTCTCTACCGGATTTACAAATATTGATACTTCCGCGCCATTCAAAGCGGCCAACAGCGCATCATACGGAATAGTGAAGCCGGGTATCACTTCGGTTCAATTTGATGTTAATATTTGGGATGCTGAAGATGAAGCAAATACCAAAGTTTCAGGTTCATCAACGTACACTGTTACAACTGGTGTAAGCACGGCGGCGAATGGAACAGCTGCATTTTATAACACTGAAGGTGCACTAATTAAGACTGCTCGTGCGGGAGACACAGTAACCACAAAAGCATCATTAATTATGCATGATTACCCATATGGAACAAGAACCGTCCTTAACAATCCAGAAATTTATTTACGTCAATTAGAAGGAACAACGGTTAAACCGGCATCTATTAAACTGACAGATCAAGACGGCAAAGAAGTCGATTTTTCTGTTGAAGCGAAATCAGCTAATAACGGCGATAAAGTGTATGTTATCAAAACAACAGATGTTACAGTAGGCGAATTTATCGGTTATCCAGCCAAAAAACAATATTTAAATATTAGCTATAACACAACATTCGATATGACTTTAAGTAAGAGTATCCATACAGATATTCAAGAGTTGCTTGCTTGGGGTGGAAGTAATGTTACTTCGGCGCTAGGAGCGAATATTTTCCTGGATAATGGGCTTGATGTGAACCAAAATGGTAAAGATGCAGAACGACTGCTATCTACTAATACAAGTACACTAAGTGTTCCTAAACAAGATACAGTTACAGTAGAAACTTTCCTAAATGTAGCTGGAGAAGGAATCAAAGCGGCTTATGTAGAAGATGATGACAGCACAGTTTCGTATTTCACACCAGGAACTGATGCTGATTATATGGTTAAAATCACGAATACGTCTAGTGGTATCGCTGAAAGCCTAGATATTTACATCCCAATTCCAAAAACTGGTCAAGACTTTGGCTCGAAATTCCAAAGTGAACCTTTTAAATGGGATATGAAACTAAGCGATGCACTCACAATGACAGACGCGCAAAAAGCGCAGTTTGACGTGAGTTATACAGCTGAAGCAACTTCAAGTAACTATACGACAGATGCTATTTACAGTAATACACTTGCAGATTACGGAAAAGTCAACATGGTCCGTATCAAAGTGAAAACGGAAATCGAATCTGGAGAAACGCAAACAATTAAAGTTCCGCTAAAAGTAGATGAAACTTTTGATTCCGCTACAGCTGGAAATAAAATTGGTGAACGTGACGTATACAACCCGTACTATGCAGTTACAACGAACACTTACTCAGGATCTATCGCTGGTACTCGAGTAGGGGCAGAATTAGTAATTGTAGAAGTCGCAGGTAAATTATTTAAAGATAAAAATGCAAATGGTGTATATGAGTCTACGCAAAGTGATACACCACTTGCGAATGAAACAGTTGAATTATATAAATGGAATGAAACAACTTCAAAGTATGAAGCATTTACTAAAGACGGGGAAACTGTAACGACGACAACCGATGCGAATGGTGACTATAAATTTGATTACAATTTAGGCATTGGTTACGGAAAATATGCAGTTAAATTCCCTGATAAAGCAGGATACAAGTTTACCTTGCAAAATGTTGGTAAAGATAAGTCATTAAATAGCGCAACGCCAAATCTAGGAGCTGAGACTGGTTGGGTAAAAGAAATCGACCCAGCGCAACCAGATGCACAACACATCAATGCTGGTTATATTTCTTACGCACCAGAAACTGATTTAAAAGTAAACTTAAATGAAAAATTAGTTCAAGAAGGCAAAAGCTTGAAGATTACTTTACCAAAAGTAGCTCATACAGATGGTGAAGCGGCAGAAGACACAATCGAACCAGACTTCTTCCAAAAAATTCAAGCAGCAACAGATGGCTATAAGTGGACTACAGCGAATACCGGAATAGCGACTGCGAAAACGCTAAGTGATGGATCTGGCGCAATTGTAGGTGTTTCTACTAACGGCAAAACAATAGCAGCTACAGACCTAACAATTGCGATTAAAGACATTTTTGGCGAAGAACAGAAATCGACTGCACCAATTTATGTAACAACTGCGGGAGGAAACATTGCTCAGAAAGACCGTTTAAGAATTGGAGCAACTAACTTCTCACTTGAATACAAAGATGCAGTAGCGCTAACAGAAGCACAAGCGGTAACAAAAGCAAAAACAGCTGCTTTTGAAGAAGTGAAAAATGGCGTAAATTCAAACGCACAAGACCGCACAAATGTAGTAAAAGTAGATGAAACGCAACTAAACGCGATTAAAAATGGTCCAAACCAAGGTGGAACATATCCGCTTACGTACACGCTGGAACAAGATGGCAAAGAAGTTGAAGTAGTCATCCAAGTGAAAGTGGAAAAAGATTTAACAGCAGTGAACGCGCATGACTCTAAGATTTATGTGGGCGAAAGTTGGAGTGCGGCTGATAATTTCGATAGCGCACTCGATAAAGAAGGAGTAGCCGTTGCTTTTGCAGATATCGTAGTCACTGGTTCTGTTGATACAACAACAGCTGGCACATATCCAGTCACATATAAATACAACGATATGTCTAAAACGGTCAATGTTACGGTAAAAGCCGATTCGACCGAAGTGAACGCGCATGATTCCACTATTTATACCGGCGATACTTGGAGTGCGAAAGATAACTTTGATAGCGCCGCAGATAGAGACGGAAACCAGGTCACTTTTGATAAAGTTACTGCGACAGGTACAGTCAACACTGCGCAAGCCGGCACATATTCCATTAGCTACAAATATGGGAGCGAAACGAAAACAGTAACTGTAACAGTAAAAGAAAACAAAAAAGGCGTTAATGCGCACAATGCCACTATTTATGTGGGTGATAGCTGGACAGCGGAAGACAACTTTGATAATGCTGTAGATAAAGACGGGAACTCGGTAGCCTTTTCAGAGGTTAGCGTTACGGAAACACCTACAGTGAACACAAATAAAGCTGGCACATATCAAATCAAATATAGTTATGATGGAGCTACAAAAACAGTGACATTGACAGTGAAGAACATTCAAACAGCTGTAAATGCGCACAACTCCACGATTTATATTGATGAGCCATGGGATGAAAAAGATAACTTTGATAGCGCTCGAGATAAAGATGGAAATGCAGTCGATTTTGCAAATGTGGAAGTGGAGGGAACTGTTGATAGAACACAAGCAGGGACATATCCAATCACCTACAAATACGACGGCTTTTCTAAAACAGTTCAAGTTTCAGTGAAAAATCCACAAACTGCCATTTATGCGGATGATTCTGTGGTTTATACAGGTGATACTTGGAGCGCGAAAGACAATTTTGACCGAGCGATTGATAAAGCTGGAAATGCTGTTGCTTATAAAGATGTAACAGTGGAAGACGCTTCTGATGTTGATTTGACGACACCTGGAACATATTCGGTAACGTATCGTTATGAGGGGATTTCTAAGGTCGTGCAAGTTACTGTAAAACCAAGACAGACTAAAGTAGAGAGCCATGATAGCACCATTTATGCAGGGGATGATTGGCAAGCAAAAGATAACTTTGATTTAGCTACGAATAAAAAAGGCGATACAGTGAAACTAGCTGACGTAACAGTTATTGGCCGTGTTGATACACAAAATCCGGGCACGTACGAAATCAGCTACCGTTACGATGGCGTGACAAGCGTATCCCGTGTAACAGTGTTGCAAAATCACGCAAAAATTATCATCCATGATAGCCAGCTAACAACAAATGAAAATTGGGATGCGAAAGATAATTTCGTTAGTGCAATGTCAAGAGACGGCATCGAAATCCCACTTTCTAAAGTGAAAATAACAGGAAAAGTTAACACTAAAAAAGCTGGCACATACCAAGTCACTTACACGATTGACCCGAATGAAGGAACGGCAGATGCAGGCAAAAAAGAGCTTTCTGTTGTTGCTAACATTCAAGTAGTAGACAAAGAAACTATTAAAAAAGGTAACGTGAACGTGACGGAAAATAATAGGCAACATACAGCAACATACAGAGAAGCAATCCCAAGAACTGGCGATCAAATGAATTTATGGATTGTCTTGATGGGGATTTGCTTAGTAGGACTAGCTCTATTCTTATGGAAGACTAGACAAAGAAGAAAAAGCAAATAAATAAAAGGGGAAGGTAGGAGGTCTCAACTTTGAGGCAAACCTACCTTTTCCCGCAAATAAAATAAAAATTTTTCCGTTGAAATTAGATAAATAGACAGAGATAGTTCAACCGGTAGCCCAATTTTTAAAAATAAATATGGGTGGAAAGGAAATAGAAAATGACCTTTTTAGAATTTCATCAACTAATCAGTCAAGACTTACTGATTTATTCATGGATTAGAAAGAATTTTTCTCTTACTTACCAAGAATTAGAGGTAGGTAAGGAACTTAAATTGCAACACGGACAACTAATCATCATGGAAAAAGGTTTAATAATACAAGAGAACTTAGGAAAAAAAGCTACAATTCAACGAGTTTTTGCGGATCAGCGTATTATCTATACAACAGCTAGCGTGTTATCACTATCGGCATTAGAAAATACAACCTACAGCATTCTTTCGACAGATGAACTATTCGAAAAACTAGATGCGCATAATTTATTATCGAATTTCTTTTTGCAAATTGCGGAAGATTTTGAGAGAAGTCTAGAATGGCAACGAGAAATAATGTCGGCTGATCCTGAGGAACGAGTTGAAAAAGTCTTAATGAAAATTATTAATCGATATGAATTGAACGCTGCGCACAATCCAGAATTTCCAAGGTGGCTAAAAATCTACGTCCTAGCAAAATTGGCCAAATGCTCTGTCTCAACCACATCTGGGATTATCAATGGTTTAGCAGACAAAGGAACCATAAATGTAAAAACGACACCTTGGTTATTAATGCAAGATTTGGAAGTAAAGTGTGTCTCGTAAATATCATAAAAAAACTACTCAAAGACCCATTTTGAGTAGTTTTTTTACTATTTATTCGAATTAAGATGAATTAATATCGTTTTTTTGATATACATAGTTTGTTTCTTAGATACACTATATTGTCGGATTGGTTTTTCTGTATTAGTGACCGATACACTAATTAATACCGTAATAATATAGATTGGTAAAATGCTGATACTACAGTGTTTTAGTAACGATACTGTAAAGTTGGCACGGAACTTGCAATAAATAGAGCGGGTAGCAAAATAAATGAATTATATTAGGAGGGAAAAAGATGGTAGGAATTATCCTCGCAACTCACGGTGAATTTGCTGAAGGTATTTTGCAGTCCGGAACGATGATTTTCGGCGAGCAAGAAAACGTTAAAGCAATCACTTTGATGCCAAGCGAAGGTCCAGAAGACATCAAAGCTAAAATGGAAGCTGCAATAGCAACTTTTGACAGCCAAGATGAAGTTTTATTCTTAGTGGATCTTTGGGGAGGCACACCATTCAATCAAGCAAACGGTCTTTATGAACTCAATAAAGATAAGTGGGCAATCGTAGCAGGACTTAATTTGCCAATGTTGATTGAAGCTTTCTCATCACGTTTTACAATGGAAAGCGCACATGAAATCGCAGCAAATATCCTTGCGCCAGCTCAAGAAGGTATCCGTGTGAAACCAGAAGAACTACAACCGCAAGTAACGGCTACTGAACAGCCACAAGCAGAAATCGCTGCAGTTGGTGACGGCAAAATCGAATTCGTTCTAACACGTGTTGATTCACGTCTCTTGCATGGTCAAGTAGCCACTGCATGGACAAAAGCAACACACCCAACAAGAATTATCGTCGTTTCAGATGCAGTTGCAAAAGACGATCTTCGTAAAAAATTAATCGAACAAGCAGCACCACCAGGAGTAAAAGCTAATGTTATCCCAGTCCAAAAAATGATTGAGATTTCAAAAGATCCACGTTTCGGCAATACAAAAGCACTTTTATTATTCGAAAATCCTCAAGATGTTTTACGCGCAATTGAAGGTGGCGTAGAAATCGAACAAGTAAACGTTGGTTCCATGGCTCACTCTGTAGGTAAAGTTGTTGTTAGCAAAGTACTTTCCATGGGTAAAGATGATGTTGCAACTTTTGAGAAATTAAAAGAAAAAGGCGTTAAATTCGATGTGCGTAAAGTCCCTAACGACTCAAGCGCAAACATGGAAGACATCATTAAAAAAGCAAAACACGAATTAAAGACACAATAAAAAATTAAAATAGGAGGTTTATTATGTCTGTCATATCAATAATTTTAGTAGTACTTATTGCATTTTTAGCAGGTATTGAAGGAATTCTAGATGAATTTCAGTTCCATCAGCCATTAATCGCATGTACATTAATTGGTCTCGTAACAGGTAACTTAACAGCTTGTATCATCCTTGGCGGAACTCTACAAATGATCGCACTTGGATGGGCAAACATCGGAGCAGCCGTAGCACCAGATGCCGCGCTTGCCTCAGTAGCTTCAGCAATTATATTAGTATTAGGTGGACAAGGGGTAGCAGGTATTCCGTCCGCAATCGCCATTGCAATTCCACTAGCAGTAGCAGGTCTTTTCTTAACAATGATCGTTCGTACATTGGCAGTTCCAATTGTTCACTTGATGGACAGAGCCGCTGAAAAAGGGAATATTCGCAGCGTAGAGTGGTTACATATTTCAGCAATTTGTATGCAAGGTGTTCGTATCGCGATTCCAGCAGCAGCACTTTTATTCATTCCAGCAGACAGCGTTCAATCTTTCTTAGAAGCAATGCCAGCTTGGTTAACAGATGGTATGGCTATCGGTGGAGGAATGGTAGTTGCCGTTGGTTATGCACTAGTTATCAACATGATGGCTACTAAAGAAGTATGGCCGTTCTTCGTTATCGGTTTCGTAGTAGCAGCAATTTCTCAATTAACACTTATCGCAATCGGTGCTCTAGGTGTTGCACTTGCTCTTATTTACCTTAACCTATCTAAAATGGGTGGCGGTAATTCAAACGGCGGTGGAGGCGGAAACTCTCGCGATCCACTCGGCGACATATTAAACGACTATTAATAAAAAAAGGAGGAGAATAGAATGGCAGAAAAAATCGAATTATCAAAGAGAGACCGTCTACGCGTAGCATGGCGCTCTACGTTCATTCAAGGTTCATGGAACTACGAACGTATGCAAAATGGTGGCTGGGCATTCTCTATGATTCCCGCTATTAAAAAATTATATAAAACTAAAGAAGATCGTTCTCAAGCTCTAAAACGTCACTTAGAATTCTTTAATACACATCCATATATCGCGTCTCCAATTCTTGGGGTAACACTTGCACTTGAAGAAGAACGTGCAAATGGTGCAGAAGTTGATGATGTAGCAATTCAAGGGGTTAAAGTTGGTATGATGGGACCTCTAGCTGGTGTTGGTGATCCAGTATTCTGGTTTACAATTCGTCCAATGTTAGGAGCATTAGGTGCTTCTCTTGCCTTGAGTGGAAACATTCTTGGACCAATTTTATTCTTCGTTGCTTGGAACGTAATCCGTTGGGGCTTCATGTGGTATACACAAGAATTCGGCTACAAAGCTGGTTCTAAAATTACTGATGACCTTTCTGGTGGATTACTACAAGACATTACAAAAGGTGCTTCGATACTCGGGATGTTCGTCCTCGCCGCCTTGGTGCAGAGATGGGTAAATATCCAGTTTGCGCCAATTATCTCGAAAGTTAAACTTGATGAAGGTGCGTATATTGATTGGAGTCATCTTCCACAAGGCGCTCAAGGTATCAAAACTGCTTTAGAACAACAACAAGCAGGTTTAGCTCTTTCTGAAATTAAAGTAACAACCTTGCAAAATAACTTGGATAACCTAATCCCAGGACTTGCAGCAGTAGCTCTTACATTCTTATGTATGTGGTTACTTAAGAAAAAAATCAGCCCAATTATCATCATTCTAGGTCTATTCGTAGTTGGTATAGTTGGTCACTTAATCGGGCTTCTGTAAAAATAAGCTGATCGAAAAGAGGCTGGTGCAATATTCACCGAGCCTCTTTTCGTTTAGATATATGACACAGATAAACGAATACGGTATAATAAACAAAACAAGCGAAAAGAAATGGAGCGAATACAGTTGGTTCAATCGATTAATACAAAGGTAGACTTAACAATAGATGCCACCGCGTATACTGGACTTACAGATTACGGGAAAATTATGATTGGCGACAAAGGTTTTGAATTTTTCAACTCACGTGATGTGCGTAAATTCGTCCAAATTCCTTGGGAAGAAGTAGATCAAGTTATCGTATCTGTTATGCTAAAAGGCAAGTGGATCCCTCGCTACGCCATTAAAACAAAGCGCAACGGCACGTATACATTTGCTTCTAAACAGCCTAAAGAAGTTTTACGTAAAATACGAGTTTATGTCGACCCGGCCAATATGGTGAGTTCGCTCAGTTTCTTTGACGTTATGAAGCGCTCGTTTCGGTCGATATTTAGCAAGAAGAAAAACAAAAATAAATAAGCCGATTTATACCGAAAAGCTTCAATGGACTTATTGTCTGTTGATGCTTTTTTTTCATACATAATAATTGAACAAATAGCGTATTTTGATACAATAGAAAGTGTAATTAAAACGCAATCAAAGGAGGAACACCAACATGAAAAAACCAAGAATCTACACAACGTCATTCGCTAGTGTATACCCTCTTTACATACAAAAAGTGGAGAAAAAAGACCGCACAAAAGAAGAGCTAGACGAAATTATTTTCTGGCTAACAGGCTACGACCAAGCTTCCTTACAGCAAGCCATCGATCAAAAAATAGATTTCGAGACCTTTTTCAACCAAGCACCAGAAATGAATCCTAATACTTCCCTAATCACTGGAGTTATTTGTGGCTACCGAGTGGAAGAAATTGAAGATAAACTGATGCAAAAAATTCGTTATTTGGATAAATTAGTTGATGAACTCGCAAAAGGGAAAAAGATGGAGAAGATTTTAAGGAAATAAACAAAAAAGCAGCCGATGTGAAGGCTGCTTTTTTTGTGTATCAGCTTTTGGAAACTTTCTTTTTAACGTCTGCTAGTGAATTAACAACTTTTAAGGTCATTTTCACGGATTTTCGATTTAAAGTCCCTTGATAATGTTTGATTTTGTTAGTTAGTTCATTATTTTTATTTGTTGTAAGTTGTAATTTTTGTTTGGTTTGTTTAAGTTCATTTTCTAAGTGTTTATTTTTTTCTTGGTGTTTTTTGTTTTGGTCCGCGGTAGTTTTTCTCAGTTGGGTAAGTTGGTTATTAACGGTATTTACTCGATATTTGGTGCTAAAATCATGCCTTTCTTTTAATAGATTAGCAGAAAATTTTACTCGATTTAGCATCTCTGTTGGATTTAATGTGGAAATGACTTCTGGGCTAGTGGGGAAATTAATGGATTGAATAAGTTCGTCCATTGGGGCAGATTTTCTGTTTTTGTCATGTTTATAGATGTGATTTAGCCCGTTTGTGTCTAAGAAATCAATGTAATTATCGAAATTTTGCGCTTGCACTTTTTCAGCAGATTTCAAATCGACTTTACCGAGTAAATCTTGAATATTGTTGGTTCGCTCTAGTTCGTCTATTGTGACGTGAGGAAGGGCGTGGTAGGTAGCTAGTTCGCGCATTCGGGCATCTTGTACAAAAGAAATATTAGGTGTTCCAACTATTGTAGGAATAACGTTTCCGTGCAAGCGAGAACCAATACTAAAATCAATATTTTTCACAAAATCATACCAACTAGGCATACTAGTAAAATATTTTACACGACCTTCTTTATAATATTTATGTTCGATGTTTGTGGGATAGTCTTTGATATCGCTAGTAATATCTGGACCACCAGCGTACATTAAATGGAATTCGTCTAGGTGTTGGGGGATAAAGTGATAGTCTTTGTATGTAGTAATCATGTTATTTAAAAAGTGGATAGCAGTTTCTGAAGAGGTTGGAGATGCGTTAATCGCGATGGAGGATTGATTTGTTAAGTGTAAATCTCTAATTTTTATTTCTCGTCCGAATGTATAGAGGGAAGGACAACCAATTACTCGAAAGTCGAGGTCATCGTTAAAGCCTAGTTTTTTTAAATAATCTGCTGTGATTTGTCCGCGGACTCCAATTTGAGCTGATTTTTCTAGGACTGCTTTTACAAAGTTAGTAACATCTTCATCAAAAGCAAAACCCTCATCTAGTTGTGGTTCATAATTCGCTCGTAAGCCTACGCCCGTAACGACGACGGGGATTTTTAATTTGCGTATAAGTTGGGTGTAATTGCGGAGTATGGGCCTGAAGTCATCTCGAAACGCGTCTGCTAAAGGCATAACATAGAGGTCGTAATTTTCATTGATTTTTTCTGCGAGGTTAGGATTAGATGACAGCCCATCTGCGTGTATTTCTACATCGTCATTCCATAAGGCTCGATAAATACTGTATTGATAAGCAAGGTTGCCGTTGTTAAAACCTGTCCGATCTTTTAAATAGAGGTCTTCCGGCATATATACATTCGTGGGCCGCATGCCTGACCTAATTAATATTTTCTTCACTAAAAAAACCACATCCTTAAGTAAGTTGATATTTAAATTATATCAAAATGTTAATAAGGTTAATAGTTTTTGAAATGAAGTTATTAGTATTTGTTTTTGCATGTATCAAAGAAGTAGCCAATTGCGTCCACTAATTCTTCGTTTACCGAATAAATATGTGTTGTCCCTTCCTTTCTTAAATTAATCAGTTGTGCCTCTTTAAGCAATTTAATATGGTGTGACATGGTTGATTTGGAAATATTGTAAGTTGTTCCAGAGAAGCGTTTCTCTTTGCTTTTCAGTAAACATAGGAAAATATCGAGACGGATTGGGTCACTAAGTGCTTGGAAAATTAATAATAAATCTGATTTTGATAGCTCATTTAACTTTTTCATATAAATATCATATCATAACTTGCATTTTAATTGCGCGGAAGTTGCTGCTATGTTATATTATGATAGTTCGAAATTAATCGAACTATCAAATCTGAAAGAAGTTGTTGAGAAATGTTACATATCGAAGCGCAAATGACGATAAAAAAAGAGCAAATCGAAGCTTTTTTGCAGGCTGCTAAGGAAGTTATTGCCGCATCACAAGCGGAAACAGGGAACCACGGCTATGAATTAGTGCAATCTACAGAAAATGAAACTGTTTTTTATATGCTCGAAAAATGGGCAGATATGGATGCTATTCAACAACATAATGAAAGCGTGCATTTCCAAAAATTCCAGAAAGCCGCTGCCAATTTTGTTGCTAAAGAACTTGAAATTTCAGTGTTAACGCCACTTGCGCGATAAGGAGGAGAAAAATATGACTTATTTAAATAATGATTTTGAAGACTTAATGAAAAACCGCCGCTCGATTCGAGAATACGATGAAACGGTGAAAATTAGCCAAGAGGAAATGAAAGCCATTTTAGAGGATGCGGTAACTGCTCCTTCGTCTGTAAACATGCAGCCGTGGCGTTTTGTAGTTGTAGAAAGTGATGCGGGTAAAGAAAAATTAAACTCGTTAGTTCGCTTTAATACACGTCAAAACGAATCTTCTTCCGCGATGATTTTAGTTTTCGGTGACTTGCAAAACTTCGAAAATGGCGAAAAAATCTACGGAGAATCAGTGGAACGAGGCTTGATGCCAGCAGAAGTAAAAGAACAACAAATGGCAAAATTAAGCCAGTATTTTGAAGTGATTCCCCGTTCAGAAGCAGAACGTGTAGTACTTATTGACGGCGGACTTGTAGCGATGCAATTAATGTTAGTTGCTCGTGCGCACGGTTATGATACAAATCCAATCGGCGGTTTTGAGCGTACAGAAGTTGCAGAAGCTTTTAATATGGACCCAGAGCGCTATGTTCCAGTGATGATCGTTTCTATTGGGAAAGCTAAAAATTCCGGTTATCAGTCTTATCGATTGCCGATTACTGATGTTACAAGTTTTGCTTAAAGTAAGAATGAGGAAATAGTTGATATTTCCTTGTTCTTTTTTTACTTCTTGGTATAATTAAAGGGACATAAAGCCAAGGAGGAGAAGCAACTGTGACAATCAAAATAACTCGTAAAACAGGCATTGGCGGCAGCATTACTCCGGTGAATATTAGAATTGAAAATGAAGAAGTTATAAAACTCGACAATCATCAGTCCCATTTTTTTATGCCCAAGATGGAGAAAACGAGGGTTCGCGCGACTGATTGGTTCTTTGGGAGCCAAGAAGCAATTTTGGAGAATAGCAATGATGTTATTGTGCGTATTAATAGGAAAGCGCTTCTATTAAATTATTCTATGTTCCCGTTTCTTTTTTACGGTTTTGTTATGACTAGTTTGGTTGCTACGTTGATTGCGCTTGGTCTTTGCTTAACATCATTTTTTTATTCGCGAAAGCATTGGTTTGAGTTTGTGAAAATAAAGAGATAATTGATGATAGTATGAGTCGAGTGCTCATGCTATTTTTTATTTTTGAGAAAAAAGCAGCAAAACAATAACTGCATTGATAATTTATTCACAAAAGAAAATTAATTTTTTAAAATACCTAGAAAAGCCTTTGTTTAAAGCCGTTTTTTCAAGTATAATCTTGTATGATAGCTGAATATACAGAGACTAGGGAGGAAGACAACTAGGACTATCAAAATAACACGCAAAACGGGATATATGGGAGGGGCAGCCCCAATAAAACTTATAGTAAACGCGGAAGAAAGTATACCACTCGGTAATGGGGAGTCACATACAATTACAGCGGATAAAGTGAAAGTAAAAGCTGCTCAATTTGGTTTCCAGAGCCAGGAAAGAAATATAGAAGATAGCGGTGAATTTTTCATAAAGATTAATTCAAATATGTTGGTATTATTTTTTATTATGATTTTTTGTATATGTGTTGGCTCGGCGCTAAATATCTTTATGATTTCTATTGTGGGGCTTATTGCGGCAATTGTAGGACTTTTTCTAGGTAGGAATCATTGGTTTAAGATTTTGAAAGCTGACGAATAATATGAAAGTAGATAGTACGGGCCAAGTGCTCGTACTATTTTTTTATCTGTGTAAGTTGATATTCTATCTGTGTAGGTTAGAAAGGGCAGTTAAATCGCATGATGACAGCGCTTTCTTTTGGCATGATAATTGCATGATATACAGATGCTCGGAATGAATCTTTAATCGAGGGGAGGAAATTAGAGAAAAGGGCATTCTGGCAACCACACAAAAAGGGGTACAGAGAGACAAACTTAGAACTACCGAAATGAGGTTTATAAATCAAAAATCGGGGTGAAGAGATGAATAAGAAGATGAAAAAGCTTTTTAGTATTACTTCTGTTGTGTTGTTAGTTTTATCGTTAGTGGTTGTATCAATAGGTGCACAGCCAAAACGGGCGAAAGCGGCTGAAAATGTACCACAGTATCGAAATGTTATGTATTATGGTGATTGGTCGATTTGGGGAGGAGAAGGGAACTTTTATCCGAAAGATATTCCGGCTGATCAATTAACACATTTGAATTTTGCTTTTCTGGATTTTAATAGTAATGGGGATTTGGTTTTTACTGATAAAGATGCTGCTGTTGGGGCGCCTGTTGGGCAAGAGGGAGTTCAATGGGGCGGAGCGAATGCCGGTGTTTTGAATGCGATTCAAGATTTACGCGCTCAAAATCCGAATTTGAAAATAGGTGTTTCGGTTGGAGGCTGGTCTAAGTCGGGAGATTTCTCTACGGTTGCAGCAGATCCAACAAAACGGGCTAACTTTGTGAAGAATGTGATGAAGTTTGTGAAATATACCAATATGGATTTTGTTGATTTGGACTGGGAATATCCTGCTTCGGTGCGGGATGCTGACCTTGTTGATAATAAAAACGATGAAGGCACTCCAAATGCAAAACCTGCGGACAAACAAAACTTTATTACGCTTTTACAAGATTTGAGAACGGCTTTGGATAAACAAGGCGTGGATATTAACAAGAAATACGAATTATCGGTTGCTTTACCAGCTGCAAAATCTACGTTAGAAAATGGGATTGATGTAGCGAATTTGTTTAAAGTAGTCGATTTTGCGAATGTGATGACCTATGACTTAAATGGTGCTTGGACACCGAATAGTGCGCATCATACAGCGCTTTACGGCAATCCGAAAGACCCGAATTATGATAGTGGTTTTTCCGTGGATCAAACCGTGAAATACTTAAAAGAAAAGGGAGCAGTTTCGAATAAAATTGTTGTTGGGGCAGCATTTTATACTCGGGGCTGGAATAAAGTAGCTGCTGGAACGGATACGGCATTGCCAGGACTTTTCCAAGCTGCTGAAAAAACGAATAAAGATGCGGATGGCTCGCTTACTTATGGGGCAAACAACGAAAACCCAATTAAAACTGGCGATGGGGGCCGTGCTGGCGGAGTTTGGGCGTATAGAAGTATCGATGCGCTGAAAGCTAAAACGCCAACTTTGAAAGAATATTGGGATGATACTGCCAAAGCGCCGTATCTTTATAGTAAGGAAACTGGGGAGTTTTACACATATGACAATCCACGTTCGATTGGCTATAAGGCACAATATGTAAAAGATAATAATCTTGGTGGGATGATTTCTTGGATGCAGTCGCAGGATAAAACCACGACTTCGACTAAGCGCGATGAACTCACAAAGGCGATTAAATCAGGATTATTTGGCACAAGCGCTATCCCGCAAAACGCGATTACTTATGCGAATTTAAATGTGGTAGCAACAGTGAAACCTTATAGCGAAAATGGGGTCGGATACGAAATTACAATTACAAACAATGAAAAAGCGGACGAAACCAATGAAGTCTTGAAATCAACTGAGCTATCTTTTGAAACAGTGAAATTACCTAAGTTTTATATTCCAGTAAAAGCTGGCGAAACGTTAACAGCTGGCGATTATAAAGCGGGTACAGTTACTACTTCAGGTGGCAATACAGTAGTTGATTTAGCTTCTGTTTACGATGCACAGCAAATTCCGCAAGGCGCATCTTATACGTTCCGTTTAAAATCGAGTGCATCTAGTGTGGATGTAAATAATATTTCTAAAATTGATTTAACACAACGGATGGTAAAATCGAGTGTCGAATTTGGTAAACAAACTATTTTTGGCGGCGGAAGTGTTGTACCTGATCCAAGTGACACAGAAGCGCCAACCGTACCAAAAGCACTCGCATCTTCTAATGTAACCGATAAATCTGCTACGCTAACGTGGACAGCTTCAACGGACAATAAAGCGGTGGCTGGATATAAAGTGTACCGAAATGGGACTGAAGTTGGCTCTGTTTCAGGAACTACTTTTACAGATAGTAGCTTAACTGCAAAAACAGCGTACACATATACAGTAAAAGCGTATGATGCGGCTGGGAATTTCTCGGCGGCAAGCTCGGCCTTAACTGTGACAACGCTTGACGCGGCAACACCACCAGCAACTCCAGCATGGGACACTGCAAAAACCTATAATAAGGGAGACAGGGTTTCGTACAAAGGGAAAACATATGAAGCGCAGTGGTGGACACAAGGGAATGAGCCGGGAGCTGAACAGTGGGGCCCTTGGTTGTTGATTAATTAATAAATGTTTCGAAAACAGGGATTCTTCATATAGAATCCCTGTTTTTATTTGAAAAAAGAGGACAAAATCATCGTCAGCGTATTACAATGAATAAAAGACATTAGAGAGGATGCTGGCGGATGTATTTTGTGTACGATATTGGTGGAACTTTTATAAAATTTGCTTTGATGGAACAAAATGGGACGATAAAAATGAAAGATAAATTCCCTACTACTGCTAAAAGCGCGGAAGAACTTGTACGGCAAATGGTTGAAAAATGGCTGCCTTATAAACAAGAAGTAACGGGGATTGCGGTAAGTTGCCCCGGGGTTGTGAACACAGAAACAGGCGTAATCTACCAAGGTGGCTCACTCGTCTTTATGCATGAAAAAAATCTAGCTGAAATGCTTGCGCGGGAATGCCATGTTCCGGTAGTACTTCAAAACGACGCCAAAAGTGCTGCTCTGGCAGAATTATGGTTAGGGGTAGCAAAAGATGTCGATAGTGCGGCGATTTTAACGCTTGGTAGTGGTGTCGGCGGCGGGATTATTATGAGTGGAAAATTGCAATCTGGTTTTCATTTAATGGCTGGAGAAGTGAGTTTTATCGAAACCTCTTTTGACACGGAAAAATTACGAGGGAAGTTTTTTGGGCGGACTGGATCGGCTGTGGAACTCATTAAAAGAATTGCTACAAAGAAAAATTTAGCAGATAAAAAAGATGGCGAGCAAGTTTTTGCCTTGATAAATGAAGGCGACGAGGAAGCTCTGACTATATTTGATGATTATATTTATAGGTTGGCTTCGCAAGTTCTAAATATCCAATATTTGATTGATCCGGAAATTATTGCGATTGGCGGCGGAATTAGTGCGCAACCAATTGTTGCCGAACGACTAAATGAAGCCATTGAAGAAATAAAAGCGAAAAATCCGTTCCATGCAGCGAGTCCAAAAATTATTAGCTGTCGTTTTCGAAATGATGCTAATTTATATGGGGCGCTATATAATTTCTTTTTACAAAAAGTAGGCTGATTGTATATTATTAGACTAAATTTTGCGATTAGTACTAAAAATGTATTAGAATAGAGAAGAGAAACGGGAAGGGATGATGGAACGCATGAAATTTCAACTTTTTATTCAACCGAAGTTAGACGTTCTTCAAGGAAATATTGTCGAATATGAAATACTTTTGCGCGACGATAGTGAAGTTCCTAGATTTCCTCTATCAGAATTAGAGGCAGTACTCGCAGATGAAGAGTTATACTTGGCTTTTTCAGAGTGGTTTAGCGAGGCTTTCTTAGATGTTTTAAAGAAATATCCAAATGATCGATTTGCCATAAATATTGCGCCACAACAGCTTTTTTATACTGAAACGCTTCACTGGCTGGATAAATTAAAAAGTGAGAGCCACCGCATTACTGTAGAAATGACTGAAGATATTTTCGATGTTCCCGCGCATAAACGTCACCTCAATGCTAACGACAAAGACGCATTTATCCTAAACAAAATTAAAGTGATTCACGGGCTCGGCTACCACATTGCAATGGATGATGTTAGTTGCGGCTTAAACAGCCTAGAGCGAGTGATGAGCTACCTACCTTACATAATCGAAATCAAATTTTCATTAATTCATTTCCAAAATATTTCATTAGAAGACCTACTATTATTTATTAGAGCATGGGCGAATTTTGCTCAAAAAAACAAGCTTGATTTTGTTGTTGAGGGGATTGAAACGAAAGAAACCATGGCTCTATTAGAAAGCCATGGCGTCTCGATTTTTCAAGGTTATTTAGTTAATAAGCCGTTTCCTGTTTGAAAACTGTCTACTTGATCCAAAAGATTTTCATGAGAACTAATCGTAATGGGTCTTTTAGAGAGCAGTAAGCCATTTTTGCGTAATGCTTCCAGCGCCTCTGTAATTCGAGCGCGACTAGAACGACAATAATCAGCTAAGAAAGTTTGATTGATATAGGATGGAAGCACAATTGGCCCATCAGATTGATGCAAATTTAGCAGCTCAATAATTTCCACAAAAATACGGGTGACTTTTATGATAGGTGATTGGTTAATATTCTTGTAATTTTTCGCTGTAAATAAATATCTAACAATAACATCATCCAGTACAAGATGGAAAAATTGAGGATTGGCGTACAGATAATTGAGGAAAAATTCACGGTCGATAAACAAAGCAGTGCCATTTTCTAAAGCGCGAACTCGGTATTCAGTGAGTTCTGGAGCTGTCTTTGTTTCGAGTAAACTTTCCATTCCAAAAATCGCTTGTTGAGCAATCAAAGCATTTATCATCCAACGGCCTTCGTTTGTCGGCCCCTCCAATACAGCGGTTCCTTTTAAAAGAACGCCCATTTGAGGAGGCTTTTCTTCATAAGCTCGGAACGAATGAATAATATCGCCTTTTTTAAAAGAGATTTTACTCGAATAGTCACTAGAAAAAATATCAGAAAAATTTATAGTGTGAAGCATTATCAAAACTCCTATACTAAAATGGGATTGTTAACTACCATACTACTTTACTGCTATTCGTCCTAAAAAGATACCGGATAAAAAGCGATTTCACAATATAGACATGAATTAGTCACTCATTAGCAACAATCCCCGTAATTTCACCACTAAAAACATACTTTTAAAAATTTAGCCAAAATAAAAAGACCCATAAAAATGAGCCTTCTTAAAATTTCTTATAAACATCAATTGAATTGCCAAAATTAATTAGATAGCCACCATAATCATACATTGGACCATATTTTTCAGCATAATGAGTCACCGTGTGCCGTAAAAATTCTTCGGTAACCTCTAAAAACTCCGCTACTTCAAAATATTCCCGTAAACCAAGGTAAAAGCAAGCGATGATATCGTCGAGTGGTATCAATTCTTCATACCCTTTTCGTCGAGCAAAAATCTCTTGTTTTTTATCCATGATTGTTTCTTGTTTGGTGATATTGCCTACCGTGTATTTATAGTGCATCAATTCTTCTACTAGAATACAACCTTTTTCAATGGAAGATTGATCTTTGCTAATGAAAATTGTTCCATTTAAATAAAGACCGGGTAGTTTGTAAGGCATTTTCTCTTCTCTAATCGTTACCTCGTCTTGGTATTTAGTTAGTAATTTTTCGTACAATAAAATCACATCCCGCGATGGAGTTTTTTCTTCATCTCTATATAAGCTAGAATATCTCGCATTTCTTCATCTGTTACATCATCATCAATATGGGCCGCAATTGTCACCAAGCGTTCATCAACAGGCGGTAAGCTTCTTTCTGGGAAAAAATCATCTAATCGTTTGTTGAAGATTTTTGCAAGTTCAAATAAAACATCTTGATTTGCTTTTCGGTCGCCATTTTCATAGCGGCTAATCGTTTGGCGAGTTGTATGAAGCTTTTCTGCTAATGCTTCTTGATTTAAGCCTCGTTCCTCGCGATATTGTTTTATTTTATTTCCTACAAATTTATTTAGCTCCATTATAATTGTCCTCCATATGTTTATGGCTTCAGTATAGCACTTTTAGCACCAAAACGGAACTTTTTCGAACATATTTGTCGGAAAAAGTTTTCAAGTAACCAAATTGGTGCTATAATATTTGTAGAGCTAGAAAATAAATGAGGCTGCATTTTACATCGATAGCACCGTTTTGGTGACAACGAACTAGCATATTAACTTATGAGATGGAAGTGGGAATGGATGGATAGAAAACTTTTGAAAGAAAAGCAAATCCAACTAATTTTTCAACTAGAACAAGAAGAAAATCGATTTATTCGGAAACGTTTAATAGAAGAGTTGGAGTTTTTTGAAGCACTTGGGGATAGAGAAAAAGGTCTTTTAACGGCGGAACAAAAGTTACTTATTTTAACACCTGGCGAGTACCGTGAATATAAAAAGACTAAATCGGATGTGCAAATCAGCAAATTGATTGGGGTATCAAGATCGTCACTTGCCGATTGGAAACGAAAAAAAGGATTAAATAGAAAAAAGTCGCAGCCGGTACAGCAGGAAATGATTGAGGTTTTAGCTTTTCATCTAGACAAAACGGAAGAAGAAATTGGTCGCTTGCCGGCAGCTGCAATTGAGTGTCAATATGAAGCCTACGTCATTAATGAAGCTCATAATTAAGGAGTGATGGGATGCAAGTTTTAATTTTACCAGAAAATAAAGAGATTAATTATATAAAGACGGTCCAAGAAGTGAAACGATTTTTTGAGGATTTTCAGCGGTTTCGAGTAATTGCTGGGTTATCGAAAAAACCATTTTTACTTAGAGACGGACTTTTGGAAGAAGCGCATTTTGGCACATTGGGATTTTCTGCTAGACATAATAAGGAAGTAATTATGGAAGCGCGTTGGTTAGTGGAGAAATATACGGCGACGTTAAATCAAATGGATGGTTTAGATCGAAATATTTTGCTGGAGTGTTATGTAGAACGAAAACAAGATGTGGCAGTAATGATGGATTTGCCATATGAAATAGCCCAGTTTAAACGTATTAAAAAACGAGCAGTACTAGAACTGGCAACGATAATGGGAATTTTAGTAAGGAAATGATGATACTTTTATGATATTTTGCGGCATCATTTTACCGTTAATATAAGAGTATGCTAATTGTCCAGCAAGCGGATGACAATAAAAGCTGCGTCAGAATGAAGGTGCACCGATTTTCTGATAATACAAGTTGTTTTAAAAGGAATTTGTTTTTATTACTGGATATTAAATCCGTTGACATAAACAAATATTCTATTTTGGAAAGTAACGTTCGGAGGAATAAATTATTAAGAATGGTCTTGACTGAATGTTGCTTTTCGTTTTTAAAGGAGTGAGTGCTTGGTGTTAGGCCAACTGACGGCAATGTAATCAAAAAGGAGGTTTTCCATGGAAGTCGTACTAAAAATTGGGGTTTTGGGATTTGGCGCGGTGTTTGGATACTTGTTTGGGGAAGTGGATATATTGGTAAAAGTGCTAGTGTGCTTTATTGTAGCTGACTATGTTTCAGGGCTACTCGCTTCAGGGTATCTTGGGGAACTTAGCAGCAAAATGGGTTTCAAAGGAATCGCGAAAAAAATCGCTATCTTAATTTTAGTGGCTATTGCGCATCAAATAGATTTGATTCTGGGAACGCATAATACAACGCGGGATGCGGTTATCTTTTTCTATTTGGCGAATGAGCTGATTTCTATATTGGAAAATTTCGTTCGAATGGGAATGAAGGTCCCGGAAGTGTTGAAAAATTTAATTTTGATTTTCGATGCGAAATCAGGGAATGAGGAGGAAAAGCATGACAAGAATATGGATTGATGCCGGTCATGGTGGCAAGGATCCTGGTGCAACTGGTAACAGCCTCGTTGAAAAAAACTGGGCGCTAACTATTGCGAAACAACTAGAGACAGAACTCGTTAGCGCTGGCTTTGAAGTAGGGATGACACGTACAAATGATACTTTTTTAGAGTTAAGTGAACGTGCAAAAAGAGCGAATAGTTTTAAAGCAGATTTGTTCCTTTCGATTCACTTTAACGCGGGTGGCGGTAAAGGTTATGAAGATTATATTTACACGTCAGTTCCAGCTAGAACCAAGACAATTCAAAAAGTAATTCACAAAAATATTATGGAAAAAGTTACTAAATATGGTATACGTGACCGAGGGATGAAAAAAGCTAATTTTGCAGTGTTACGCGAAACTGCAATGGATGCAGTTTTACTAGAAGCAGGCTTTTGTGATAGTACAGATGCAACAATTCTTAAATCGAATACGTATCAGCGAGATTATTGCCTAGGAATTGTAGCAGGCGTGAAAGAGATTTTTTAAAGGGCGGCACAGAAGTAATTATTATGGAAATAAACTTTGTAATTTCAAAAAAAATAAAACATAAACAACAGGAGGAACAAAAATGAATGAACTTGTAAAAGAATTTGATATTAAAAAAGCACAAGATAACTTAGCGGTACAGGTGAACTGTTGGGCACCGTTCCAATTTGTAATGATTAGTGATTTATACGTATATGGTGTTGAACAACCAGCGCTTACTAATCCAGATAACGCAACCATTTACCAAATTGATAATAACGGTGAGGTTCGGGGTAAAATGCTTCTTATGAGGGGCACACATAACTCTGCGTACGGCGTAAAAACTATCGATGGTAAAGACTACATCTACGCTCCGATTCACACAACTAGTGGAAATAAAGTGGTTCATAAATTTGAGTTTGTGAAAGATACAACGATTACCGAATCTTCTCCAAACGTAACAAAATTAGGAGATTTCGGACAGAAAAAATCTTTTAATGTTAATATTGTGAATGATGATGTATTTGTTTTCACTCTATTAGAAGATAATACGGCAACAGTGATGAAATTTACACTTGAGGAATTCGAACAAGGCGCTACAGATAGTGCGATTAAAGTTGAGGTGGGTGATAAAGGTTACGGCTACCTACAAGGTTTTGCTGGGTTTGGCGATAAAGTGTATATTGCAGTTGGCCCTGGTGGAACTCCGAGTAAGCCTGGTAGTCAATGCTACTTGTACACACACTCCTTAACGGATGGTAGCTTGTACGATAAGCAATGGATTTCTTGGGGGACGGATGATGAACTCGGAGAACCGTTTAACCAATCTCACGAGCCTGAGGGTATGGCCTTTTTTGTAAGTAAAACGGGCGAGCCGGTCTTAGTTCAAACTGTTTATACTGGTGGTTATGGTGAAGGTGGAGGAGCAGTCCAACGCCGTAATAAACTATATACAATTACAAACTTAAATAACAGTGAGGATTTTGCAGGTAGATTTAACCGTAAAAGACCTGCATCTGCTATGATCTATGAAGGTTCACTTAAAGGCAATAACAAGGACACAGCATATATGACGCGGGATGTCTCCAACTACGAATATATTGTAGTAACATGGATGCATGGCGATGGGGTACGCCGCAATCAAAGTTTCCGTGTGAAAAACTTACTAGAATATTCACGAGTAGACCTTTCTAATCTTGTACTACAAAGTGATGGATTTGCTACAGCTTACTACTTTATTGTTGACATTACAGGATCTCAAATGCGTATTCACGTTTCAAGAGCACGAAGAATGAAACCAACAGGCTGGGATGCTTTAGTTGATCCTTATGCAAGCTCTGTAGTCCTTTCTGTAGAAGGTTATGGTTTACGATAATTTTAAATTAAAATAAAAAACCCCCTTATTATACTAGCTATAATAAGGGGGTTTTAGCTATTTAATTAACTTCTCTTACGCAAAACATAAAGCGCAGTAGTTGTTAAAATAATCCCAAACACAGTTGCAAACCCTGCAGTATCACCAGTTGTTGGTAAATTAGCATTGGAGGATGTTCCTGGTTTAGTTGTATTTGGTGTAGATGTAGTTGGGTCTTCGGTAGTTGTTGTTCCGCCATTTGTGCCGGAGCCGTTACCGTTGTTTGTTCCACCATTTCCATCTGTTCCACCGTTATTGCCGTTTCCATTACCGTTGTCCGTGCCGCCGTTTCCGTTATCTGGAGGAGTTGTTGCGGCAGCTTGAACGGTTGCTTGGAAAGTAGTACTGTAGCCATTCGGGTCAGTGATAGTTGTTGTGATTTGGTCGCCTTTTTTAAGGTTTAAAGATGTTACATCTACGGAAAATTTGCCGTTTGCGTCTGCCGTTGCGTTAGGTCCGGCAGCTAGAGCCATTCTTGCATTAGTAGTAGCTTTTTGAACGGAAACTGTTGCGCCTGGTAAAGTAGTTCCGGTTAATGTTTTGTCTTTTTCGGCGAATTTGTTGATTTTTGTTGCGTCTTTGATTGCTTTGATAGCTGCATCTTCGGTTTCTTTGTCGATTTCAGCTTGGGATTTGTAGACTTTGCGTCCTTCTTTTTGGGCTGTAATGACTTTGCCAGCAGCTTTTTGGTCTTTGATGTAGTTGATGAATGTTTCTGTGTCTGGGTCGATTGCGGTTACTAGGTTTGCTTTTTTGAAGGCTGAGAATCCGTCGCCGCCGCCAAATAGGAAGTCATTGATTACGACTTTGTATTTTTGGTCGGCTTTTAATGGAGTGCCATCTTCGGTTGTAACGCTTGCCACTTTGTACGCGTGATCTAAGTCATCTGTATCTGTGAAAGTGTATTTTAGGCCAGAAATTTGTAGGAAATAAGTTTGGTTGCTTAAATATTGTTGGTTTAATGCTTCCAAAATATCAGCGCCAGTCATTTCTACTACTTGCAAAATGTTACCAAATGGCTGAACGGCTTGAGCCGCGCCCCATGTGATTTCGTTTTGACCATTTGCAAGGCGAGTAGTAAGATCGGAACGAATTCCGCCGTTGTTTGTCATAGCAAAGTCGACATCGGCGCCGGCTTTGTTTGCCATGTAACGTTGCGCATCCGTAATCATGTTACCAAGCTCGGATTCTTTATCATCAATTGCTTTGTTGTCTGAATTTGTATCGCGAGAAATGACGTCTTTGTTTGCCAGTCCGATAGTTTCGTTGATAACTCCTTCAATGCGGCTTTTCGCATCTTCAGTTACTGCTGTAATATCGGCATTTGGTGTGACGCTTCTCGTGTTGTATGTAATTTTAGCGTCGGGTGGTGAAACGAAATCGCCGGTTGTTTTATCAAGTTCGCCAGTTACGTCTGAAAAAGCTTTACCATTGTTGTAACTTTGAACGATACGAGTTTTGCCAACTAATCCGTTTGTGTATTGGTGATTGTGACCAGCAAGGACTAAATCGACCGAGTTATTTGGGTCTAATTCGTTTGCTTTTGTAATCATATTAGCAGCTTCACCAGCTACATCTTGTTTTGTTCCAGTGTTTGGATTTCCAGTGGAAAGAGCCGGAACGTGAGATAGAACAACGATTGCGTTAACGCCTTGACCTCTAAGTTCAGCAGAGTATTTGACGATTGTTTCTGCCTCATCAAGAAAATCGTAGTCTTTAATATGATTCGCAAGAACTAAGTTAGGAATTTCTGTTGTAACGATACCGATGAAGCCAACTTTGACGCCATCAATTTCTTTTACATAGTATGGTAAAAAGCCTTCTGCGACTGTGTTTGTCCCTTTGTTGACTACGTTAGCTGCGACGATTTTCATGTCACTTTTAACGCGTGGATATGCTTCTACGATTGGTCCGAATTTGTTTGTAGAAACCCCATCCAAAATTCGTTTGTACTCAGGTAATCCTTCATCAAATTCGTGGTTACCTAGTGTGCCGACTTCGAAATTCATTTTTTGGAGAACTTTCATCGTTGGCTCGTCTTGAAGTAAACCGGAAACTGCGGGGCTTGCGCCGACCATATCGCCCGCTTGGACGCGAATGGCATTGTCAGCTGTAGCTCCAGGATTAGCCTGTAAAAATGAGCTAGTGGCGTTATCCAAGTTGGTAGCTAAGTAATCTGCGCCGCCAATTGGTGAGCCGGATGCATCTTTAGAAGCTGTCTCAAGCGCTCCGTGGAAATCATTTATTCCCAAAATTTGAATGGGAACCGTATCTGCTGCTGCTTGTGCTGTTGTCCCGGTGAATGGTGCTGCAAGTCCGATTGTGAGCCCTGCTACGAGTAAAACATGTGTAGTTTTCTTGAAAAATTTGTTCACTTTCACACTCTCCCTTTTTTCGCCAGTGGCAATTTTGTAAGCGCTAACTCATAGGTGCCTAGCTATAATTGTAGCAAAGTGGCATCGCCCTAGCAATAGGAAATATGGATTTTGTGTAAATGTAATAATAATATTTGGCTATATTTTCATTTCGATGAAAAAAAGGGTAAACTATAGAAAAAGGAGGGATAAGATGGATATCTCTAGCACGGAAATTTGGGATGCGATTAGGAGAAATAGTTATTTGCTATATTATCAGCCAAAAGTAGATGCGAAAACGAATAAAATTATCGGTTTTGAAGGTTTGGTTCGACTAAAAACAGCGACGGCAATTTTGACTCCAATTGATTTCTTTGAAGATATTGTCCTTTTAAATGCAACGCGGGAAATGCAAGATTTTGTTGCCGAAACAGCGATAGAACAACTCAACCAACTAGGTGGACGTTTTTCGATTTCGATTAATATTCCGGCGCATTATGTAGTAAGTAGCAATTATATGGCTTATTTATACGATTATGTGAAAGAACATTTAAAGTACCCGGAATGCTTAGAAATAGAAATTATCGAACGGGGCGAAATTACGGAGCTAGCTATTGCGAATAAAAATTTACGAAAAATAAAAGATCTTGGTGTCAAAGTGAGCATGGATGATTTTGGAAAAGGTTATAGTTCGCTTGCATACTTGCGCAGTTTACCGATTGATATTGTCAAAACAGATATGTCATTTATCGCGCTTTTGAAAACCGATCGCAGACAACAGATTATTATTCGCGCGATTGTGAATTTATGCCATGATTTGGGCGGGAAAGTAGTAACAGAGGGCGTAGAAGACATTGAGCAAGTCGAAAAATTACGGGAAATGAAAGTGGATTATTTTCAAGGTTATTATTTTAGCCGTCCGCTCCCAATGGAAGAAATTAAACAAAAGTATTCTATCGTGTGAAATGTAGAAATAGAAAAATTGGTTGGAGTGAGAATGGTAATTTACCAAATTCACACCAACCAATTTTATTTTTATTTGATTAAATTGTTAGAAGCATCTTTTACAACAACGTCATGTGCGCCGCCTTCTACGATAGAAGTGGACGAAACGAGTGTGATTTTTGCTTTTTGTTGTAATTCAGGGATATTGAGCGCGCCGCAGTTACACATCGTAGAGCGGACTTTACTAAGGCTGATTGCGACATTGTCTTTCAAGGATCCAGCATAAGGAACATAGGAATCTACGCCTTCTTCAAAGGATAATTTTTTGTCGCCGCCAAGGTCATAACGTTGCCAGTTACGCGCGCGGTTAGCTCCTTCGCCCCAATATTCTTTCATATACGTACCGTTTAAATTCACTTTATTAGTTGGGCTTTCGTCAAAACGGGAGAAGTAACGACCAAGCATGATGAAGTCAGCGCCCATTGCTAGAGCTAGCGTCATATGGTAGTCGTACACAATTCCGCCGTCAGAACAAATCGGAATATATACACCTGTTTCTTCAAAATATTCATCGCGGGCTTTAGCAACGTCAATTAAGGCAGTTGCTTGGCCGCGGCCGATCCCTTTTTGTTCACGAGTGATACAGATTGAACCACCACCAACGCCGACTTTAACGAAATCTGCGCCAGCTTCAGCAAGATAGCGGAAACCATCGCGGTCAACGACATTTCCTGCGCCAACTTTGACAGTATCGCCGTATTTGCCGCGAACATAGTCAAGTGTGCGTTTTTGCCATTCGGAGTAACCTTCCGAGGAATCGATACAAAGAATGTCTGCGCCAGCTTCTACCAGTGCGGGAACGCGTTCTTCGTAGTCGCGCGTGTTAATACCAGCTCCAACAACGTAACGTTTTGAAGAATCAAGTAGTTCTAATTTATTTTCTTTATTGGAGTCATAGTCTTTGCGGAATACCATGTGGACTAAGTTTTTATTGTCGTCTACAAGTGGTAAGGCATTTAATTTGTTGTCCCAAATAATGTTGTTAGCTTCTTTTAAAGTGGTCGATTTGTTAGCAGTAACTAATTTTTCGAAAGGAGTCATGAAATCAGCAACTTTTTCGTCTGGACTCATGCGCGTTACGCGGTAGTCGCGACTTGTCACGATTCCTAGTAATTTACCGTGCGCCGTGCCGTCTTCTGTAACTGCCACTGTGGAATGACCCGTTTTTTCTTTTAAATCAAGAATGTCTTGAAGGGTTTTGTCTGGGCTGATGTTGGAATCGCTAATAACGAAGCCAGCTTTATGATTTTTCACGCGAGAAACCATTGCCGCTTCACTTTCGATGGACTGGGAGCCGAAAATGAAAGATACGCCACCTTCTGTAGCAAGAGCGATCCCCATATTATCATCGGAAACAGCTTGCATAATTGCGGAAACAAGCGGAATGTTCATTGTGATTGCAGATTCTTCACCCTTTTTAAATTTTACGATTGGTGTTTTTAAGCTAACGTTTGTTGGAACACATTCAGCGGATGAGTAGCCTGGAACAAGTAAAAATTCACTAAATGTGCGGGACGGTTCTTCAAAATAAAATGCCATTATTTCCACTCCTTCTTCTATTTTTAAATGAATTTATAAAATATCTTTATTATTTCAATAACTGGCAGGAAAGTCAATGATTGGGGGAGCTTTTTTAGGAATGTTTCTGGACGTTTTCTTTTGGGTGATGAGTGGAATAGATGAAAGGTAGAGAAACTTTGGCGAAGGAGGTAATCAGATGGACGAGGAAACGCTGCTTGAACGAGGCTACCGCAAGTATCGCGGGGCGGAAGTAGATATTTATTTTAATACAAATGTTTGCGAGCATTCGGGTAATTGTGTAAAAGGTAACGCAGAACTGTTTAATTTGGACCGAAAACCGTGGATTATGCCAGATAATGTATCGAAAGAAGAGGCAGAGCGGGTGATTCATACTTGCTCAAGTGGAGCACTTCAATATATCGAGAAATAGGAGGAGATTAGATGGAATATAAAAATGGTGAAAATAGAATTTATGCTGTAAATGATGAAGGCGTAGAGGTTGGCGAAGTGACTTTTGTGCCAACTGGGGAAGATATGTTTATTATTGACCATACTGGCGTGGATGATGCAGCTCGTGGTCAAGGGATAGCCCAAGAACTTGTGAAACGTGCGGTCGAAAAAGCAAAATCAGAAGGGAAGAAAATTGTTCCGCTTTGTCCATTTGCAAAAGCTGAGTTTTCTAAGAAGCCGGAATATCAAGAAGTAGAAGCATCTAAATAATAAGCGTAGACTGGGTTTTCTGCCCGGTCTATTTTTTTATAAAATAATTTTTGGAATTTCAGTTTTCTCTTCTTGACATCTGCTTTGTTTCAGTGTATCTTTAATTCACAGTAAACTTATAGGAATAATAGTATTACGTTTTCTTATCAAGAGTGGTGGAGGGAATCGGCCCAGTGAAACCCAGCAGCGGAGCGCGAGTTCTATGCTAATTCCGATCAGAAGTAATATTCTGGCAGATAAGTAGTAGCTTTCAATGAGGCGCTTCGATTCTGACCAAAAAACAGAGGAAGCGTTATTTTTTAGCGCTTAAAGAGGGGAGTTTTTGTTAGATGAAGAAATTTTTATTAGTAGCGGTTATCTCGGTTTTTGCCTTGGTGTTAACGGCTTGCGGAGGTTCTGGCGCTAGTTCAGACAAAGCAAACGGTTCAGGCAAAGCGAAAGACGGCGGCTCTCTTATTATCGGAGTTACAGGAGATCCAGAAGTTATCAATCCGAACTACGCTTCTGACCGTGTAACATTAACGATTCAACAAGCTATATACGCACCGCTATTTTGGGAAGTTGACGGGAAACCGGCACTTGCAAAAAGCTTAGATATTTCAGATGACAACTTAACTTACACTGTGAAACTAAAAGATGGTTTAACTTGGCACGACGGCAAACCTTTAACTGCAGACGATGTAGTATTTACTGTAAATTCTATTTTAGATACAAAACAAAACAGCCCGAACCGCGGCAACTTTGTTTTTGACAATAAACCTGTAAAAGTAGAAGCAGTAGACGACACAACGGTGAAATTCACATTGCCAACTGTTGCTCCAGCCTTTGAAAATACAATTAAAACTTTCTTCCCAATTCCAAAACACATTTTTGAAGGGGTAGAAAACATCGAGAAAAGTGATAAAAACAAAAATCCAATCGGCTCAGGTCCGTACAAATTTGTTGAATACAAAACAGGCGAATATGTTTCCCTAGAAAGATTCAACGACTATTTTGACGGCAAACCAAAATTGGATAAAGTTACTTTCCGAATCACAAAAGACCAAAACGCAGCTAATTTGGCCCTGCAAAATGGTGAAATCAACTTAAAATCCATTCAACCTTCTGATAGAAACAAAGTAGAAAAAGCGAGCGCGGTAAACATTATCACTTACCCAGAAAATCGCTTAAGCTATGCGACATTCAACGAAAACCAACCAGCACTTAAATCAAAAGAACTTCGCCAAGCCCTTTCTTATGCGCTTGACCGTGAAGATATCATTGATGCTGCATACGGTTCAGATGAATACGCAAAACCAGCTTCCTCGTTCCTAACAGAAAACACGAAATATTTCACTGATAAAGTAGAAACATACGACCAAGACATTGCCAAAGCGAAAAAATTAGTAAAAGAAAGTGGTTTTGATACAAGTCAAAAACTAACTGTTTACTATTTAAACAACAGTAAATCACAAGAAAGTATCGCGCTTTACTTGCAACAACAATACAAAGAAATCGGCGTGACACTTGACTTAAAACCAACTGATCCAAACGCACTTAGCAACATCACACTTGACCGTAAAAATGCAGATTACTCCATCGCGCTAAATGGTTATATCATGGGGAACGATCCTGATGCATATAAATCTCTATACCTAAGCGATGCGCCTTACAACTACTCTAACTACCACAACAAAGACCTAGACGCACTTTGGGAAAAAGGCGCTGTAACTGCTGACGATAAAGAACGTCAAGAAATCTATGAAAAAATCCAAAACACAATTGCTGATGACGCTGTAATTTATCCAATTTCTTATGATAATGCAGTACTCGCTCTTGATAGCCGTTATGGTGGACAAAAAGCTGCAACACCACAACCAGTAACAATGTTCCGTGATCTTTCTAAATTATATTTAACGGAATAATAATTAAAAATCATTCGTGAAAAATCTGGCCTGCCATGCTTGTTTTTGGCAGGTTCAGATTTTTACTTGTCATTTTTAGTGTTTTAGATAGGAGATAAATTATGCTAAAAACAATCATAAAACGCGTATTGCAAATTATTCCGATGCTATTTATTATCTCGATTATTTCGTTTGCCCTTATCAAATTAGCGCCCGGAGATCCCGTGAATTCCTTTGTTACGCCTGATATGAATCCTGATGATGTGGAGCGGATTAGACAGAGCTTAGGACTTGATCAACCGATTTATGTGCAGTACTTTATTTGGCTTGGAAATTTGTTGCAAGGGAATCTTGGTTATTCGATTGTGAATAGCCAGCCAGTTTTACAACAAATTTTAGAGAGAATTCCGGCGACACTTGGTTTGGTGGGAACTTCACTCGTGCTGACGCTATTGTTGTCGATTCCGCTTGGTTTGGTTGCGGCGAATTATGAAAATACGTGGATTGATAAAGTGTTAAACGGGATTTCTTATATAGGGATTTCGATTCCGATTTTTTGGTTTGGAATGATTTTAATAGATGTATTTTCAATTCAGCTAGGTTGGCTTCCGAGTTTAGGAATGCGAACGATTGGGGTCGACTCTTTTTGGGATATGGCGGAGCATGCAATTTTGCCAGTTATAACGCTGACTTTCCAAGGGTGCGCGGCATACTATCGCTACGTTCGCTCGAATACCATTAACCAATTAAAAGAAGAATATGTTTTATTCGGTTATGCAAAAGGGCTGTCAAAAGTGCAAATTATGGGGCATCATGTCTTGAAAAATTCCTTGTTGCCAGTCATAACGCTGCTTGGGATGTCACTTCCGCAAGTCATTACAGGCGCTTTTATTACCGAAAGTATTTTTTCATGGCCGGGCATGGGCTCGCTTGGAATTAATGCGATTTTTCAACTAGATTATCCGGTTATTATGGCGATTACGCTATTTTCAGCGCTGTTATTAATTATCGGAAACTTGCTGGCCGATTTAGCTTATATGATTGTCGATCCGCGGATTAGGGAAATGGGGTGAGGAATTCATGATGCGATTAGATTTTTCGAAAAAAACAATGCAAGATTTCGAGCGGGATGCAGAAGTCGTTCACGCAACACGAGAGCGGAGTTTTTGGCGCTTTATGCTTGCTGACCGCCGCGCTGTTTTTGCGACGAGTGTGCTAATTATTATTACGGTCGCTTGTATCTTCGCGTTCCTTTCGCCTTATGATCCCAACGCTCTTTCCGTTCAGGACAAATTGATGCCGCCAAATTCGTCGCACTGGTTTGGGACAGATGACCATGGTCGGGATTACTTGACGCGTGTTTTATATGGTGGCCGGGTTTCGCTACTTGTCGGTGTGTTTGCAATGATGATTGCCGTTGTCGTTGGAACGCTCGCTGGTACAGTTAGTGGTTACTTTGGTGGCTTCGTTGACAATATGGTGATGCGTTTTCTTGATATTTTCATGTCGATTCCGTCATTTTTCCTACTGATGATTTTAAATGCGTACTTAAAACCGGGAATTTCGAACATTATTATCATTATCGGATTGCTTTCTTGGATGGAAGTGGCGCGGATAGTCCGGGCAGAAACTCTGACGCTAAAAGAACGTGAATTCATTTTGTACTCTAAGTCATCCGGTGGCGGATTTTTTCACATTATGTTCAAACACATCATTCCAAACGCGATGCCATCGATCGTCGTTGCAGCTTCATTAAACGTCGCTACAGCCATTTTAACCGAGTCAGCACTAAGTTTCCTTGGCCTCGGCGTTCAACAACCTAACGCTTCGTGGGGCAGCATGCTGAACAATGCGCAAGGTTACGTCGGCGAAGCAACTTACTTGGCGCTTTTCCCAGGATTATTAATTTTAATGACGATTCTTTCGTTTAACGTCCTTGGCGATGTACTGAGAAAAGGTTTATCACGTAGATACTAAATTTGAAAACACTTTGATTTTTTAAGTCAAAGTGTTTTTTTGTTTTTTAAAGAAAATGTACTTAAAATAGAAGCGTAAAAAACGTGTCTCAGCCAATTTTCAAAGGATAAATTCACAAAACGCTCACAAAAGGAGAGCGCGCCCGGTGCTATAATTAAAGGATAAGGTTTCATTATTATAGACAGAGATGAGGTGCAGAAATGAGTGAAATAAAAGTTAAAGAAACAACATTGAAAAAACACGCGACAAAGCTAGAATCTAAAGGGAAATCAGCTGAATATTTACCGATGAAAGGTGGCAATATGGCCTATAGTCGAGCCAATTCCATCAATCACTTTCGAACTGCATTGTTTGATTTGGTAGACGCGGTGGACAATTTTCAAGGTGTGGTAGGAACAGATGCCAAAAGATTGAAAGAATTGGGTGCATCATTTACTCGCAAAGACCAAGAGCTTGAACGGAGCATGGGATTGGGGGGTAAATAAATGGATGCAAAGAGCCAGCAAGCGGAGGCGCAATTGCAACTGCTGAAAAAAGAACAATCCGTGGCCGAAGATTTTTTGCAAGATTTACAACGACAACAAAATGAACAAGAGTGGTTAGCGGAAGATGTTGCGCGTGTTAACCAAGAAGAACGGGAGTCGCTCGAATTTTTGCGCGAAGTCTGGCAAGGCGCAGAATCGAGAAGTTTCGGCTACTATTTGGCAGATTTACAGGAAGAAGAAAAACAGAAGTGGCATAAAAAAATCCAAGCAAATGAAGAGGAATGCCAACAAAAAATCACCGCTTGCCGAAAAAACATCTACCAATTAGAAAATCAACAACAAGATTTACAAAAGGAGTTGTTACAGTGAGCCGAATTGACATCGGAGAAATACAAGCCTTTGCGCACCAACTACATACAGCCAATGAAACAGGAAGAAAAAACATTCAAGACATCAAAAATGCTGTGAAAAACTATACCGAAGACGGCAGTTTAAAAGGAAAAGCGGTTGACGCATCGAAAAATTATTACCAAATGACCTATTTTCCATTATGTGACGCGATAATCGAAGCCATGAACGAAAGTGAAGAACGATTAGCGCAATATATAGCTGATTTTCACGCCCAAGTGGACGGTTCGGCTGATGCAAGAATTGATGCGGATGGCTTATATGAACTCGGGAAGATGATTGATCGTATTGAAGCGAAAAAAGAAGCATTAGCCCAGCGAATGAATACCGGAACGGAAGGGCAAATGCAGAGCTATCGTTCCCAGCTGAGTATCGCCTACAAACAGGAAAATATCTTAGAAAAATACTTGGCATTTGAACAAAGTCATGGCGGTTTTTTTGATAATTTAACAGATTTAGTCCGAGGAATTCAGCAAACTATACGCGAACTCCAGTCGAATATTCAATTTAATAGTAAAACGGGCACCTATGATATGAGCAAGCTGAATTTCACCACCGTAACCCGGATGCAAAACGTCCTAGAAAAAGCATTAAACGATAACGCAAAAACATTCAATTTTGACGAATACCAAAAAACGTACCGTGGTCAAATGTGGGTGTTAATGAAAAATGGTATAGTAGACATAGAAGCTACGAATGCGTATAATGCCGCCGTATTTGGTGGGGAAATGCCGCATGAAAGCAATGAAGCACAGGAAGAAGCCGAGTTGTTGCAGGCGGTTATTCAATCGGTGAAAAAAGGAAGAGACCCGGTTACTGGACAAGAGATAAGTAAATCGCAAGGGTTTGGTATTATAAGCGGTCTTATTTTTCGTTATACTGTTGGGGGTTATAAAGGGAAGAAGTTCAAGCTTCCTAAAGCTTGGTTAAATAGAAGGAAGAAAGCTAGTGGGGTTAAAAAAATAGAAAAAACTCCAGAATTGGAGGACCATATAAGAAATACAGATCCGAATGTCCCGCGAAAAAGGGGCATTGGTGGTGCTCATAATAGTGAAGAATTTTTCAAAAATGACGTAGAAATTGTAAAACAAACACCAACGGACATTCCTGGAGTATCTGTTGTAGAGTATCGTATACCAGAATTAGATGTCAAAGGAAATCCTACAGGACGGTATAAAAAAACGATTTATAAAAAAACAATATATAATCCTAAAGTGATATCTGATGAAGAGTATATAAACAGGGGATTAGAAGCAGCTAATAATGCTACTTCTAATCCAGACGACGGGAGTTTACCAAGAGAATGGACTGGTAAAGATAATACAGGTAAAACATGGAGAGGGTACTATGAAGATGGTAAAATTACTTCATTTTATCCTGATTGAGTAGGAGGGAAAATAATATGTTTCATGAAAGAATCAAAAATAGTGAGTTAATTAATGAAAAACAATATCCTGTAAAAGTAGTTTTTGATGAAATTTCTGATGAAGAATTTATTTCAATAATAAATTCCGTTTCAAAAGGAGAGGGATTTGGAGTGGAATCGGGTACATGTCTTTTTCCGGGAGACTTAGATGAATATGATATTGCTCAGGGGGAAGGATTTGACGGAGTAGAGTTTGGATTATACTCTGGAAGTGAAATAGTGATTGACTATAAACAATTTTATTATTATTTGAATATTATATGTAACAGGTATGTAGAATCCTACCCCGAAAAAAAATTACTCCTAGATAATGAGTTAAAAAAATATCAAGAATCATTTTCAATATAGATTCGTGAATTATAAATAGTTTAAGATAAAACAGGTGCCTGTTTTATCTTAATTACATAGTTGGAAAATAAGTTTCTCTGTCTCAAAAACCAGTGTGTCTCAGGAAATGCTACTCCAGAACAAATAAAAATTTCAGATAAAAGTCATTGGAAGGAAAGAATTGAAATGCCAGACTGGGATTTTAATAATCCTGAGTCAATGAAAGCATGGGATTTGGCTTCTGGTTCTTATGCAGAACAAGTTTCTGGTGAAGTTCGTGCAGTAGTTGGTTCAACTTTGAGAAAAGGAATTATTTTGGAAAATGCTGAGTAACCTAGATTAAAAAATAATCCTAACTTAACGAAAATAACAACGATTGTTCCTAAAACAGGACTTGAAAAAATTTTTTTGGAAGGAAGTAAATGAAATAAAAATTACAGGTAGTAGTTCACATGTGAAATTGGATTTAGAGAATGGATATGTAGTGAAAGCAGGTGGAGAAATGTTAGTTGGAGGTAAATTTGTTGTATTTAAAGATTCTATGAAGAATTGGGAACCTCCTTATGAAAATAAAAAGCTTTCTGAATCTGAAGTACAAGAAATTATACAACAGATAAAACAGAGCACAAATGAAAATACAGTACAAATTTCATTTGAATAAAAGAAATGCGAGAAGTGGAGTAGGTTTGAAAGAACAAATTCAAATATCAATGCAAACGGTGGGCATGTTATGATGAAAAGGCTTGAGGGACAAGTCAAGGTACTAGCTATTTCGTGAGTTCCTCGGGCAAAGGAAAAGACGTTCAAAACAAGTCACAGGGCAACAGAAAATGGTATTCTACGTTGTATTTTCTAGCAATACAACAAATTTATCATACGAATAAGGGAGAACCTAGAAATCCAGTGTTTCGGGTTTATTTCGAGCGGAAAGTTTTAGATGCTCATATTCCATATAAAAGGAGTATAATTTTGAAAATAAAAAAAATATTACCACAAACAATAAAAAGTGAAGTTTCTTTTATAGATGAAATTAAAAATTTTGATATTGTAACTGAAAAAATGAATGACAATTTCTACACCTACAGATTAGGAAGTAACGTTATGGTGTGGTTGAATGATGAAGGGGTAATCGGGGAGATAGAGTGCATTTTCCCCGCACAAACAGATAATTTAATCACCTTATGGGAAGAAAAAAATACTGTAGTACAAAATGGATTTCCGATGATTGATACTGATATTGTTGAGAACAAAACTTTTATTCCAAAAGTAAGAATTTTTAACCATGGTGATTATTTTATACTATATTTCAGTAATATGTATAAATACAATAAAGAAATTATTTCTGAAAACCTTACTTTTTATGTGAAGGATACAGAATTAATTGCAATTAAAGCGGAATTAACCTGATGTTGAAAAATTATTATACAGGTTTCGAAGGATATCCAGAAATTGACTTTTATACTTATATAAATGGTGAGAAAACAGGTATAGAAATGTGGGAAGGCTACTTTAACAATATTATGAATGAATTTAGTCCAGTTGATGGTAGATGGGTTTCTTTAGCATATTATTATCATTTATATGAAGGCTGGTATGATGAAAGCCCTTGGGTGATTCCAGACAACAAAAAAGCCTTGGAACAATTTGGAACAATCGATATAAAAGTATTGGATAATGTTACACAAGAGATTATGATGAAACTAATTAAGTTATTAAAAGATAACTTAGATAGCGAAATTTTTATAGAGTATTCTTAATAAAACAAAGGGCACCTTTAGAATATATAAAGGTGCCCTTTGTTTTATTCAATATTTTTTGACATTTAAAGTTAACTCATTCCAATCATTCTCCATACCGTGGTCAAATGTGGGTGTTAATGAAAAATGGTATAGTAGATGTAGAAGCAACGAACGCGTATAATGCTGCCGTGCTCGGCGGGAAAATGCCGCATGAAAGCAATGAAGCGCAGGAAGAAGCTGAGTTGTTACAGGCAGTTGTTCAATCAGTGAGAGAAGGAATAGATCCAGTTACTGGGCAAGAGATAAGTAAGGCGCAAGGATTTAGTATCACAAGTGGCGTTATCTTTTACTACGCTGGTGGTGGGTATAAAGGGAAGAAGATTAAGATCCCTAAGAAGTGGTTGGATAGAAGAAGGAATGTCAATAGAATTGATTTTCTGCAGAGTGTTAATATTAAAGATTTTGTAGTTAAAGACAAGCATTTACGTAATTCTACGGCAAAGCGTGCAAGAAAGTTTGATGCAGAAACCTCAGAAGAGGCTAATTTGATAGTACAAGATGCATTGAAAAATGGTAAAGTCAAAAAAATTGAAGATAATGGCCTAGGAAGTCAAAGGCAAAAATCTTATTCTGCAATAATAGATACGGAAAAAAATGTTGGAACAAAAGGCGAGTCACATATTAAAATTGTATATGATGAATTAAATAATGTGTGGACTGTATATCCAGTTCCTGCACCATGAAGAAGGTGGAGATTAATATGAATAATATAGATAGTATTATGTCTAAATACAACAAACAACAAGTTAGTAAAATTAAAGATTTTCTATTATCTGAAATAGATTCAGACAATATAGAAGAAACCATTGATTTTGTAAAAAGTAACAATCAAGAGAAAATGGGTAAATTTCAAGATATTCTGTATGATGGTGGAATTTATTCAGGTTTATTTATAGAAGGAAATCAATATTTGATTTCTAGTTCTAATCGTAAAGTCTTAATAATTGACGCAGTTAGCGAAGAAAATGGATTGGATAAAGAGCTTACTCGAATAGAATGTTCGCTTGAAGACTTTACTTTTTTACTGAGGAATATAAAAGATGTCCTGAGATATGAGGAGTTTTAGACTTAGAATCAATGAACACGTATAATGCACCCCTCTTAGCTCGAGATTATCGCAGAAGTGCTAGTGTCTAATATTTTGAGTGGCATATTCTTTACTGATGATTATGGAGGTATACAAAATTGGATCAAAAAATAAAGGATATCTATCATATAGATGACTCTTTTTCTATTGATAATGAAAAATACAATAAGTGGCTAAAATCATTGTTGAATAAAACTAGAGGCGAAATTACTGAAAATGATGTCTATACGATGCTTTTGCAACAAGAACTAGAGGATTTAGCTATAGAAAAAGCGATTGAATTTATTAAAATAAACCCATTAGCTGGAGAAATGTGGGATGGACAATTTTTAGAACAGCTAGCAGGAATCTCAGCCGATAAATTGGTAGCTTACAAAGAGGAGTTGCAAAAATTAATACCTTATATGGATAATCAAATTAACGAAATCTTGTGGGATTTTGAAACTGAAAAAGAGGAATTCCTATTTAGATATGCGAAGTTTAAAGATAAAGTAGCTAAATTATGAAAAGAAACAAAAACCCAGCAATTACATAATTGCTGGGTTTTTCCAAACTGCTAATCAGTCCTCTATTTCTCCACCCGAATAAACTTATAACTATAAGGCGAACCAAAAGCATGTTTCTGCACCCCGGTAATATCCGTACGTTGCAACACCGCTGTTTGATGTTGATAAAGTGGTAAAATCGCCGCGTCGTCATCAAGCAGAACTTTCTCAGAAGCTACAAACGCATTCCAACGTTCTTCTGGCTTCGTCGCAAGTGTTGTATCTGTTGATTTAACAAGCTTATCATAAGCGGGACTGTTGTAGCTCATATGGTTATTATAGTAATCGGATAAGAATAAACTGCTATATGTCCACGGATCCTTAAAGTCAGGCATCCAAGCAGCTAGCGACAAGTCATAATTACCATCAGAAGTTAGCTGTGTCGCGCTCTTCGAAGGCATATTTTTCACTTTAATCGTAACTCCTGGCAAATTATCTTCAAACTGCGCTTTCAAATAAGCGAAAATGGTTTTCGTCGTTTCTTGATCATCGCCAAGCAGTTCAATCGTTACTTTGTCGGTTCCAAGTTCTTTTTGTGCTTGTTTCCAATATTTTAAAGCTTCTTCTTTGTTATAAACTAAATGGTCGCCGCTATCTGTGCGGAAATCAGCGCCCGTTGTTGGGTTTTGGACGAAATCTTTTGGAAGAAGTCCGTTCGCTGGGAAGGAACCATCGCCGAGAATGCGGTCAGTTAATTGCTGTTTATCTACGGCTAAATTAAGCGCGTGACGCAATGAATTGTTCGCAAGTGGAGTCGTTTTACCGTCACGTTTTTGGTTCATGCGCAAATAACTGATGAGCGCATCTTTTTCGGTTAGGAAATCTTTTTTATCTTTATATTGTTTAGCAAAATCGCCTGAAAGTGGCGCGCGGTCAGCACCGTTCGTATTATAAAGGTTCACGCCGGCGTTAATATCTTTCGCGACTTGCACGTCAATTTCATTTACTTTGACATTATCTTTGTCCCAATATTGGTCGTTTTTCGCGTAAGTCCATTTATTCGTAATGTTGCCGCCCCAATCCTTCATAACAAAAGGGCCATTGTATAAAGTATGCGCACTATCTGTACCATATTTATCGCCTTGTTTTTTCACATAACTTTCTTTTTGCGGGAAAAATGTTTCAAAAGAAAGGAGTGAAATGAAGTATGGAACTGGTTTTTTAAGTGTGATTTCTAGCGTTGTTGGGTCAGTTGCAACGACACCAAGATCAGTTACAGGTAATTTGCCTTCATTAATTTCAGTGGCGTTTTTAATCGAATCTTTGAAAAGTGCGGAGTAGCCCGGTGCGGTTTTTGGATCAACGGCACGGCGCCACGCATAGACGAAATCATCGGCGGTTACTTGGGAACCATCGGACCATTTCGCGTTTTTCTTTAATTTAATGGTATATTTCGTTTGGTCAGCGCTGATTTCTGGCATTCCATCAGCAACCCCAGGAACAAAGTTATCTTTTTGATCAAGTGTGTATAGTCCCTCGAAGACTTGGTTTTGTGCGGTGAAGCTAGCAAAGTCTTCCTCAGCTGTCGTATTTAAAGTCAGTAATTCACTGGTTTCAAGAAATTTAATTTTGTCCGGGGAAGTTTTTGCGGCAGATTTATCATTGTCATTTCCGCATGCTGTGAGTAAAAGTACTGTCAAAATGGCAAAAATAGGCAATGTTTTCTTTAAAAAATGCATGATTTTCTCCCCTTCTATCTGTGTATTTATCGTTATTATAAGTATTCCGATAAGATAAGTCAAATTAATGGTTTCTGCAAAAAACAGCTTGACGCAAAAAAAATCCCATGATAAGATATTTCTTGCAAATAAGAATGGTTACGTTTTACGATACGTAGTCAAATTTTACATAGCGCAGATTTAGAATTTAAATCGTAATCATTACGAAAAAGGAGAGATAGTATGAAGAAATGGTCGTTTTTAGTTGTAACAGTGTTGGCGTTCGTTTTAGTTTTGGCGGGTTGCGGTGCTGGTAGCGATAAAGTAAGTGGGGATAAGGATAAACTTAAGGTCGTTACTACCTTTTATCCAATGTATGATTTTACCAAAAATGTGGCTGGAGATAATGCTTCGATTGAAATGCTGATTGACGCCGGAACAGAACCGCATGATTACGAGCCGAGTGCGAAAGATATTGCCAAAATCGAGGCGGCGGATGTGTTCGTGTATAACAGTGAAGACATGGAAACTTGGGTGCCGAGCGTACTTAAAAGCCTAGACTCGAAAAAATTAACCGTGATTGATGCTAGTAAGGGAATTGAGCTCGTGGAAGGTACGGAAGAAGAGGAAGACCACGATCATGACCACGAAGAAGGCCACCATCACGAGCATGATCCACACGTATGGTTAAGCCCAGTCCTAGCCGAGCAGGAAGTGGCTAACATCCAGAACGGTCTAGCAAAAGCAGATAAAACAAATGCAGATACATACAAAAAGAACGCAGAAAACTATACCGACAAATTAAAATCACTCGACAATAAGTTTAAAACAGCTTTTGAAGGCGCAAAACAACGCGATTTCGTAACTCAACACGCAGCATTCCAATATTTAGCAAAAGAATATAACTTACATCAAGTCGCAATTGCCGGTCTTTCACCCGATCAAGAGCCGAGTCCAGCGCGATTAGCCGAACTGCAAAAATACGTGAAAGAAAACAACATCAGTACCATTTATTTTGAAGAAGTAGCGTCACCAAAAGTAGCAGAAACCCTCGCTAACGAAACTGGCGCAAAACTAGAAGTACTAAGTCCAATCGAAGGAATTACCGATAAAGAGCAGAAAAAAGGCATGGATTACATTGCTTATATGGAACAAAATTTACAAGCTTTGCAAAAAACAATTAAATAAGGAAGCGATCAAATGAAATATATCGATATAGCCAATATTGGTTTTAAATATGAATCCGAGCCAGTGCTTGAAAACATTTCATTTCAAGTGAGTGCGGGAGAATTCATCATACTAACAGGAGAAAACGGAGCAGCTAAATCAACACTGCTCCGTATTATTTTGGGAATTTTGCATCCGGATAAAGGTTCAGTTACTTTTGCGAAAAAGAACGCAGATGGCGGGCGACTTTTAACAGGTTATGTACCGCAGCAAATTGCATCATTTAATGCTGGTTTTCCAAGTACGGTTCTAGAATTAGTGAGATCCGGGCGCTTTCCAAATGGTAAATGGTTCAAACGACTGACTGCAAAAGATCATGCGCATGTCGAAAAAGCACTGAAATCGGTAGAAATGTGGGATTTCCGTCATAAACGTATCGGCGAGCTATCTGGCGGTCAAAAGCAGCGGATTTGTTTGGCGCGAATGTTCGCAACTGACCCGGATATCTTGATTTTGGATGAACCGCAAACTGCGATGGATAAAAATAGTAAAATTCGCTTTTATGATTTATTGAAGCATGAAGCGCAAGTCCATAATAAAGCGATTTTGATGGTAACACATGATAGTGAAGAAATGGAAGATTATGTTGATAAGCATATTCGCCTTATTAGAAAGGAGGATGTGTCATGGAAATGTTTCTCTATGGATTTATGCAAAGAGCCTTCCAAGCATCAATGATTATCGCTATTATTGCACCTCTTTTAGGCGTTTTCTTAATTATACGCAGACAGTCACTTATGGCTGACACGTTGTCGCATGTATCGCTTGCGGGCGTTGCTTTTGGGTTGATTTTAAATGTGAATCCAAGTATCACGACGCTGATTGTAGTTGTGATTGCGGCGCTTGGAATTGAGTATTTACGAGGGGTTTATGCAACTTATTCGGAGTTATCGATTGCGATATTAATGGCTGGGGGACTTGCTGTCGCGCTTGTTCTGATGAGTCTAGATCAAGGCGGAATGACAACGAGTGTGCAACAATACTTATTTGGCTCGATTGTGACAATAAGTAAGGCGCAAGTGCAGCTATTAGTCATTTTGGGAGTAGCTATCGTAGTACTATTTCTCGTGTTTAAACGGTTTATGTTTGTGCTTACTTTCAGTGAAGATGTTGCGGTTGCAGAGGGAGTTCCGGTGCGTTTGATTTCGCTGTTATTCAGTGTAGTGACTGGGATTACGATTGCGGTCATTATGCCAATTGCGGGCGCTTTACTTGTCTCCGCACTAATCATACTTCCAGCAGCAATCGGCATGCGCATTTCAAAGGGATTCCTGATGTGTGTTATAAGTGCCATTCTAATTGGTTTAGTTGGGATGTTTTCAGGCCTTGTATCCTCTTACCAACTAGGAACCCCACCAGGCGCAACAATTACCTTAATGTTTATTGTTCTTTTCGTTATTTCGACACTTATTTTAAAAGTGGTTCGTAAGTAATTGTCAGATAGAAGTTTCACCATTTAGTATCGCCGTACAGAGTTCTTCATTATGGATAATCCAGTTTTTCTCTTTCTTTTCAATCTGGTTCGTTAGCTTTAGTGCTTGTAAATCTTTATAAAAACAGCTTTTCGAAAGATTACTATAAGAAAGTAGATGGCTTGTTTTAATCTCTTGAGGTAGCACAACAGTGTGATTATCTACAGTTGAACCATGAAGCAGAGCCATATTTGAAAAGGTGATCTTAAGTTTTTCGGAAGCCGGACTACTCGCCATTAAACTTTTAAAGTAAACGTGAGCAGTCTGGTTTTTCATAATGAAAAATTGAAACCCAAAATTCTCAGGAAACATGGAAAGAAAATACTCCATATCGATTTTAGAATACTTATAAAGCGAGCATTTAGAAAGTGTTTTAAAATTAAAACGATTATTACTTTGATCCAGTAAAGTGAAATAATTTAAAAATGTTCCTTTGCCTTGAATAGAGTAAATTTTCGAGTGCTCTTTACCATCATTCAAAAGCAAAGCGATATACCCATCGACTACAAGGTAAATGTAATTATCAACGTCAGCTTTTTCTGTTAATAAGCTGGCGTTTTTTGGTACTTCAACTTTTTCATAAGCTATTTTTCCTTCATGGGACAGACGAATGAATTCTTGGTAATTATATAAAGTCTTTTGCATGACGTTTCTCCAATCTTGTTCAAGTCTTTTGTAAACATAATTGTATCAGAATGCAGAAAGTGCGTTGTATGCAGTTTAGTAGTATTTTACGGATAAATGTTTCTAATATGTGAAGTTTTTAAATCAAATAAAGTCTATTTTTAAGAAAAAGTGTGATTTGGTTGCGGTAATGAAGAGGTTAGCTGGTTTTGCTATAAAAGTCCAAAAATAGTATTTTTTATTAAATTGTTACGAACATAGGTTCTGTGTTATAATTCAACTGGATTGTAAAGGAGGTTTATTGATGAAAAAAGTGCAGATTTCAGTGAGGCGGTTAGTCGAGTTTGTTCAGAGAAGCGGTAGTATTGATAGCCGAATGACTAGTTCAGACCGCGCCTTAGAAGGAACAAAAATTCATCAATTACTCCAAAAAGAAGCGGGAGAAGAATACGTTGCAGAAGTCCGGTTGAACATTGACCGAGTAGTGGATGGGGTTGCCTTTTCACTCGATGGCCGCGCAGATGGCATTATTAACGAACAAATGATAGATGAAATTAAAACAACCGAAACGCCAATGGAAGAAATTACCGAAGATTTCCGGCCGCTTCACTGGGCGCAACTGATTTGTTACGGATTTATGCTCGCCGAAAAGTCGGATTTGGCAGAAGTTACGCTACAATTAACGTATTATCAAGTAACTGATAAAGAAGTAAAACAATTTCAACGTGTCATGAGCCGCGAAGAAATGAGTACTTTTGTAGACGATTTACTTTCAAAATACGCGATTTGGGCAAAAGCAGCGGCGGCGTGGGAAATGAAGCGAAATAAAACGATTCAAGAATTAACTTTTCCATATGATAGCTATAGAAATGGGCAAAGAGAGCTTGCGATTGCGGTATATCGGACTGTATCTTCGGAAGAGAGTTTGTTTTGTGAAGCTCCAACTGGCATTGGCAAAACGATGTCGACTTTATTCCCGGGAGTTAAGGCAATGGGCGAAGGGAAAACCGATAAATTATTCTACTTCACGGCAAAAACGATTACACGACAAGTTGCCGAAGATGCACTTGATGAAATGCGCCGCAAAGGTCTAGCTGCCAGAAGTGTGACAATTACAGCGAAAGACAAGATTTGCTTTTTAGACGAGCGGAAATGCGAGCCGGATCATTGCCAATTTGCGCGTGGTTATTATGATCGTTTGAATGAAGCTTTGTTTGATATGCTGCAGTCGGAAGAAGCGATTACGCGGCCGGTTGTAGAGGGATATGCCCGAAAATACACGCTTTGTCCGTTTGAATTGTCGCTCGATGTGGCGCTTTTTTGTGATGTGATTGTTTGCGATTATAATTATTTATTTGATCCGGTCGTCTATTTAAAGCGTTTTTTTGCAGAAGGCCCGGGAAAATATACATTTTTAGTAGATGAAGTGCATAATTTAGTAGACCGCGCACGCTCGATGTATTCAGCCACGCTACGAAAATCGCTGGTAATGCAAGTGAAACGCGGCCTGGATAAAAAATTAAACAAACGCTTATTAAATTCGGTAAATGCAATGAATAAAGAAATGATTGCGGTCAATAAAAAGCTAACAGATTTAGGCGAAACGATTCACGTAGAAAAAGAGAAGTTGGCTGATTGGAACGATGCAGTATTGAAATTCACATTTGTAGCGAAAGAATGGCTGCCGCAAAATACTCAGTCGGAATCACAAGCAGATGTGCTGGAACTTTACTTTGAAAGCCTGAGATACCTGGCAATTGCAGAGTTTTACGATGAGCGCTATGTTACGCAAATTACGAGTTGCCGTGGCGATTTAGACATAAAACAGCTATGCTTGGACCCAGCTTTCCTACTATCAGAAAAGCTCAAACTCGGAAGTAGCTCGGTGCTCTTTTCAGCAACACTTCGACCAATCGATTACTATGCGAATGTTCTTGGCGGAGAAAAAGATACGAGCCGAATGATGTTCGCTTCCCCTTTTAAGCAAAAAAATATGCACTTACTTGTAGCCGATTATATAAGCACAAAATATCAAATGCGCGAAACAAGTCTAGAGGCTGTCGTGGATGCTCTATATGCTCTAGCTTCTGGAAAAACTGGAAACTATTTATTTTTCTTCCCATCCTTCCTATATTTACAAAATGTATACGACTTATTTAACGAAAAATACCCAGATGTCCGGGTACGGAAACAAGAAACTGCGATGGATGAAGAGCAGCGGGAGCATTTTTTGGGAGAGTTTCAAGCTGGAAATGAAGAAACACTCGTTGGGTTTTGCGTTTTAGGAGGCGTTTTTTCTGAGGGGATTGACCTTCGTGGTGAGCGGCTGATTGGTGCGGCGATTGTGGGCGTGGGCCTTGCGCAATTGAATCATGAATCGGATTTAATTAAAGATTATTATAATAAGACGATTGGGCGGGGCTTTGATTATGCCTACCAAATTCCGGGGATGAATAAGGTGCTTCAAGCTGTTGGGCGCGTTATTCGCGGAGAATCGGACCGCGGAGTTGTGTTACTCATAGAAGAACGTTTTTCCGCCGACCGCTACAGAGCATTATTCCCAGCGCATTGGAACCATGCAAAAACGGTGAAGAGCACGCAAGAAATCTCTCGCGAAGTGAATGGATTTTGGCAGAACAGCTAATTTTTTAGTAGAATAGAAGTAATGAGTCATTTTTGGGGAGGAAATTATGTATAAAATTATTGCGATAGATATTGATGGTACGTTATTAAATGACGCGCACGAAATCACACCAGCAGTGCGTGAGTCTATTAAAGCAGCAAAAGATAAAGGGGTAAAAGTAGTATTATGTACGGGTCGTCCGCTCGCGGGAATTAAAAAAAGCTTAATCGAACTAGATCTTTTAGATGCCGGCGACTACGCGATTACATTTAACGGTGCGGTTGTTTTAGAAACAGCCTCCGAAAAAACTTTAGCTGATATTACCTTAAATAAAACAGAGCTAGAAGAAATTTATGCATTTTGTCATGCGGAAAATGTAAATGTCACTTATTTTGATGGAAAAAACATGTACGTACCAAGCCGTAAAATCACTGAAATCACTTGTCAGGACTCATTATTATTACAAACGCCACTCTATCATTTGCCAGTGGAGGAAGCGCCAGAGTCTATCCATGTATCGAAAGTAATGCTATTAGACTCACCTGAGAAAATCACGGATGTTATTCGAAAATTACCAGAAACAATCAAACAAAAATTTTACGTGGTTCGGAGCGTCCCATACAATTTAGAATTCTTGCAAAAAGGTGTCAATAAAGGGTCGGCACTTGCAAGCTTAGCTGAAAAATTGGGTGTGGATCAAAGTGAAGTTATGAGTATTGGCGACCAAGAAAACGATGCGACGATGATTGAATATGCTGGAATGGGTGTTGCGATGGGGAATGCGACAGAGCATATTAAAGAAATCGCGAACTATACGACAACTACTAATAATGAAGATGGTGTAGCTCAAGCAATTCAAATGCTCGTTCTCAATCGTTAGAAATAAAAAACAGTAGTAAAAATAGAATTTTGTAAGACACAGCAAATACTGATTAATTAAAGCCTGAAATTTACCGTAAAAAGCCGAAACTTCTTTATAGGAAGTTTCGGCTTTTTTATTCAATTAAGTACTTAATAACACTTAATCTTTTCAAATTGTCACGGAAAGTTCATAAAGATATAGATTTACGCGCGATATTTCCTAAAAGCAATATAGATTGGAGTTACTCCATTGTCATATGATGTTTGATAATAACAAAACTTCATTAGTAAAGGATGAATTTGTAATGGGTAAAAATGGAAACTTTCTCAAAAAAGTAGGGTTAGCATTACTAAGTGTTTTAATCGTTGCTAGTACCATCTTCCAAACGACAATTGTAAAAGCGGCAACAAGTTATGGCTCACAATTTTTAAACACAGTAGAACTTTTAGATAAAGATGGTGTACCACAAACCAATTTTGGCTACTACGACAACATGGATGTACATTACACATGGTCTATTCCTAATTCGACAGACGTAAAAGCAGGCGACACAATGGATTTCGTTTTGCCAAGTCAATTAGCTCTGGCAACTGATCTCGCTTTTGACGTGAAAGATAATAAAGGACAAGTAGTTGGGACGGCCACTGTAAAAAGAGCAACCAATCAAGTAACGCTCGTTTTCAGTGATTATGTAGAAAAACATTCCGATATTAAAGGTGACCTAGATTTCTGGACCACTTTTAATCAAAAAATTATTACTGGAAATGAAACGATTAATTTGGAGTTTCCTCTTGAATATGGAACAACCGGAATAGACGTGGGAATTGGCGAGAAGACACCAGTTAGCCCAACAGAAACGCTATTCAAATACGGTTGGGTCGACGCTAATAATCCAAGTTTGATTCATTGGGTTGTTCGAGTGAACTACGCCAAAGCGAACGTTCCAAGTGCCGTTTTCATGGATACCATCGGCGCCAAACAAACATTAAATTTTGATTCTATCAAAGCGTTTCACGGAACTTATTCAGCAGACCGAGTATTTACAGCGGGCACGCCGATTTCCAGCACCAATTTTTCTGAAACGAGCGATGGATTTAGAGTAGTTTTAGGAACTCTAACTGATTCCGTGCAAATTTCTTATACAACAACCGCGACAGATGGCGGGAAGTCCACTCAGTACGATAATACCGCTAAATTAATGGGAATCGATTTTATCACGAAACAAACATCCACTTGGACGCCAGCATCAGGAGGTGGCGGTGACGCGGACGGCACAACTGGTTCCGTCACACTTACGAAAGAAGATGCGAAAACAAAGGCAACTCTTACAGGCGCAGAGTTCAAACTGGTAGATTCAAAAGGTACTATTTTACGAGAAAACATTGCAACGGATGCAAACGGGCAACTGAGTATTGCAGACCTGAAATTTGATACCTACCAACTAATCGAAACAAAAGCCCCGCTAGGCTACAAACTTAATTCGACACCAGTAGAATTCACTATTGGCGAAAATAACAAAGCAATTACCGTGACAAAAGAAAACACGCTCAACACCGGCTCTGTAGAACTAACAAAACTAGATGCCACAACAAAAGCAACCCTAGCAGGAGCGACATTCGAATTACAAGATAAAGACGGAAATACATTACAAACCGGCTTAACTACGGATGGAAATGGCGTCCTAACAGTAACAGATTTAGTACCAGGAACTTACCAATTTGTAGAAACCAACGCCCCAATTGGTTATGAAATCGATACTAGTCCAGTCATTTTCGAAATCGTAGCTAGCGAGACCGACCAACCAGTAAAAGTAACAAAAGAAAACACGCCAGAGACACCAACACCACCAATTCCAGTGCCACCAGTACCAAATGAACCGACTATACCACCAGCAAAACCAGAAGTACCAGTCACACCTAACAAACCAGAACCTAGCAAAGAAAGTCCAAAATCAACCGAACCAAGCACAACCATAAAACTTCCAAAAACCGGCGATACACCACTTGTTAATGGATGGGGAATACTACTCGTAGCCATTTCAGCGGGCGGATTAATTGCCCTTAGAAGAAAATAACAAAAAACCGGAAGCACTGTAATAAAGTGCTTCCGGTTTTTTACATTAAATTATTTTTTGAAGTAAAAAAGGTAATAAATCCAACGATAGCAGAAATGGTTATCAAAACAGAGCATATGATGCTGATGATAGAAATCACTTTGGTTGTTTTATTAACAGATGTAACTTCTATTCGAATGGAACGGTTACTATAGAGCAGAGTTAGAATAGAGATAATTAATCCAAATGGTACAACAAATGAGATGATTGAGAAAACAAGAGCAAATATGTCTTTATTTTTTTTCGTAGTTGGCATGGTGTCCTCCCGTTTGATTCACTAGTTTTCTTTTATTGTATAATTCTTAATAGTATAGTGCAAGTATGGATTTATCGCATTTTTATGCTTTGAAAATAACAAAAAACCGGAAGCACACTTTTACAGTGCTTCCGGTTTTTTTCATATTGTTCTAGTTTGATCTTGCAAAACAGCCTTCAACGAATGATATGCTGTTATAGATAGGTTTAAGTCAACACGATTAATCTGTTGTGCCATTTTTGGTTGGATGCCAGAAATGAACGCCTCAACGCCAAGAAGTTTGAGCACGGTTACCAAGTTGTTGAGCATTTCTCCAAGCGCATCGTCAAAAGATGTAATTCCCGACAAATCGATACAAAGCTGTTCCACGCCAAGTTGGACACATTTGTTTGCTGTGATTTCGGATAATTTGTCTGCTCTATCACGGTCCACTCGTCCCATTAAAGGAAGTATCGCCAATTTGTCAGTAATTGAAATGACTGGTGTGCTAATTTCTTCAATTAAGCGGTGTTGTTGTTCTAAATGTTTAACGATGTCATTGTAGTACATTGCCGAGAAGGCCTCGTTGATTCGGTCAAATCCGTGGTTAACCATCGCCATGCTTGATGAAAAGTCGCATTTAGACACTTCATCATTATGAATACAAAAGTCGCCAACCGCAGCTACAAATTCCCGGCGTAGTTTATCCAAGGTAGTAATAACTTCAGGTAGTGGTACTTCATTTTCCATACGGCGTGCGTACATGTTATCGAGCCATTTATCCAGTTTTTCAAAGAAAGCTTTTTTACCAGTGAAATAAGAAATGATTAGATCAGCTGTTTGTTCACTGTCAGCACGTAGTTCATCTTTGTAACGTGGCGAGTAAACAAAGCTAGTATACGTATTTTCATTTTCATAAATTTTTGATAACCAATTGTTAATAATTTCTTCGGTATGAGCCCTTAAATACAGTTCCATACTTCCGTTCGATTCATTCATACCAGACAACCCCTTCAAGTCTAAGTATAATAACTACTTTTCTTATATTCTATGCTCAAAAAGGTGTACTGTCCATTTAAATTTTGGAAAAAAAGTTAATTTATTGAAATTGTAATATTAGTTAACAAAATCATCGTTATTTTTTTGTTAAAATTCCGAAGCTATTTAAGCTTGGTCATGGTATAATATTACAATATGGATAGAAAGGAAGTTTTTTGTGGGATTACAGGATGAACTTACAGTGATGCAACCAGTGGTCATGAAGATTTTTTCAAAAAGTGTCCGCGAAAATCGATTATCTCACGGCTATTTATTCGAAGGATCAAGTGGTACAGGGAAGAAACGCACAGCACTTTGGTTAGCTCAGAGCCTTTTTTGTTTAGAAAGCACTGAAACCGAGCTTGCATGTGGAAAATGTGCCAATTGTACGAGGATAGCGAGTCATAATCATCCGGATGTTCATTTGCTAGAGCCAGATGGAGCTAGTATTAAGATTGATCAGGTTCGCGCGCTAAAACAAGAATTAAGTAAACGCGGGATGGAATCAGATCAAAAGGTAGTTATCATTTACGATGCAGATAAAATGACTGTTCAATCAGCCAATAGCCTGCTGAAATTTATAGAAGAACCAGAAGGCGGTTTGTTATTATTATTTTTAACAACAAATCCCGGGCAAATTTTGCCAACGATTCAATCAAGATTACAACCAGTCACATTTAAATCACTGACTTTTGATAGTCTACTCGCTTCACTTACAGCAGCTGGCATTTCCGAACAAAAAGCGCGGATTTATGCTAGTATTACTGGAAGTGTGGAAGAAGTGAAGGCTTTTGAAGAGAGTGAGTGGTTTGGTGAGGCAAGAAATGTTGTTATCAAGTTATACGAGGGAATTCACCATCAAGGGACCAGCCCATTAATTATTATTCAAGAATCATGGATGCCACTTTTTAAAGAGAAAGATAAGATGGCGCTTGGACTCGAATTGTTGTTATTACTGTACCGCGACCGGTTACACCTTACGCTTGATGAGAACTACGAACCAATTTGTACTGCGCAAAAAGAAATGCTTGGACAAGATGCACTGCGCAAATCACTGTCCGAAACCACAGGGGAAATCGAGAAGATTCTCGCTGCGAAATCAAAACTGGATTCCAATATGAACACGCAACTTCTAATGGAGCAGTTAGTTCTGGAAATCCAAGGGAGGTAATCGCTATGCTTAAAATTGTAGGCGTCCGTTTTAAAGACGTTGGTAAAATATATTATTTCTCACCTGGCGAACTGGAAATCACAGAAAACCAAGGTGTTATTGTTGAAAATGCACAAGGAATTGAATTTGGTAAAACGGTTATTGAGCCGCGCTACGTGGACGAAGAAGATGTTGTTTTACCACTTAAAAAAGTACTCCGTGTTGCAACCGAGGCGGATTATAAGTGCGTTGCTGAAAATGGCGATTCTTGTCAGAAAGCCTTTTTATTATGTGACGAAAAAATCCGTGAGCGCGAACTTGAAATGAGTTTGGTTGATGTCGATTATACATTTGACCGTAATAAAATCATTTTCTACTTTACAGCAGAAGGTCGCGTCGATTTCCGGGAGCTCGTGAAAGATTTAGCGTCCGTTTTCCGGACTCGCATCGAACTGCGCCAAATTGGTGTGCGTGACGAAGCGAAATTGCTTGGTGGGATTGGCCCATGTGGTCGTATGCTTTGTTGTTCCACTTTCCTAGGCGATTTCGAACCCGTTTCCATCAAAATGGCTAAAGACCAAAACTTGTCCCTTAACCCGACGAAAATTTCTGGCTTATGTGGACGCTTAATGTGTTGTTTGAAATATGAGAATGATGAATATGAGCAAGCAAAACGTGAAATGCCTGACGTTGGTGTGAAAGTAAAAACTCCGGAAGGCGCAGAAGCACGTGTTTCGGGAATCAACTTGCTTTCTAGAATCTTACAAGTGAGTTTGCCCGAAGAAGAGACGGTTATAGAATACGAATTGGACGAGTTACGCCCATTCAACGAATTTCTAAAACAACCGGCAAAGTCTTGAGGTGAAAAAATTGGATAAAAAAGCTATTTTTGACTCAGTCAGTAATATGGAGGAGCGAATTGGCGAATTGTATCAGCAACTTGGAGATCTAAAGACAAACTTAGGCGAAATGTTGGAAGAAAATAACCGATTAAACCTTGAAAACGAACATTTGCGACGCAGACTTTCCTTGACGGATGAAGCCGCACCAGAACCTAAAGCCGAAACAGAGGCAGAGCATGGTGTAATGGCGCCTAACCGAAAAGAAGCGATGCAGCAAATGATTGAACTTGGGGAAGGTTATGACAATCTTGTCCAACTTTACAAGGAAGGGTTTCATGTTTGCAATGTACATTTCGGCAGCCCGCGTGGCAATGATGAAGATTGTTTATTTTGCTTATCCTTGCTCAATAAAAAATAACATGACGGGCCTTTCTCCATTCCAGAGAAGGGCTTTTTGCTAGAAAAGGTGAATCATTTGGAAAAACTCAAATTAATAGGCGACGAAAGACTAGATTATTTACTAGCAGAAAATTTGCGAATTATTCAAAGTCCATCGGTATTTTCTTTCTCGATAGATGCGGTTCTCCTTGCGAAATTCAGTTATCTACCAATTCGAAAAGGGAAAATAATTGATTTGTGTAGCGGGAATGGGATTATTCCGTTATTACTCAGCACGCGAACAGAAGCGCAAATAGTTGGCGTTGAAATCCAAGCGCGACTTGCAGATATGGCGAAAAGAAGCATTGCCTATAATCAATTAGAAGCGCAAATTGAGATGATCGAATACGATTTAAACAAAATCACTGACCTTATTCCAAAAGAGCGCGCAGATATTGTCACTTGCAATCCACCATATTTCGCAACGCCGGAAACCAGTTTGAAAAATAGCAATGAACATTTTCGGATTGCTCGTCATGAAGTAATGTGTACGCTAGAAGATACCATTCGTGTTGCGGCCAGCCTTTTAAAACAAGGTGGAAAAGCCAATTTTGTGCATCGGCCAGAACGATTGTTAGATATTATTGATTTAATGCGGAAATATCGCCTAGAACCAAAACGGATCCAATTCGTGTATCCGCGACTTGATAGAGAAGCTAACACGGTGCTTGTAGAAGGAATCAAAGACGGCAAACCTGGTGTGAAATATGTTTCACCTGTTATCGTATATGACGAAATGGGCGAGTATACACCAGTAATTAAGGAGATTTTATATGGCGAAAGCGAGTGAGCATTTCTTTTATGTGCTAAAATGTAGTGATAATTCATATTATGGTGGTTATACGACCGATGTTGTGCGCCGGGAATCGGAACATAATGCGGGAATTAGGTGCAAATATACAAAAACGCGCCGCCCAGTAAAAGTCATCCATTTTGAAAAATTTGAGACGAGAAGTGAAGCTACAAAAGCAGAAGCTGCCTTCAAAAAATTATCGCGTAAAAATAAAGACGCCTATTTACTACAACAACGGGAGGAGGAATCCGAATGATAAAAAGCCAAAAAAGTTTCAGCGGAGCCAGCCAGGGGGCATTATATCTAGTTCCTACGCCAATTGGGAATTTAGAAGATATGACTTTCCGAGCAATCCGAATGCTGAAAGAAGCGGATATTATTGCAGCAGAAGACACGCGAAACACGGTAAAACTTTTAAATCATTTTGAAATTACAACCCGAATGACGAGTTACCATCAGTTTACGAAAGAAAATAAAGAAGATAATATTATTCAGCGGATGCTAGACGGGGAAGTGGTAGCGTTAGTTAGTGATGCTGGGATGCCTTCTATTTCTGACCCGGGTTACGAACTTGTCCAAAGTGCGTTAAACGCCGATATTCCAGTCATTCCATTACCCGGAGCGAATGCCGCTTTAACCGCTTTGATTGCATCAGGCTTGGCACCGCAGCCATTTTACTTTTACGGATTTTTACCGCGCCAAAATAAAGAGCGCACCCAAGCGATTGAAAAACTAGCAGCGCGTGAAGAAACATGGATTTTGTATGAATCGCCACATCGTTTGAAAGAAACGCTAAAAGCAATCAGCAAAATCACTGGAAATGACCGAAAAATTGTCCTATGCCGCGAACTTACAAAACGATTCGAAGAGTTTTTACGTGGAACGGTAGAAGACGCGCTGAACTGGGCGACCGATGAAGAAGTGCGCGGGGAATTTTGCTTAATAATTGAAGGAAATGCCAACCCACCGCTTGCCGAAGAACAACTGTGGTGGCAGGAACTCGATATTAAAACCCACGTGAGCACAGTCATGGAACAAGAAAATGTTAGTTCCAAAGAAGCGATTAAAACCGTTATGAAAGCGAGAAATTTACCAAAAAGAGAAGTGTATTCTGCTTATCATGAAATAAAATAAAAATCATGCGTGAAGCCTCGAAAAAGGACTTCACGCATGATTTTTTTATAACGTATCACCAAATCGGCGTTTGATTTCTTCCATTAATTCCGCGGCGCCTTCTTTACTAAGCGTCAATTTGCCATCCACGAATTTTTTATTATCAACAGAAAACTCCCCAGTCACATCACAAACTAAACCAGCAGAATATTTTTTTAACACAATCGCATCTTCATCTGTAAAAATTTCTAAAGGATCTTTGACATTTAGGTTCATGGTTCGTCTTATTTCAATCGGGATAACCACGCGGCCAAGTTCGTCGATTTTTCTTACCATTCCAGTTGATTTCATTTTCTCACCTTCTTGATAATTTTTATTTATTTTAACAGATAATTACGGGAATAGGAATGATTTCATAGTGAAAAGGGTATAGAGCATAAGTAGACGAATTAGGGGGATAAGAAATGAATATAGTTATAGCATTAATTCCGGCAGTGATGTGGGGGATTATGCCGTTAGTTGTTTCGAAAATCGGTGGTAAACCGAGGCAACAAATCATTGGTACGACATTCGGAGCACTAGCTTTTGCAATTGGTGTCTTTATTTTTACAAATCCAGAATATACCGCAACGATAATTATTGCTAGTTTTGTCTCAGGGGCATTTTGGAGCTTAGGGCAAATGAACCAGTTCCGGGCCTTTACGCAAGTTGGTGTTTCGAAAACAATGCCACTTTCGACTGGGATGCAGTTAGTGGGTACATCACTTTTTGGTGTATTCGCCTTCCATGAATGGGGGACAACATCCAAACTAGTTTTAGGATTTTCCGCATTAGCACTTATTATCATCGGGATATTTTTAACAAGTTATCAACAACATAAAGACGAAAATTCCGGTCAAAATATGAAAAAAGGAATTATCACTTTACTTATTTCATCGGTTGGTTACGTAGGTTATGTCGTTATTACTCGTTGGTTTGATATTAGTGGCTGGGATGCAATTTTACCACAAGCGATCGGGATGGTTGTAGCAGGATTACTGTTCTCCATTAAGTCCGAAGAAAAACGGTTTACAAAGCAAACGTGGTTGAATATGATTCCGGGTGTTATGTGGGCAACAGGTAACTTAGCCCTGTTATTCTCCAACAAATTAGTCGGAATTGCTACAGGTTTTTCACTCTCGCAAATGGGTGTAGTAATCTCAACAATTGGTGGAATTCTGTTCCTTGGAGAAAAGAAAACGAAGAAAGAACTGATTTTGGTCATTATCGGAATAGTTTTAGTAATTATCGGTGGAACGATGATTGGGATAGCCAAAAGCTAAAACGGAACTTTCGATTTGATATATGCTCCATGATATACTTAAAATAATCTAAATTAAAGGTGGTAATGTTAATAATGAATGCGAAATTAGAAGTAAATGCTGATCTGGTCAAAGAATCCTATGTCTATTTATTGTCGCGGTATCTCGTTTTACGTCAAGAAAATTTTGATACGAAAGAAGATAAAATTCCTTATAACACACTGAAGCATAACTCAGTTTCACCAGCAGATGCAAACTTTGTAAATCCGAATTTTGACGTAGTTTATTCAGAAGCTTGGATAGCTGTGGATGACGAAAATGCTGTTATTTTAGAAGTGCCAGAAATAAAAAATCGGTACTACACAGTTCAACTTTTAGATGGCTGGGGCGAGGTTGTAAATAATATCAACGAGCGCAATTTCCCGGACCATCCTTATGGAAAATTTGCTTTCGTTAAAAAAGGAACAAATCCTTCCGTGCCAAGTGACGCTGTAAAAGTTGAATTACCATCAGAAAAAGTAAAATTACTCCTTCGCGTAGAACAAAAGGATGATCCAGAAGGCGCTGTAAAACTTCAAAAAGCATTCAAATTTGACGCACCAGACAATATAAAAATCAAAGAACCACTTGAAATTCCACATTTTACTAACGCAGAATTTTTATTAGAAGAAATTTATTCCAATTTAGAAGCATTATTAGCAACCTATCCTGATAAAATGCCAAAAGCCGCAGAATTTCAAGATAAAGCAAGAAAAGTGGCAGCCTATATAGAGCTTGGCGATGAACAAAAAAATGAAGTAAGAGACTTAATTAAGAAAGAAGCCATTCCATATTTTACTAATGGTGCCAAAGGATTTGGTACGCAAAAAGGTGGCTGGTCGATTACTTATGTAGTTGGCGCATTCGGAAATGATATTCTTTCACGAGGTATCATTAACTATGGTGGTATTTGGGCGAACACAATCCAAGAATCATTATATTTCATCGGTCAAAAAGGAACTGACGGCGGGCAATTGACTGGGGATAAAGTTTACAAAATTCATTTCCCGGCAGATGAACTTCCATCAGAAATGGCGGATGCATTTTGGTCCGTGACGCTTTACAGTGTTCCAGATTACCACGTTATTCCAAACAAATTAAATAAATTCTGCATCAATGATTACACAGGTCCAAAACGAAGCGAAGACGGTAGCTTAACGCTTTATATTGCAGCCGAAAAACCTGCTGATGTAGATCCAGGAAACTGGTTACCAAGTAAGGCTGGACAAGAATTCTCCTTAAACTTCCGATTATATGTTCCGAAAAAAGAAGTACAAGAAGGAAAAGTATTCTTACCGCCGCTTGAAGTACTTTAATTCTCACAATAAGCTAAGTATAAAACGCCTCTTTTAGGGGAGCGACATACTTAGCTTTTTTATGTGGGAAATAAAAAGAATTGCGTTTTTGTACCGAATGAAGACTCTTTTCAGCGGTTTTGATTGAAAAAAAGCCGTTTGTTCACTGAAAAGACACAAAGTAGCCTTATTCGAATAAAGCCAACTACTAAAATCAGACCTCGAGCGCTGCTGAATCTGTTATGATAGATACTATTAGATAATATTAATGACAACCTGGAGGAAACAAAAAATGAGAAAACTACCTGTTGTTGTTTCTCTTGCTTTGTGTTTTAGCCTAGTTAGTCCAAGTTTGTATGCTTATGCAGATACAACAACGGCGGACATCATCACTCAGGAAGCGGTAAATAACGATACAGATTCCACAAACAATGAAGATAGTAGCCATACTGACAATGAATCAACCAATCCACAAACTACTACTGACCCAAAATCAGCCAATGAAACGACCTCAAAGACACCTTCAAATCCTAACACCAAGAATAATACACTAAAAAATAATTTGAAAGCAACTTCTGAAAATGTTAATACGTATGCGGATATATTTTCAGATGCCAATTTAGCTAAAGTAATCGCCAAAAATATCAACGGGAATGAAGATATTAATGCGGAAGTAACGGATGCTGAATTACAAAGCGTAACTAATTTAGTGGCAAATAACCAAGGTATTACTAGTTTAGCGGGAATAGAACGCTTAACGGCACTAGAAAACATCAGTGTGAATTACAACGAGCTTACAAGCATAGATCCGTTATTCAATATATCCACGCTAAAATCAATTAGTGCAAATAACAATAAAATTGCAGGCACTTTTAGTTTGGTAAAAACGATGCCAGAATTAGAAACATTAGATGTATTCCGGAATTCTATCACAGATTTGGATGTTGAAAATCAACCGAAACTAGTGACCCTTTCAGCAGATGAGTTGGAACTCCAGAAGTTATCGCTAAAAAACCTAGCACAATTAAATGCGATTGGTAGAAATATCGGTAGTATTAGTATTGACTGGGGCGAATTAGAAAGTGTAAGCTTAGTCAATTTACCAAAAATCCAACGAGTAGATATTAGCGGAAATTATTTAAGCAGTGCTGATTTACATTTAGAAAATCTGCCAGCTGTTACAGGTATGGATCTTAGTAGTAATGAACTTACTGAGTTGCCGCAACTGAACGATTTTCCGGTACTGACTTCTATTAATGTGAGAAGTAATAAAATAAGTATGCTAGATTCGGATAAACTGGTCAATATACCAAATCTTGCTAAGTTATATGCGGATAAACAAACGCTCGTTCTTCCTAAAAAGATAGCAGCAGGAGACTTCACCATCCAAAATCCTGTGGAAAATTTAGCGGGACAAATTACTTCGCTAAAAACAATTTCAAATAACGGAACTTACGTAAATCCGAATATTACATGGACAAGTGAAAATTTAACCGATTTATCGAAGGTTTCCTATACGTTTGATGAAGATGTTAATAACCCGGCCGTTACTGGGAAGTTTACAGGAACCGTAACCCAACCAATCGAAGTGAAAGCATTGCCTGTTATTACAGCCGATAAAAGCATTTCGTACGAGCCAATCAATGCCAAAGACGAAGCGACATTTTTACGAGATATTCACGCATCTGTTTCGGAAAACGGTCGAATTACTAGTGATTACAGTGAAGTAGTCGATTTTAACACACCAGGAAATTATACAGTTACACTGCAAGCTAAAAATGATTTTGATATACAAGCAATTCCGGTTACTGTCGTGGTGCATGTTAGAGATATTCAAAAACCGCAAGTAACAGTTGCTTCTAATGAGGTTACTTTTGAAGTCGGAACGGAATTAACAAGTGCTGCGCTTCTTGCTAAATCGGGCGCGGTAGTTACTGATGTATATGATGAAGGCATCAAAATGGAAGTAGACTTAACTGAAATTGATACGACGAAACTAGGAACGTACGAAGCAACAATAACCGCGAAAAGCAAAAGCGGCGAATCAGCAGACCCTATCAAAATTGCCGTTGAAATTGTCGATACGGAAAGACCAGTTATTCATGTCGTTAATCCCGAAATAACGGTAGAGAAAGATAGCGAATTAACAGCCGAACAAATTATGGAACAAGCTGGAATAACTGCGACTGATAACTACGATGAAGATGTAAGTGTACAGATGGATTTTTCCGCTGTAGATACGTCCAAACCCGGCAGCTATAAAGTAACTATTTTTACGGAAGACGCTTCTGGCAATCGTTCGGAAACAGTGACAATCACTGTGAAAATCCCTGAACCTAAAAAAGGAGAAGTTACCGTTAAATATATCGATAGCGAGAACAATGAAATAGCTGAAAAAAGTACGCTTACCGGCGAATTAGGCGTGGCATACGATACAATCGCTAAAGAAATTCCCGGATATATACTGGAAGAAAGTCCAGCAAATGCTAGCGGGATTTTTGAAGAAATTGGGCAAACCGTTCAATATGTGTACATGAAAATTAGTGTTAGCCCAAGTGAGCCATTCTATGTTGAAAACAGTACAACTCCAGAACAGCCAGCAAGTTTTGTTTCATCTACACAGACACCAAACAAGTCGGCAAAAACACAGCCAAAGACATACTCAAAGGTTAATAAAATGCCAATAAACCTTCCAAAAACAGGAGATAGCACTAGTTTAATCTTTGTTTTTATGGGTGTTCTATTGATAGCTGGATTAACCATTTCTAAAGTTAGAAGAAAAAATTAATCAAAAAAATCACCCCGTAAAATTTACGAGGTGATTTTTTTTATTTCTTTTTAAATAATAGTAGTGGGGCGCTGATTAAAATAAGTAAAGATCCGAAAATAGTAGCGGCTGTGCTTTGATCTGTATCGCCAGTTGTCGGTAAAGAGCGATAAGTTGTTTTTTCTTTATTAGCAGGGGTGGACACTTTATCAGTAGTTTTTGGCACAATAACTGGCTTTTTCACTACCGGAGTCACTGGATTATCAACGACAGGCGCTGGAGTAACGACATCTTTTTTATAAATATAGTTAACAGTTTGTGCGGTATCGGTGAAAGTACCAGTTGCGTTTTCAGGTGTATTTTCTAGCGTATAGCCAGTAATTTTTTTGCTTGTTGACTGGTAATTGCTATTGATAGTTCCGGTTATGGTATCTGAAGCCGCGAGTTTATTTCCAGCGCTATCAAGATAATTTACAGTTATATTTGCCCCAGCGACAGGCGCGTTACTAGCAACATGTACCGTCACATTTACTGTGTTTGAAACATTGCCAGCTTTATCCGTCGCTTGGACATTGACTGAATAATCGCCACTAGCCGCAAAATTAACAGAAGATGTAAAATTGCTTTTAAGGCTAACAGTAGAGTCATAATTATCAGTGACACTAGCATTAATATCTGTTAAAAATTGTTCTTCTGTAATGCTAGTTCCAAGGCTGTAAGTGATTGCTGTTTTATCTGTTTTGACAACGGGGGCACTAATGTCTTTCGGTTTTAAAGTGCCATTGGAGGTTGATTTATTACCAGCTTTGTCTGTGCTTGTTGCACTTGCGGTCGCGACTAGGGAATCGATATTTGCTTCGCCGCCTTCACCTGAATAGGTCGTGTTCCAATCAAACTTCACTTTTGCAGCAGATAAACTGTCCCAACTAGTGACTTTATCAAATTTAAAAGTAACGGTATTAGTGGAACTATCATAACTAGTAGTACCTACTTGGTTGGTCATATCTTCACCGGCTACTGAAACATGTAAATCAGTGAAGTTCATGCTCGTTGGTAATGCTAATTTTATTTCAAGTTTGTAATCTTCGGCGGTTTGATTAGTTAAAACTGGGAAAGTTAAAGTGGATGTGTATTTATAAGGGACATTTACATTCTCGCTTATGCTTTGTAGTAATGAAATGTTATTTGTGTCGTTCGTATCAGCAAGTGCAGAAATAGGGGTAAGTGCTATTTGGCCAGCTAGGGAACCTAAAATTATCAGGCTGGCAATTGTTTTTTTCTTTGTAACCATTTTTTAAATAACCTCTTTCCTAATATTTGGATTCAATACAACTTAAGTGTAGCACTAAGTTTTTGGGTATTTGTTTAATACTAGTATCATTAGGTAGGGAGTATTTGTCGAAATAATGACTAATGAGAATCACAAAAATCAGCTTTAGTAAGATTGTTTTTATAATTAGCAGCTATATAAGTACTTTTCACGCTGCCCCCCTACCATCTTCCAGCTATTTCGGCTATAATGAAGTAATTGAAAACTAAATTAAAGGATAAACAAGGAGGAAAACGATTTGAACATTATGATTGCGCTGATTCCTGCACTACTTTGGGGGACAGTTCCGCTAATTATTACAAAATTTGGCGGTTCAACAAGGCAACAAACGATGGGAATGACACTAGGGGCGCTCACTTTTGCGGTAATCGTTTTCTTCTTCACGGATCCAGTTTATACGCTTAAAACAGTAGGGATTAGTTTTATAACAGGGTGTTTATGGACTGTGGGTCAGATGTTCCAACTGAAAGCATTCAAAATTATCGGTGTTTCAAAAGCGATGCCGATTTCTACAGGGATGCAATTAGTCGGAACAACACTTTGTGGAGTAATCTTATTTCATGAATGGGATACGACGCTTCGAATTATTCTAGGTTTTATAGCATTAGCTCTTATCGTCGGTGGAATTTTCTTAACATCTTATGCTGAGAAAGAAGAAGATGGTACTAATGCATTAAAACAAGGTTTGATCACATTATTCATTTCTGCTTGTGGCTATGTTGGCTTAGTCGTTCTAATTCAAGGTTTCAAAATCGATGGAATTAATGCGATTTTACCGCAAGCAATTGGGATGGTTTTAAGTGCGCTAATTATGACACACAGTGGTGGTACGGAAAAACGTTTCAATAAACGAACTCTCTTACTTACTATTCCAGGGGTGATTTGGGCAGCTGGGAACGTTGCGATGGTTCATGCTAATCAGCTTGTCGGAGTCGCGACTGGCTTCTCGCTTTCGCAATTAGGCGTTGTTATTTCGACAATCGGTGGTATCGTACTTTTAAAAGAAAAGAAAACGCAAAAAGAAATGCTTTTTGTTATCGTGGGCGTAGTTTTAGTTGTGCTCGGCGGGATTTTAATCGGCGTTGCAAAAGGCGCTTAATTAATTATTTCGTTTAGCGTGAAAAATGATATAATAATACTAATTGTTTTATTTTTAAGGAGGGAATTGTGTTGCCTGAAGAGAAAAATACGTTTTATATTACAACACCAATCTATTATCCAAGCGGAAAAGCGCATATCGGACATGCTTATACGACTGTTGCGGGGGACGCGATGGCTCGTTATAAACGCTTAAAAGGATATGATGTGTTTTACTTAACTGGAACAGATGAACACGGTCAAAAAATCCAAGCAAAAGCGAAAGAACGCGGAATTTCCGAACAAGAATACGTAGATGAAATTGCAGAAGGTTTCCAAGAACTATGGAAAAAACTAGAAATTTCAAATACAGACTTCATTCGTACAACACAAGACCGTCATAAAACATCGGTTGAAAAAATCTTTGAACAACTTTTAGAGCAAGGCGACATTTACTTAGGTGAATACGAAGGTTGGTACTCTGTTTCTGATGAAGAATACTTTACAGAAACACAGTTAGAAGAAGTATATAAAGATGAAAATGGCAAAGTAATCGGCGGAAAAGCTCCAAGTGGCAATGAAGTCGAACTTGTTAAAGAAGAATCCTACTTTTTCCGTATGAGTAAATATGCGGATCGTTTAGTAGAATATTATAATTCCCATCCAGAATTTATCCTTCCTGAATCCAGAAAAAATGAAATGATTAATAATTTCATCAAGCCTGGTTTAGAGGATTTAGCTGTATCAAGAACGACTTTTGATTGGGGTATTAAAGTTCCTGGTAATCCAAAACACGTTGTTTATGTGTGGATTGATGCGCTTTCTAACTACATTACTGCGCTTGGATATAATACAGACAATGATACGAAATTCCAAAAATACTGGCCAGCAGATGTACAAATCGTTGGGAAAGAAATCGTTCGTTTCCATACAATTTATTGGCCAATTATGTTGATGGCGCTTGACCTACCACTTCCAAAAATGGTGTTCGGCCACGGCTGGATCCTTATGAAAGATGGCAAAATGTCGAAATCTAAAGGGAACGTTGTAGACCCTTATATGCTGATTGATCGTTACGGCTTAGATGCGCTTCGTTACTACTTACTACGCGAAGTTCCATTTGGTTCAGATGGTCTATTTACGCCGGAAGACTTTGTTGACCGCGTGAACTATGATCTTGCCAACGACTTAGGAAATTTGCTTAATCGCACAGTAGCAATGATTAACAAATATTTTGATGGTGAAATTCCGGCTTATCAGGGTAATGTAACAGAATTCGACCAAACTTTAGTAGATTTCAAAAACAATGTGGTGAAAGAATACGAAGGTAGCATGGATCACATGCAATTTTCTGTAGCCCTAAATCAACTTTGGTCACTCGTTTCTCGCACAAATAAATACATCGACGAAACAGCTCCATGGGCTCTTGCTAAAGATGAAGATAAACGCGCTGAACTCGCAAGCGTAATGACACATTTAGCAGAAAACTTGCGCATTATCGCGGTTCTATTGCAACCATTCCTAACAAGAACACCAGGCGAAATCTTCTTACAACTCGGCTTACAAGAAGAAAACTTGAAGAAATGGGATAGTATTTATGGTTACGGCGAAATTCCAGCAGGCACAACTGTTGTGAAAAAAGGTACGCCAATTTTCCCAAGACTTGATGCAGAAGTCGAAGTTACGTATATTCAAGACGAAATGAAAGGCTCTGCGCCAGCTCCTGCCGAAGAAGTGGCGGAAGTTGAAGCACTTGAAACTCCGCAAATCGGCATTGAAGACTTCGACAAAATCGATCTTCGTGTGGCGGAAGTAAAACAAGTAGATAAAGTGAAAAAAGCAGATAAACTTCTTTGTTTCCAATTAGATTTAGGTGAAGGAAAACTGCGCCAAGTACTTTCAGGTATTGCAGAATTCTATCAACCAGAAGAACTAATCGGCAAAAAAGTAATCGTCGTTTCTAACTTGAAACCTGTGAAACTTCGCGGACTAATGAGCGAAGGCATGATTCTTTCAGGTGAAAAAGACGGCAAGCTAAGTGTAATTGAAGCAAGCAGCGCACTGCCAAACGGTGCGAAAGTAAAATAATAAATGTGAGTCCTAATTCAGTGGAGTTAGGGCTCATTTTTCGCCTGTAAAAAAACTTTCAAAAAAAAGATTGCATATTGCAAACGATTACAATATAATGTAACTATACTTACTTAATTCAATGAACGAAGTAAGTGTTCAACCAGAAGTAAAGGAGCCTGAAAATGGATATCTTGAGAAAAGGGAATAAAGACTTAATTAAAGACATAAACCGCTACACCGTGCTGAACTTAATCCGTGAAAAAGGTGAAATCACACGAACAGAAATTGCAAAAAAATGCGATTTTGGGATGTCTACATTAACGTATATTTTAGATGATTTACAACAAGAAGGCATTATTTTAGAAGGTGCCGAAACATCATCTACTGGAGGCAGACGTGCCAAACTAGTAAGATTTAATAAAGATTATGGATTTGTTGTTAGTGTCAAAGTAGAAGAGGAACAACTTCTTTTTGCGTTGACCGACTTAAATGCAGAAATCATTGAAAATACTTCCATACCATTTTCTTCAGAGAAAAAACCAGAAGATGCGATTGAATTAATTGCTGACAATGTGAAAAAGATGTGTAAAAACAGAGATATGAACCATTTGCTAGGTGTTGGAATTGCTATTTCAGGTCTGGTTAATCGTAGAAAAGGAACTGTTATACGCTCCACTATGCTAGGTTGGGAAAATGTTGCTTTAGAATCAATGCTCCATGTTCATTTCCCTGATATTCCGGTGTATGTAGATAAAAATATAAACTGCTATACACTCGCGGAACTATGGCTAGGTGAAGGGAAACAATCCAATAATTTTGCAACAGTTTCAGTTGGAGCTGGTCTTGGTTTATCCGTTGTTATTAATCGCCAAATTTATTATGGTGCGCAAGGTGGAGCCGGCGAATTTGGACATACAACGATTCAACCAGGCGGATACAGATGTCACTGCGGTCAAAAAGGGTGCTTAGAAATGTACGCATCCGAATTTTACTTCCGAAATCGCGGGGAAGAAATAAAAGAAGCTTATCCAACATCAAATTTAAATGATTTTCATTTTGATAATGTGGCGAAAAGCGCGCGTGCTGGAGATGCAATGGCAACAGAACTTATGGGTAAAATGGGCGAATATTTAGGATACGGGATACGAAATATCATTAATACCTTCAACCCCGAGAAAGTAATTATTGTCGGCGAAGGATTACACCATAGAGATTTATTCTTAACTAAAATTGATGAAATTGCTTCACAAAACTTTTTTTCAGGGGCTGGCTTCGAAACGGAAATTACAACAACATCTCTAGAAGATCCTGCATGGTTACAAGGTGCGGCTTTACTAGTCATCCACCAGTTATTCCAAGTGCCAATCTATGAAGAAGAACAAACTTTACTGCGTTAAAAGTACATAAATTATTTCAGGAGGTTATTTTTAAATGGTTGGTATGACTAGAAAGAAAACACTATTTTGGCTATGCATCTTTTTGCTTCCCAATTTACTAGGTTTTCTCATTTTTATTGCAATTCCAATCCTCGGCTCACTCGGCATCAGTTTTACCGATTGGGACTTAGTGAGTACAATTCACTTTACTGGATTTGAAAATTACAAAAGGCTATTTAGTGACCCAGAATTCTGGAAGTCATTTAGAAATACAATCACGTTTATCATCGGTTACTTGCCAAGTGTAATGATTCTTGGTCTTGCCTGTGCCTTGATGTTGAACCAAAAAATTAAACTAAGACCATTTTTCCGAGCAGTATACTTCTTACCCGTGATCACTTCATGGGTAGCAGTTTCCCTCGTTTGGAAATGGCTTTTCAACCCTTCATACGGTCTAATCAATTACTTCTTATCTTTAATTGGAATTGCTGGACCGAACTGGTTAACAGATCCACAAACAGCGATGATTGCAGTTATTATTACTAGTGCGTGGAAAGATATTGGTTTCGTTATGGTACTTTTCCTTGGTGGATTGCAAAATATTTCACCATCCTATTACGAAGCTGCGAATATGGACGGAGCGTCGAAGCTTCGACAGTTATTCTCCATCACCATCCCTTTGCTTACTCCGACTACATTCTTTGTGACGATAATCTCGCTTATCAACTCATTCCAGGTGTTTGACCAAGTGATGATTATGACAGAAGGAGGGCCTAGTGGAGCGACGATGACCCTAGTCCAAAATATTTACAACCATGCATTTAGATACTTCGAAATGGGCTATGCTTCCGCGATGAGTTGGATATTGTTTATTGTTATTTTTATCATTACAATTATTCAAAATAAACTTCAAAAAAGGTGGTCCAATTACTAATGAAAACAGAAAAAAGTGGTTCACCAAAATGGCAATTAATTAAAAACATTCTTACCTATACGATTATCTGTCTAGGTGGAATAATCATGCTTATGCCGTTTGTTTGGATGATTTCAACCGCATTCAAAACAGGGGCAGCAAATATGGTTTTACCACCACAGTTTATTCCAAAAGAACCAACAACGGCGAACTTCACGCAAGTATTTGAAATGTTCCCAATGTTCCGGTTTCTAATTAACTCAGTCGTTGTTGCAGTTGTAACAACACTCGGTCAAATGCTGTTTTGTTCCATGGCAGCATATGCATTTGCAAGAATCCCTTTCTGGGGTCGCGATAAATTATTTTTACTTTACTTGGCAACTATGATGGTGCCAGCTCAAGTTACGATGATTCCGCAATTTATCCTAATGAAACAATTTGGATGGTTAGACTCTTATGCAGGCTTGATTGTACCAGCGCTATTCAGCGTTTTCGGCACATTCTTATTACGCCAAGCATTTATGGGAATTCCGAAAGAACTAGAAGAAGCTGCGTTTATGGACGGAGCAAACCATTTTACTATTTTCCGAAAAGTTATTTTACCACTAGCGAAACCTACTTTTGCAACACTAGGGATTTTAACTTTTATGCAATCTTGGAACAGTTATTTATGGCCATTAATCGTGACAAGTTCACAAGAAATGGCAACTTTACCTTTAGGATTATCACTTTTACAAGGTAGATATGGAACAAATTACGGTTTGATGATGGCGGGAGTACTTATCAGTGTTATCCCGATTTTAGCAGTTTACCTTTTTGCTCAAAAATATTTCATCCAAGGAATGGCAATGAGCGGAATGAAAGAATAAAAAACCAACAAAAAAGGAGCGTTACAAATGAAAAAAGGTTTATTATTGTTAATGGTAGTTGTACTGTCTGTATTTGGTCTTTCGGCTTGCGGCGGTGGTAGTAGCAGCGGCGATAAAACGGAAATAACGTATTATCAATTCTCTGCACCTGCTGACGGAAAAGCACTTGATAAAATGGTAAAAGAATTTGAAAAGCAAAATCCTGATATTAAAGTAAACGTTCAAACAATCGCGTTTAATGATTACTTCACAAAATTACAAACGCAAATTGCGGGTGGAGATGCTCCGGATGCTTTCGAGCTTAACTACGAAACTTTCATGCAATATGCTGAAAAAGGTGTACTAGCAGATTTAACAAGTTATATCGAAAAAGACAAAGATTTTGACCCATCAACACTTAATAAACAAGCGTATGATGCGTTCAAATATGACGGCAAACAATACGGAATGGTAGAAAGTTTCTCCAACGTAGTAACAATTTACAATAAAGATCTTTTTGATAAAGCAGGAGTTGACTATCCTACAGCTGACTGGACTTGGAAAGATGAAGAGGCCGCAGCGAAAAAATTAACAGACGCTAAAAATAAAGTGTGGGGAACTTCCCAACCGGTAACAATGAACGAATTCTACAAAGTAGCAGCGCAAAATGGTGGTTCGATTTTCAATGAAGATTTAACGAAAACAACGATTAATAGCCCTGAAAATGTAGCGGCACTAACTCACTTAACAGGTGAAGTAACTGATTCAAAAGTTGCGCCTTCACCGGCTGACCTATCTGGCCAATTGCCAGAAGATCTATTCATGAATGGCCAAATCGCAATGCTTCATACAGGTATTTGGATGTTCGATATGTTCCAAGATGCTCCATTTAAATGGGACGTACAAGTAGAAGCAGGCAATACGCAAAAAGCAACTCACTTCTTTGCAAACGGAATTGGCGTTTCGAAAGACTCTGATAAAAAAGAAGCGGCATTCAAATTTGCTTCCTTCATGAGTGCGAACGAAGAAGCAGCGAAAATCAGAATTGATAACAACTGGGAACTTCCAGCAACTGAAAATAAAGAAATTCTACAACCATATTTAGATGCAACTCCTCCAGATAACAGAGAAGCAGTATTCGAATCCTTACAATATATGGTGTTACCTCCAGTTGTGAAAGATTGGAACAAAATCAGTGATTATACAAACTCTGAATTCGAAAAAGTCTTAAACGGTGAATCAACACCAGAAAAAGCATTGAAAAACAGCGAAGACAACATTAACAAAACAATGGGATTTAAATAAGTAAAACGAGTGGCAGGGACGTTTGTAAGTTTCTTTACAAATTAGACTGCCACTTTAGTATATCCAAGAAAGGAAATAGAACATGTCTAAATTCACAAAATTAATGCAGGGTTATTTGCATTTAATAGAAGGAAAAAACGAAAAAATCAAACCGATTTTGACGGAAACAAAGCCCGATTTTGCAAGTGATTCGGTCCTTGAAACAGCATCATGGCTATGGCTAAGCAGTAAAATCAACCATTACGATAGAGCGGAAGTAGAGCCGGTTATTGCTTTCTTAGTTGAAAATTGGAATCGTCCGGAAAAATCTGTTTGGGGTTCCGGTGAAAATGATATTTATTTAGCGACAATTTCGAGTGTGTATTCGGCTTTGTTAGATGTGAAAAACACTTTCCCTAAACCAGAATTACAACAAACAATTACAATCATTCGCGACTATTGTTTTGACAATTTGCTCAAAGGAGATAGCGTCCTTACTGGCTTTAACACACGAAAAGTATCCACAGATCAACTGCTTTCTGTACTTCCATTCGGCCTTTTTTCGCCGGAAGATCTTGTTATGGTTGCAGCTGTTGGCAAAATGGAACAACAATTAGTGCAAGATGACGGCGTTTTACCATATTCTGGCGCGCCGAAAGTTAGCTCATTTGCGACGGCGCTACTGGCACTTTACTTCTTAGAAAAAAGTGATCACGATAAAGCATTGCATTATTTGAATATGGCGATAAAAATGGAAGATAACGACGAACTTGGCGCGATTTTCATTGCGATTAACCAAGCTTTCCGCGCGATGGAAAGTGAAGTAGCCGCGCATATTTTACATGACCCATTTGGACATGAAAACCGTTATGAGCAGCAACTAACCGAGCGTACGCCGCATTATCCGGAAACGGAAATGCATTTTTCGGCTGCCTGCGAAGTTATTTCCGACATCGAAGCAATCCAAGTGGAACTAGTTTTAAAAGAGAAAGACTGGACCATTTTATGTGAGAAAAAGGAAAAAAATGATGTGCAAATTTGGGAAGCGCTTGTGCCGCCGCTAGAAGAAGTTGGCGAGTATTCGTACTATTTCCGAGCAACATTGAAAGACCAAACGACTTTGACATCAGAGGATTATATTGTCGAACCAATCTGGAAACACTGGTCAGAAGCGGCGGAAGTGTGTGAAACAGAGCAAGGTTTGATGGTGCTATTCAAAGAAAATCCAGCAAGTGTCATTCCGGTTGAATTTACTGTGAAAGCAGATGAACTGGTAGTCGGGCTGAAACCGTCATTTAATGCGAGTGGTGTCAAAACAAAATCATCCGGTCAATGGAAAAAAGGCGACTTAGAAATTGCTATTTCCAACAACCCAGTACGCATTGAAATTCACTTTAAAAACAAATTAATTTTAGAATCCCATAAAATTTACCCGGCGCTACAATGGTATACCGATAAAACGGGCACGATTAATAAAGTGAAATTACACTTGGATGCGCCGAAAGAAGAAGAGTATTATGGTTTCGGCGAACGATACAATGCGTTAGGTCAGCGCGGGAATGTACTCGATTGCTTTGTCTATAATCAATACCGTGACCAAGGAACGAGAACGTATATCCCGATGCCGTTTTACCATACGAACCGTGATTATAGTGTGTTTGTTGATACTGCTCGTTACACAAGCTTTGATTTGGGCAGCCAATTAGCCGATAAGCATACAATTACCGTTGAGATAAACGGCTGTGATACAGATATTTGCCTATTGATGGGTGATATTCGCAGTGCGGTTGCTAGTTATATGAAAAAAACTGGGAAACCGGCGATGGTTCCGGTTTGGGCGCTTGGACCGTGGATGTCTAGTAACAACTGGGACCGCGAATCTGTCGTTCGAACAGAAGTGGAAACAACGCAAGAATTGCAAATCCCGTCAACGGTTGTCGTGCTCGAACAATGGAGCGATGAAGCGACCTATTACATGTTCAATGACGCCGAATATGACGAAAAAGCACCATCCGAAGCATATTCCTACGATGAAATTAGATTCCCTTCATGGGGCAGATGGCCAGATCCAAAAGGAATGGTTGACTACATCCATGACAATAAAATGAAATTAATTCTTTGGCAAATCCCAATTCAAAAATACTTAAATCGCCAACAACATCCATTAAAAGACCGCGAAGAAGCCTACATGATTGAAAAAGGATATGTAGTGAAAAATCCAGATGGCTCACCGTACCGTATTCCAGAAAACTGGTTCACAGAAAGCTTGATTATGGATTTCTCCAACGAAGAAGGCAAAAAATGGTGGTTTGATAAACGACAATACTTAATTGATATTGGTGTCGATGGCTTTAAAACAGATGGCGGCGAATTCGTCTTTGGTGAAAATCTACAATTTGCTGATGGCAGACGCGGCGATGAAATGCGCAATCTTTATCCAAATGATTACGTGGAAGCTTACTACCAATTCGCGCAACAAAACGATGGTATGACATTTAGTCGTGCTGGTTATACTGGCGCGCAAAACTTCCCGGCACACTGGGCTGGTGACGAACGTTCCACTTTTGATGCGTTTAGAAGATCACTTATTGCTGGACTTTCAGCTGGCTTTTCCGGAATTCCGTTTTGGAGCTTTGATTTTGCGGGCTTTAATGGTGATATTCCGACTGCCGAGCTATTTATTCGTTCTGCTGAAATGGCTACTTTCTGCCCAATTATGCAGTATCATGCCGAAAGTAAGGCCGAATTCAACCAAGACCGGACGCCGTGGAACATTGCTTCTCGGACTGGTGACGACTCGGTTATCCCGATTTACCGCCATTTCGCGAATGTAAGAATGAACATTTTACCTTATATCTATAATGAATCGTTAAAATCTGTTGAAACTGGCTTGCCGATGATGCGTGCGCTTCTGCTTGATTATAAAGAAGATCCGCGTGTTTCTGATATGTATGATCAATACTTATTCGGGGAAGCAATGCTAATCGCGCCAGTAATTGAAGACGGCGTGCGTTCCAGAGAAGTATATTTGCCAGAAGGAACTTGGTATGATTTCTGGAATGGAACAAAAGTGAGCGGACCGACTTTGCGCAAATGTAAAGCTGATAAAGAAGAAATCCCAGTTTTCATTCGTGGCGGAAAAGCAGTGCTATGTAATGTAGACGCTACGTTGAAACTTGGCTCATGGGTTGGAAATACAGTCGAAGAATACGACACCCCGTTACTAAAAGTCTATTTAGACGGAGACTTCACGGAAGAAATTACCGACCACTTGTCCGGAAAATGGCTCGTAAAAGTAACAGAAAATGCGGACGAAGTAGTTGTTTCTGTTCAAACAAACACGCCGGCATATGAAGTTGAAGTAATCGGCACAACCAAAAAAGTACAAATAAAGAAAGGAAGATAACGATGGATGCTTCCACAAGTTTTGCGATTTTACCATCCAATGTAAAACAAAAAACAGCTTTTCCAAGAAAAATAAATCAAGTGAAAACAGCTAGTTGGGCGAATAACTGCCTGACTGGCACACTTGATATCGGTCAGTTCAGTTGTTATTTTGTTAATGAAAAAATTGCCCGCGTGACGGTGAACCCATTTGGAGATGTGGATTTAACGCCTTCGATTGCGGCGATTCATGATACTGAAAAACAAGCTGCCAAATTTACGGAAACAAATGACCACTACGAGCTTCATTTTGCGGATAAAGAGATTATCGTTTGTAAAAATCCTTTCCAAATTATTATGAAGCAAGCAGGGAAAATCATTTTCCAAACAGAGGGATTAGCAATTAATCGCTATAAAGAACACCAAATTTCGATTCAAAATGATCCGGGAACGGCGATTTTTGGCTTAGGTGAAAAAACCGGAGCCTTGAACAAAGCTGGCTCGATTATTAGCATGTGGAACACGGATGTATACAGCCCGCATAATAAAGATACAGTGGAATTATATCAGTCGATTCCTTTTATGATTGCAGATGCTGCGGAAACTACATACGGCTTGTTTTATGATAATTCGCACCGTACCGAATTCGATTTCCAAAGTTTTGAAGAAATGTATACCGTTTTAGCAGAAGGCGGGCAAGCGAATCTTTATGTCATTTTTGGTGAAGATGTAAAAGAAGTTGTCGCGAATTATACCGATTTAACCGGAAAAACCCCACTTCCGCCAAAATGGTCGCTGGGTTACCATCAGTCGCGCTATAGCTATACCTCGGAAGAAGAAGTGGAACGGATTGCGAATACCTTTAAAGAAAAGCAAATTCCGCTCGACTGCGTATTCATGGACATACATTATATGGATGATTTCCGCGTGTTCACTTTTAACCCGGATACTTTTCCAAATGGTCCAGAGCTGATTGCGCGTCTTCGCGAACAAAATATTGATGTTGTACCAATTGTTGACCCGGGAATTAAAAAAGATGTCGATTATTCTGTTTACCAGGAAGGAATTAAGCACAATTATTTCTGCTCTAAACTGGAAGGCGAGATTTATTACGGGGATGTTTGGCCGGGCGTAAGTGCTTTTCCAGATTTCCTAAGTACGACCGTTCAGCGTTGGTGGGGCGATTTGCATAAGTTTTACACGGATTTAGGTATTCGCGGGATTTGGAATGATATGAATGAGCCGTCTGTATTTAATGAAAGTAAAACGATGGATCTGGATGTTGTGCATAACCTGGACGGGAAAAACGTGACCCATAAAGAAGCGCATAATTTATATGGATTATATATGAGTAAAGCAACTTTTGAAGGATTAAAACGACTTGTGCCAAATGAGCGCCCGTTTTCGCTGACTCGTGCTGGTTATGCTGGTGTTCAGCGCTATTCGGCAGTTTGGACAGGAGATAATCGCAGTCATTGGGAGCATTTGGAAATGTCGCTACCGATGATTATGAATTTAGGCTTATCAGGCGTTGCGTTTACTGGTGCCGATGTGGGCGGATTTTCTTCAGATTGTACGAAAGAAATGCTGATACGCTGGACGCAAGCAGGAGCATTTTTGCCGTATTTTAGAAATCATTGTGTGCAAGATAGCATTTATCAAGAACCGTGGGCTTTTGGCGCGGATGCAGAGAAGATTGTGAAGCAGTATATTGAATTACGTTATGCCTTTTTACCGTATATTTATACAGAATTCCAAAAAACGGCAGAAAGTGGTTTGCCGCTCGTTCGCCCGCTTTACATGGAGTTTAAAGACGAACGTGATTTAATTCAAGTAAACGATCAATTTATGCTTGGTGAAAATATCCTCGTTGCGCCAATCGTGCGCGAAGGCCAAGTGAAACGTTTAGTTCGTTTGCCAAAAGGGATTTGGTTTAATTATTGGACGAAAGAGCAGTTAGTGGGTGGCGACTATATTATCGCAGACGCGCCGATTGATACCTTGCCAATTTACATTAAAGCAGGAACGATTCTGCCAGTCGGTAGTAGCGTTCAAAACACGAAAGAAATACAAGATTTGGCGTTAGAAGTATACTTAGACGGCGGCGCAGCAACTGGTTATGTGTATAATGATGATGGAAAAAGCTACCAATACGAAAACGGCGCAGTGTCCAAAACGACACTCACAGCTACTTTCGAAAATGGCGAAGCGCACGTAAAAGCAAGCCATCAAGGTGAAGAAAACTTACAACTTAAGGTAACGACTATACAAGTTTTTGGCGAAAAAATAGACAAAATTACAAGGGCGGGAATTTAATCAATGAAAGAAAAAGACTGGTGGAAAAAAAGCGTAGTTTACCAAATCTATCCAAAAAGTTTCAATGATTCTAATGGCGATGGAGTTGGCGATATTCAAGGGATTATCGAGAAATTAGATTATTTAAAAGAGCTTGGTGTGGACGTTATCTGGCTGTCTCCAGTATACGATTCGCCGCAAGATGATAATGGTTACGACATTCGCGATTACCAAAAAATTTACGAAGAATATGGCGACATGGCAACGTTCGACAAATTACTTCAAGGCCTACACGACCGCGATATGAAACTCGTAATGGACCTAGTTGTAAACCACACATCCGATGAACACAAGTGGTTTGAAGAATCCAGAAAATCCAAAGACAATCCATACCGTGATTACTATTTCTGGCGCGAAGAAAACGAAATTAACAACTGGGGTTCGATTTTCAGCGGCCCAGCATGGGAATTAGACGAAAAAACAGGCGAGTATTATTTACACCTTTTCTCCAAAAAACAACCTGATTTAAACTGGGAAAATCCAAAATTACGCCAAGATGTATATAATATGATGAAATTCTGGCTAGATAAAGGGATTGACGGTTTCCGTATGGACGTAATCAACTTTATTTCCAAAAACACCGATTTCCCAGATGGCCCAGTGCCAGACGGTCAAATTTACGGCGATGCTGGTAATGATTTCTGCAATGGACCGCGTATTCATGAGTTCTTGCAAGAAATGAACCAAGAAGTTACTTCCAAATATGATGTGATGACTGTTGGTGAAATGCCTGGTGCGAGCACAACAGACGCGCAAATTTATACGGATCCAGCAAACAAAGAAGTCGATATGATTTTCACATTTGAACATATGAACTTAGATTCCGATGGCGACAATAAATGGGATTTAAAACCAATTTACTTACCAGATTTAAAAGAAAATATGTCCGAGTGGCAAGTGGCGCTTCAAGAAAATGGCTGGAACAGCTTATACTGGAACAATCATGACCAACCACGAATCGTTTCTCGCTTCGGAAATGACAACCGTTTCCGCATCCGTTCAGCGAAAATGCTCGCAACCTGCCTGCATATGATGAAAGGGACGCCGTACATTTATCAAGGTGAAGAAATCGGAATGACGAATGTTCATTTTGAAACGCTTGATGATTACCGCGATATCGAAACGCTAAACATGTATAAAGAACGCAAAGAACAAGGCCACAGCCACGAAAGCATCATGCAGTCGATTTATACAAAAGGTCGCGACAATGCGAGAACGCCGTACCAATGGGATAATAGCGACAATGCTGGCTTCACAACTGGGACACCTTGGCTTAAAGTAAACCCGCGTTATACAGAAATCAACAACGAAGAAGCGCTGAAAAACCCAGATTCGATTTTCTACTACTATCAAAACCTAATTAAGTTGCGCAAAACGACTGAAATCATCACAACTGGTAACTATCGCCTATTGTTGCCGCAAGATGAAGCAATTTTCGCGTATGAACGTTATACAGATAATGAAAAATTAGTCGTTCTATGTAATTTCACTGAAGAAGAACAAGTCATTACAGATGAAAATATTTTAAACGACATCAAAAAAGCCTCCGTACTCGTAAACAATATTCCTAATATTATAGAAGGAACTTTACGACCTTACGAAGCAATCGTTTATCAAATCAAGTAAATCTCAGGAAAGCCACCGTATTTTAGGTGGCTTTTTTTGTCTGCATCAAAAATTATAGTATAATAGAAGGAAATGATTTTATTAGGAGGAATTCTCTTGCTATTTGATACGCATGTACACCTCAATGACGAGGCTTTTGACGATGATATAGAAGAAGTAATAAAACGCGCACAGGCAAACGATGTAACGCGTATGGCCGTCGTAGGCTTTAATAAGGAAACAATCGACCGGGCGCTTAAATTAGCCGACAAATATGACTTTATCTCACTAATCGTCGGCTGGCACCCTACAGACGCTATCACTTTCACAGACGAAGATTTGGAATGGCTACGCGATCTCGCACTTACACATCCAAAAGTAGTTGCTTTAGGCGAAATGGGCTTGGATTATCACTGGGACACTTCACCAAAAGAAACTCAATTCGAGGTTTTCAGAAAACAAATCCGTTTAGCGAAAGAAGTGAATTTACCGATAGTTATTCATAACCGCGAAGCAACGGAAGATGTTGTTCGAATTTTGCAAGAAGAGCACGCCGAAGAGGTAGGCGGAATTATGCATTGTTTTGGTGAAAGTGTCGAAGTAATGGAAGCATGCCTAGCGATGAATTTTTACATTTCATTCGGTGGAACAGTCACTTTCAAAAACGCAAAATTACCAAAAATTGCAGCCCAAGCTATACCAATTGACCGTTTATTAATAGAAACAGACGCTCCTTATCTTGCTCCAACGCCAAATCGCGGAAAAAGAAATGAACCAGGATACGTCAAGCTAGTTGCCGAAAAAATCGCCGAACTGAAAGAAATGAAATATAGCGAAATCGCTACGCACTCAACAGAAAACGCGAAACGACTATTTAAAATTAAAGATTGATTGTAACATAATTGTAATATAAGGCCCAGTCTGTAACCCAATCTTAAGCTTTGCGGAGATAAAAATGACGACTGGGACAAAAACCCTTATTTTATGCCTACGACCAGAGACGTAGAAAAATGACACATTCCTGTTACATTTGACACTTTAAAAGAATAATATTTTTGAAAATGGCTCTATATCAACGTTTATCCATAAAGTTTGCGAAGATATGAACAATCTATTGAAAAAATTGACAGTTCTTCCCTCCCCTGTATATAATCACTAGCGAAGTAGAAAGGGGAGAAATACATGACCATGGAAAACAGCAGTAACGTAGCCCAATCATCAAAATGGAAATTACCAATCATGATTGCAGGATTTGTTATTGTAGTAGCATTGGTTTTTTATTTCGTTTTCGAAGGAACTAAAAACGATATCACTATAGTAAACGCTGGTGAAAAAATTGAATCAAGAACACATGCTAAAACTGTTGCTGAAGCATTAGACGAAGCAGGAATTAAAGTAAGTGAACGTGATGAGATTGCTCCAGGAAAAAATGCAGAAATCAAAGACGGTATGGAAATTAAATATTTACCAGCTCGTCAAGTTACAATAAATGATAATGGTACGAAAAAAGACGTTTGGAGCACAAAAGCAAACGTATCCGACTTGCTAAAAGATGAAAACATTACAACTCGTCCGCAAGATGTAGTAAACGTAGCATTAGACACTAAATTAAAAGATGGCCTTGAAGTTAACATTGATCGTGCCATTCAACTTTCCTTACAAAACGGCGATAAAAAAGATACAGTATGGACAACAAAAGCAAAAGTTAGTGATTTACTAACAGAAAAAAACATTAAACTTGATCAAGATGACCGTGTGTCACCTGCAAAAGACAGTAACTTAAAAGAAAAAATGACTGTACAAGTTACATATGTCGATTCAAAAGCAGAAAAGAAAAACGAACAAGTTAAATTCGAAACAGTTTATAAAAACGACGATAGCCTAAACGAAGGCGTTGAAAAAGTCGTTCAAGAAGGTAAACATGGTGAAAAAGTTGTCGAGTACAAAGTAACATACGAAAACGGCAAAGAGAAAAAACGCGATGTCATTACTGAAAATGTTACTTCTAATAAAGTAGATAAAGTAGTTGCACGCGGTACGAAAGAAAAAGTCGTAGCAACTCAAGTATCCACTTCTAGCAGCAGCGCTCCATCAGGTGGTAAAACATACAGAATGGAATCGACTGCCTATTCAGGTGGCGGAATTACAGCATACGGTATCAACTTAAGTGCCAATAAAGGACTAAAAGTAATTGCTGTTGATCCACGAGTTATTCCGCTAGGCTCTAAAGTTTGGGTGGAAGGTTACGGAGAAGCGATCGCTGGAGATACTGGCGGCGTTATCAAAGGAAATATCGTTGACGTATATTTCCCAAGTGAAAGTCAGTGCTATTCATGGGGTAGAAGAATGGTAACTGTCAAAGTGTTAAACTAAATTCGTATAAAAACGAGGCTGACTCATAGGGCCTCGTTTTTTCTTTGCCCAAAATGTGGTATGATGTATTTACTTATTTTATAAAAAAGGATGTAGTCATTATGAGCGGGAAGCCTATAATACATGAATTTATTGTCGTAGAAGGACGAGATGACACAACGGCAATTAATCGTTCTGTTATTGCGGATACCATCGAAACCAATGGATCGGCACTTTCACAAGAAACGATAGAAAAAATTAGACATGCCCAAGAACTTCGCGGCGTTATTATTTTTACAGATCCAGATTTTCCTGGTGAAAAAATTCGAAAACAGATTGATTCAGCGGTACCAGGTTGTAAACACGCTTTTATCAACCGCCAAGATGCATTACCGAAAGCAGGTCGTGGGCTTGGAGTAGAGCATGCAAGCAGCGCGAACATTCGCGAAGCATTAGAACATTTTCATACAAGTGGCTCGCCCGCTGAAAAACAATATATTTCAAAAGATATTCTTATCCATCTCGGCCTTCTTGGAGGAACGGGAGCAAAAGAACGTAGAGAAAAAATCGGTAACATACTAAAAATTGGCTATACAAACGGGAAACAACTACAAACTAGACTAGAATCATTTGCTATAAGCGAGGAACAGTTGGTAGCCGCGTGCCAAAAGATTATGCAGGAGGAAGAAAATGAGTAAAGATATCGCAACTCCCGGAAGAACGACAGAAATCCTGAAAAAATATGGTTTCTTATTTAAAAAAAGTCTCGGTCAAAACTTTCTTATCGACAGTAATATTTTGACAAGGATTACAGATACAGCCGAAATAACAAAAGAAACAAACGTCATCGAAATCGGACCGGGTATCGGCGCGCTAACAGAACAATTAGCCAAAACAGCGAATGAAGTCGTTGCTTTTGAAATTGATCAGCGTCTATTGCCAATTTTGGATGATACGCTTAGTGCCTATAATAACGTGCGTGTTGTTCACGGCGATGTGTTAAAAGCGGATGTTGAGGAAGTTATCGCGCAGCAATTTGCCAAACCAGAGTTACCACTAAAAATCGTTGCCAATCTTCCGTATTACGTAACAACACCGATTATTTTAAAATTATTACATGATAACATCCCAGCTGATTCCATGACTTTCATGCTGCAAAAAGAAGTTGCGGACCGTATTAGCGCGGTTCCAAGTACTAAAAGCTACGGAAGCCTAACAATCGCTATCCAATTTTACATGGAGGCAGAACTAGCTTTCATCGTGCCTAAAACTGTATTTATGCCGCAACCTAACGTAGACTCTGCCGTTATCCATTTGAAGCGCCGCAAAGAACCGTTAGCGGAAGTAAATGACGAAGAATTTTTCTTTGAAGTGACAAGAGCTTCATTTGCACAAAGAAGAAAAACGCTTTGGAATAATTTGGCTTCGAAGTTCCCGGCCCTAAAGTCGCGCAAAGAAGAGTTAGTTGAAGGTTTAGATGCAATCGGGATAGACTTAATCCGCCGCGGAGAAACACTAGACATCCCAGAATTCGCTAAACTAAGCAATTTTCTAGGAGATTTTTTAAAGGAAAAATAATTTTTTTCGAAAAAAGCGCTTTCTTAGTTGACAGTTAGCCCTTCCAACTGTTAAAATATTTGGTTATTGATTTCAGAGCCGAACTATGCTATAATAGTTATTAGTGAGGTGGAAAATAAATGCCAAAAACCATTGCAAGCATTAAGACGAATTTAGATTCTAGATTAGGTAAAGCATTGACATTGAAAGCAAACGGTGGTCGTAAGAAAACGATTGAACGTTGCGGTATCCTAGCTGAAACATATCCATCCGTTTTCATTGTGGAGCTTGATCAAGATGAAAACAACTTTGAAAGAGTATCCTACAGTTACACGGATATCTTAACAGACGCAGTAGAACTTGTATTTACAGATGATAATAAAGAATTAGCTTTGTAATGAAGCTGAAGTAGCCGAATCATATAATGTGGTTCGGTTTTTGCTTTACATAGAAGTAGTTTTGGGCCACTAGCTACATATTTTTTCTTTCGTATGATAGAATAGAAAAAGAGATTTTGAACGCGGAGGCCAAGAAAAATGAAAATAAGCATAACAGCACCAGCTAAAATTAATCTTTCACTTGATGCGCTGTACAAACGTGAAGACGGCTACCATGAGGTGGAAATGGTGATGACAACAATAGACCTTGCTGACAGATTATACTTAGAACGCTTAGACGAGGACAAAATTGTGCTAGATGTAAAAGCGCACTTTATTCCAGAAGATCGTCGTAACTTAATTTATCAAGCGGCCCTCCTTTTGAAAAAGCGTTTTGATGTAAAAATGGGCGTGCGCATCACGATTGATAAGCACATTCCTGTTTCTGCGGGACTTGCTGGCGGTAGCTCGGACGCGGCTGCAGCGCTCAAAGGCTTGAATATTATTTGGGAACTTGGTCTTTCGATAGAAGAATTAGCAGAAATAAGCTCGGAAATTGGTTCTGACATCGCTTTTTGCGTATACGGTGGAACAGCGCTTGCGACAGGACGTGGAGAAAAAATCACCGCGTTACCTAATATTCCTGGTTGTTGGATTGTACTTGCTAAACCGAGCATCAGCGTATCAACCCCAACTATTTATAAAGAACTACAAGTAGACAGCGTAGAGCATCCAGACACAGAAAAAATGATTGAATCCATCAAAAATGCTGATTTAGATGGGATTTTTGCGGCTACAGGGAATGTGCTAGAGTCTGTAACGTTAGAAAAAAATCCCCAAGTGAAACGAATAAAAGATCGGATGTTAGCGTTTGGTGCTGAGGCGGCTTTAATGAGTGGTAGCGGCCCGACAGTGTTTGCGCTTATCAAACAGTACTCTAGAGCGAAACGTGTCTATAATGGCTTACGTGGCTTTTGTGAGGAAGTTTATATGGTTAGGCCGTGGAGTGAAGGCGAGAACGATATAAGCAATTAATAAATGAGAGGGGTCAAAAAAATGAAAATTATTTTTAATGCAGATGATTTTGGAATTAGCCCAGGAGCAGTTTATGGTATTTTAGAGTCTTACAAACGAGGCGTCGTAAAATCTACAACGTTACTTGCTAATAGCCCGGCGTTTGATTTGGCAGTAGAAGTAGCAAAAGAAAACCCCGGTCTGGATATCGGTGCACATTTGACCCTGACATTTGGATCGCCAGTTCTTCAAGGCTTAGAAACATTGACAGATGATGATGGCCGCTTCCGCAGAAATTACACAGCGCTCGAATCTGGCTTAGCTGACGTGGATATGGATGAAGTAGAACGCGAACTAACTGCGCAAATTGAGAAAATTTTAGGTGCAGGAATTACTATTTCGCATTTTGACACGCATCATTCGATCGAGCCGTTAATTTACCCTGTACAACATAAATTAGCAGAGAAATATGGCGTGAGCATCCGACGTAATGCAGATGTTTCCGAGTTTGGTACGATAAAAACACCTGATTTATTCGCTACAGAATTTTATGCAGATGGTGTATCTTTTGAAACAATTAAAAAATTAGTACAAGAGCACATTGGGACAAATGATGTAGTGGAAGTAATGACTCATCCAGCGTTTATCGATGAAACATTACGCGAGATATCTAGTTACGTAGAGCCGCGCATCAAAGAAGTTTCCATTCTAACTTCAAGAGAATTACAAGCATATTTAGGCCAACAAGAAGTAGAGATTATTAGTTTCCGCGATTTATAAGAGCACGGGCCTGTCAAAGGAAGTTTATTTGGCAGGCTTTTTAGTCCATTAAAATAATAAATGTTGTCAATTTTATAGAAAACGTTTTATAATAGAGAAAATACGGACAAAATACGTGAAATTGCTTTTTAATATACGGAATTTTATCAAAGGGAGAGAGATTATGAAGATTCGTCGCAGTGAACGATTAATTGATATGACGCAGTTTCTATTATCGCATCCGCGAAAGTTAGTGCCGCTTACGATGTTTGCTGAACGTTATGGCTCAGCTAAGTCTTCTATTAGTGAAGATTTAGTCATCATAAAGAAAACGTTTGAAGATAGAGGGATTGGTACGCTTGAAACCGTTCCGGGTGCTGCTGGTGGTGTGCAGTACATTTCAATAGCGGGAAATGACGATGTGCTGGATTTTGTGCATACGCTATGTAATAGAATTGCAGAACCGAACCGTTTGCTACCGGGAGGCTATTTATACCTATCTGATTTGCTTGGGGAGCCAGTAACGCTTAAAGCAATCGGTAAAATTTTAGCTACGAAATTCAATAACCAAAAAATAGACGCAATCATGACGGTTGCAACAAAAGGGATTCCAATTGCGCAGGCCGTTGCTGAACATCTAAGTGTTCCATTTGTTATTGTGCGCCGTGATAGCAAAGTAACAGAAGGTTCCACAGTAAGCATTAACTATGTTTCCGGTTCATCAAAACGAATCGAAAAAATGGAATTATCCAAACGTAGCCTAGCGGAAGGATCCAACGTAGTAATCGTGGATGACTTTATGAAAGCTGGCGGAACGATTAATGGGATGAAAAATCTGCTGGAAGAATTCAATGCGCATTTAGTTGGGATTGGTGTATTGGTCGAATCTGAATATGCAGAAGAACGTTTAGTTGATGATTACGTATCTCTCGTGAAAATAAAAAATGTTAACATGAAAGAAAAACAAATAGAAGTAGTCGATGGCAATTACTTTAATAGTTAATTTTCAAACCCTGGAAACTTTCCGGGGTTTTTATTTTTCGCGAATAAAGGCAAAAAAACAAATCAGCCTTGCGATGTACTTCACTCATTTAACTTTTATGGTAGAATGGATTCTATTGTTACTACATAATAAAATTCAAAGCTTCTACACTTTAGGAGCAGAAGGAGAACATTCATGAAAAAATGGGTTAAATGGTTAATTGTTATCGTTATTATCGCAGTAGTAGCCGTTGGTGCGGTTTTCTTACTGTCGAAAAATAGTGGCTCCGTAACGCAAGAAAAATTAGTTACAGCCAAAGTAAAACAAGGGGATATGAAAATCAATGCCACAGGAACGGGCGCGATTTCTCCAGTAAACACACAAGTTCCAGATTACGACGAACTTCAACTAGTAGCACAAATGGACGAACTTGATATTCCTAACATCAAAAAAGACCAAGAAGTAAAAGTTACAGTAACAGCACTTCCTGATAAAACTTACACAGGAAAAGTAAAAGAAATCGCAGAACAAGGCCAAGTCCAAAATGGCGTGTCTAGCTTCTCGGTAATCATTTCACTTGATAAAACAGACGACTTAAAAGCAGGTATGACTGCCGATGCTTCCATTTTAGTAAAAGAGAAAAAAGATGCACTATACGTACCAATTGAAGCTGTTCAAAAAGACAGTGACGACAAATATTACGTATTAGTTCCAGAAGAAAAAGATAACGGTCAAACGAAAAAAGTGAAAAAAATCGTAGAAACAGGTCTTCATAACGAAGATAACATCGAAATCACTAAAGGCGTTAAAAAAGACGAAAAAGTAATCCTTCCTACACAAGAAACTGCAACGGTTCCAGGTGCTCCTAGCTAAGTTTTTTGTAAGTACAAATCAGACAAAATGTATGAAGGAGGGATAAACATGCCAAAACCGCTAATTGACATGAAAAATTTAACAAAAACATATACGCTAGGCGGAGAAACTTTTAAAGCATTAGACGATGTTACTTTTACCGTTGAGCAAGGCGAGTTTTTATCCATCGTTGGTCCGTCCGGTTCCGGTAAATCAACTTTAATGAATATGATTGGTTGTTTGGACGTTCCGGATAAAGGCAGCTATCACCTTGATGATGTAGATGTTTTTAACCTAAACGATAATAAACTATCCGAAATCAGAAATAAAAAGATCGGCTTTATTTTCCAACAGTTTAATTTGCTTCCTAAATTATCTGCTTTTGAAAATGTGGAACTACCGCTAATTTATGCAGGGCTAAGTGTTTCTGCACGAGAAAAAGCCGCAATCGAATGTTTGGAAAAAGTAGGCTTGCTTGAAAAACGCAGAAACTTACCAACGCAACTTTCTGGTGGACAACAGCAACGTGTGGCTATTGCTAGAGCACTTGCTGGAAATCCGCAAATCTTGCTAGCAGATGAGCCAACTGGTGCGCTTGATTCGAAAACAGGTAAAGAAGTAATGGGAATCCTGCAAGAATTGAATCGCGCAGGAAACACCATTGTTATGATTACGCATGATCCAACTATCGCCTCATACGGTACAAGAAGTATCCGTATTCAAGATGGTAAATTATTCCATGAGGAGGCGACGCAAGCATGAGTGTTCTCCAAAGTATGAAAATGGCATGGAAACAATTAAAAGCGAGTAAATTAAGATCGTTTCTAACCATGCTAGGTATTATTATCGGCGTTGCATCCGTTATTCTCTTAGTTTCACTAGGAAACGGCGTAACAAAAGAAGTGGATGACCAAATGGGCGATTTGGGCTCGAACTTAATTACAGTAGTTAATAGTTCAGTCAATCCAAACGACAAATATACGTATGATGAAGTAATGAAATACCAAAACATCGATGGAGTCAAAAGTGTTTCTCCAGAATTATCTGGTCAAGTAAATGCAACTTTTGATTATAAAAACTCCAGCAATAAAGTAATAGGTACGAATGACCAGTACAAGGCCGCGCGTAGCCTAGAAATGAAAGAAGGACGTTTCCTACTACCTATTGATACCGAATATGGCCAGAAAGTAGCTGTAATCGGCTCTACGGTAGCGAGCGACCTATTTGGTTTTGGAGATCCGATTGGTGAAACAATTAGATTGAACGGAATGCCATACAAAGTGGTTGGTGTCTTGAAAGAAAAAGGCGCTTCAATGATGGGATCCAGTGATGATCAAATCTTTATTCCGATTTCTTCCGCACAAAGACTCCTAAAAGATACCAATGTCCGTACAATTTATGTAGAAACTAAATCAGCTGAAGATGTTGACTTTGTTGTAAACACTTTAGAATCACGTCTAGCAATTAAATTTGGTGATGCGAAAGAACAAGAAGAAAATGCTTCTTCTGCTCAAATGGGACCATCGTATCAAGTAATCAATCAACAAGAAATTCTTAATGCCTTCAACACGATTAGCACAACGCTAACTACGGCACTTGGAGCAATCGCTGCCATTTCGCTTGTTGTTGGTGGTATCGGAATTATGAACATTATGCTAGTTTCTGTCAGCGAAAGAACGAGGGAAATCGGTATAAGAAAAGCGCTCGGAGCTAAAAAACGAGCTATTCTACTACAATTCCTAATCGAATCAATCGTTATCAGTGTTTGTGGTGGTGTTATCGGGATTCTCATCGGCGTGTCTGGAGCCTTAATATTCGGCTCTGTCGCAGGCATATCATCAGGAATAACGGCGGGAACCATTATCTTCTCCTTTGTATTCTCTCTATGTATCGGAGTAATATTTGGTATCGCACCTGCTAACAAGGCATCCAAATTAAGACCAATCGACGCTTTAAGATCTGAGTAAACAAAAAGAAATCCGGAATAGTTCATTTCGGGTTTCTTTTTTTTAACAAAATTAAGTCATAAGTTGTCTTGTCATCTATATTTAATCTTTTTGTCACAATTAAGCGTTTCCAAAATCCGCTTTTAGTAAAAAGATTATAAAAAAAGTAAAATTAATTCTCAAATCGTGCATTAGAGCTGGATTTTTGGGGTATACAGTATTTGTTGGCTAATTGGAGTAAGGGGTATAGGGAAGTATAAAAATGTAAATATATGAGCTCTGAAAACTCATAAATCTTTCGGTTATTGTATACAATTATTTTCAAGAAATGATAAATCTAGCACCGTTTCACTGGTGTTATTGCCGATAAAATAGTATGATGATTACATCATGATAGTGTTATTGCAATGGTTTTGGGGTTTTTATGGATATGATGATATACATTGTATACAAAGCGAAAACTAGAAGGAACAATTTTAAAATGTCAACGTTTTTCAAGAAAAAACTATTTTTTTTAGATTACAATTCACAAAGTTGTCAAATTTAGTTTTTTTTATTATTATGTTCATAGGGAAGAATTTTACGTGAATATTGCTTGCTTATAAAAGTAATTTTTTCTATGGGGGAATTTTTCTCGAGTGTGTGTACTTAAGTTGCATGTGAGCATTGTTTACTAGCAGCGCAACTAGATTAAGGTGGTGAAGATAATGGAGATTACAGATGTGAGATTACGACGTGTTGAGACAGATGGGAGAATGAAAGCTATTTCTTCAATAACGATTGACGGTGAGTTTGTTATTCACGACATTCGTGTCATCGATGGCAACGAGGGTTTGTTCGTAGCTATGCCTAGTAAACGTACGCCGGATGGTGAGTTTAGAGATATCGCTCATCCAATTAACTCAGGCACCCGTGCAAAAATTCAAGAAGCCGTTTTAGCTGCTTATGAAGTAGCGGACGAACCAGCAGTAACTGAAGAAAGTTCTGCAGACGAAAGTGTTGTAGAAGAAAACTAAAAAATCCTCGGTTAGAGAGAACGTTGTTGAGAACAGCTGGGGGATACTTACCTAAGATTATGGCTGGGAAAAGCAGATTCTTTTTGAAAGAGGCAAATGGGATAAGGAGTGACTAATAATGCAAGTAACAGATGTGAGATTACGTCGTGTGGAAACTGATGGAAGAATGAGAGCGATTGCTTCAATCACTTTAGATGAGGAATTTGTAGTTCATGATATTCGCGTTATTGATGGGAATAACGGCTTATTCGTAGCTATGCCAAGTAAACGTGGTGTTGACGGTGAATTCCGTGACATCGCTCACCCAATTAATTCCGATACTCGTGCAAAAATTCAAGAAGTAGTTTTAGCTGAATATGAGCGCGTTGGTGAAGAAGAAGCGACTGCGGTAACAGAAGAAGAATCTGAATCCGTTTCTGCTGAATAATTTAAAATTTTCAAGGGCTAGCTGCGTGCTAGCCCTTTTTGTGTATAAGAAGCATGAAAAAAATCATAAATAGCCTTGGTCTTCTATTTTGGCTATGGTATAATTAAAAGCAGATTATAAACAGGGAGGGGAATTTTAAATGATGTTGCAAAAACAGATCCATTTTAGAAAACATTTTTGTAGCATACGTGTCAATTCTTCTTTTAGTAAGCAAATAAATAATCACACTGTATCTTTCGGAATTTTCAAACAAATAAAACTTTAAATTTAATCTTTACCTGAAAAATGTAGGTAAGGTTTTTTATTTGGGCGCATTCTTGAAAAAAAGCAAATTTTACGTTATCATTCATAGTGGATGAATAGTGAATATTGGAGGTTCTATATAATGTCAAAACGATATGCTGTAGTGCTTGCTGCTGGCCAAGGCACACGGATGAAATCAAAACTTTACAAAGTGTTGCATCCTGTTTGTGGAAAACCAATGGTCGAACATGTAGTAGATCAAATTTCAACGCTTAATGTTGATAAAGTGGTTACGATTGTGGGTCACGGAGCTGAGAAAGTACAAGAGCATTTAGCTGGTAAAAGCGAGTTTGTAAAACAAGAAGAACAACTTGGAACGGCGCATGCGGTACTTCAAGCAAAAGCAGAACTTGCGGGTAAAGATGGTGTAACTTTAGTTGTTTGTGGTGACACACCTTTAATCGAAGCTAGTACAATGGAAGCTTTGCTGAAATATCACCATGAAAAACGCGCAAAAGCAACCATTCTTACAACAGTTATTGAAGATCCTACAGGTTACGGTCGTATTATTCGTGATGACCTAGGCATTGTAGAAAAAATTGTAGAACATAAAGATGCGACAGAAAAAGAACAACGTATTTCAGAAATTAACACTGGAACATATTGCTTTGATAATAAAGCTCTTTTTGAGGCGTTGGAGAATGTTTCTAACGATAACGTGCAAGGAGAATATTACTTACCAGATGTTATTAAAATTTTAAAAGATTCGGATGAAGTTGTTGCAGCCTACAGAATGGAGTCTTTCGAAGAGTCACTTGGAGTGAACGACCGAATTGCCCTAGCTGAAGCATCCAAATTAATGCAACGTCGAATTAATGAAAATCATATGCGTAATGGAGTGACGCTTGTTAATCCAGAAAGTACGTATATTGATATAGATGTAAAAATTGGTCAAGATACAGTAATTGAACCTGGAGTTATGCTTCGTGGGAAAACTGTAATCGGTGATGATTGTGTGGTTACAAGCGGCTCGGAAATCGTAAACAGTGTTATCGGTGAACGAGTAAACGTCAGAACTTCCTCGATTTTCGAAAGTAAAGTTGGCGATGACGTTCAAATTGGCCCATATGCCCACCTAAGACCTGAATCTGACATTCACGACCATGTGAAAATCGGAAATTACGTCGAAACGAAAAAAGCAGTTGTTGGTGAAGGAACTAAATTACCACATTTCATTTACATGGGAGATGCGGAAATTGGTAAAAACGTCAATGTTGGTTGCGGAAGTATTGCGGTTAATTATGACGGCAAAAACAAAGCAAAAACCATCATTGGTGACGATGTCTTTGTTGGCTGTAACTCAAACTTGATTGCACCAGTTAAAGTTGGCGACCGAGCTTTCATAGCTGCTGGCTCAACTATTACAAAAGACGTTCCTGATGACGCGCTAGGCATTGCTCGCGCGAAACAAGACAACAAACTTGGTTATGCGAAACATTTGAATCACGGTAAATAATTTCCATTTGGGAATTTTAAAATTTTAATAAAAATAGTGGAGGCTGATTATGTCAAACGAGTATTTTGATCCAAAGTTGAAGATTTTCTCGCTAAATTCTAATCGTGAACTAGCTGAAGAGATTGCGAAAGAAGTAGGTATTGAGTTAGGGAAATCAAGCGTTACTCATTTTAGTGATGGAGAAATCCAAATTAACATTGAAGAAAGTATCCGTGGTTGTCATGTATATGTTATTCAATCAACGAGTAATCCTGTAAACCAGAATTTAATGGAACTTTTGATCATGATTGATGCGTTGAAACGCGCTTCCGCAGCAACAATTAATATTGTTATGCCTTACTATGGTTACGCACGTCAAGACCGTAAAGCAAGAAGCCGTGAACCGATCACAGCGAAATTAGTTGCAAACTTAATCGAAACAGCTGGTGCAACAAGAATGATTACACTTGATATGCACGCACCGCAAATCCAAGGTTTCTTTGATATTCCGATTGATCACTTGAACGCAGTACGCCTTCTAAGTGACTATTTCAGCGAACGTCATTTAGGCGACGATTTAGTAGTAGTTTCCCCTGACCATGGTGGAGTTACTCGTGCCCGCAAAATGGCTGACCGTTTGAAAGCGCCGATTGCTATCATTGATAAGCGTCGCCCGCGTCCAAACGTAGCTGAAGTAATGAACATCGTGGGTAATGTAGAAGGAAAAGTTTGTATTATTATTGATGATATCATTGATACAGCTGGAACAATCACGCTTGCTGCTAAAGCATTACGTGAAGCTGGCGCGACAAAAGTTTACGCATGTTGTTCGCACCCAGTTCTTTCAGGTCCAGCTATGAAACGCATTGAAGAATCGCCAATCGAAAAATTAGTTGTTACAAACTCCATCGCTCTTCCAGAAGAAAAATGGATCGACAAAATGGAACAACTATCTGTTGCGGCTCTTCTTGGTGAAGCAATTGTACGCGTTCACGAAAATGCTTCTGTAAGTTCTTTATTCGAATAAAATTTTAAGCTAAAAACAGGATTTCTCTTAGAGGAATCCTGTTTTTTTATTGGTGTTAAAAATATGTCTAAATTATGTTGCTGCACGTAAAATAATTCCATTTACTAAAAGAAAAGTTCACAAAAAATCCATGGTATCTCAAAGGTGTTTAGGTTATTCTTAGACAGTTGTAAAACAAAAAAGAGGAGGAATAACGATGAAATTGCTTAAAAAGGGTACAATGGCTTTATTTGTAATGATTATGGCAGTAATGTTAGTAGCTTGTGGAGGGAAAGAAGAAACAAAAACGTACGAACTTTCTCAAAATGGAGCTACTACAAAAATGACTTATACTTATGTAAAGGATAAAGTTACTAAACAAACAACAGAAAATGAAATGACTTACGCTGCTCTAGGATTTAAAAACAAAGAAGAAGCTGAAAAAGCGTTAAAAGAAACAAGCGATAAGTTTCAAGGTGTTGAAGGCGTAAAACAAGGCCTTGAGTATAAAGATGATAAAGTAATCGAAACACTAGAAATTGACTACGAAAAAGCAGATGCAAAAGAATTAGTTAAACTTCCAGGATTCGCTGCGAGTGGCGATATCGAAAGCGGAATTAGCATGAAAGAATCTTCAAAAATGCTAGAATCCCAAGGTTATAAAGAAGTTAAATAATGAGTTTGTGATAAGAAAGAAGTATTCGTTCAGTCGGATACTTCTTTTTTTGTTTGATAACCATGTGCGTTAATAACAACGGAGCTTAACTATTGGCGTGCTATAAAAAGTTCACAAAAAATCCATTGTATCTCAAATGTAGTTAGGTTATTCTGAGGCGGTTGTGAAACAAAAAGAGGAGGAAACAACGATGAATACGCTTAAAAAGGGAACAATGGCTTTATTTGTACTGGTTGTGGCAGTAATGTTAGTAGCTTGTGGAGTGATGGCAGACACAAAAACGTACGAACGTTCACAAAATGGTGTAGAATCTAAATTGGTATACACTTGTAAAGGAAACAAAGTCACAAAGCAAACAGCTGAAAATACAATGCTTTATGCTGCGCTAGGCGTTAGTTCAAAAGAAGACGCTGAAAAAATGTTTAAAGAAAGAATTGATAGGTTTCAAAACATTGATGGAGTAACAGCGAAAATAGAATATAAAGATGATAAAGCTATTGAAACACTAGAGATAGATTACACTAAAATTTCTTCAGAAGATATAAAGGGAATTCCAGGTATGACTACAAGTGGTGATACTTCTAAAGGGGTTAGTATGAAAGCGTCTGTAAAATTGCTAAAATCTCAAGGCTATAAAGAAACTAAATAATAAATTTGTATCAAAAAAGAAGTATCCGCTCAAACGGATACTTCTTTTTATTTAATAATCCTGCGCTTCAATAACAACGGCTGTACCAGATGCAGTAACCATCAGCATCCCGTTATCCGCTCCGAGTACTTCATAATCAATATCAACACCAATAACGGCATTTGCGCCAATATCTTTCGCGCGTTGTTCCATTTCGCGAATCGCTTCCTCGCGAGCGTTAATAAGCTCGTCCTCATAACCTTGCGAACGACCCCCGAAGAAATTTCTCAGTCCCGCTCCAATATCTTTCATAAAATTAACGCCAGTGATGACTTCGCCGAAAACGATTTTTTTATACTCAATAATTTGTTTGCCTTCAATATTTGGTGAGGTTGTTACGATCATAATTGCATTCCTCCAGTTTTCTTTTATCATACTCCTTAGAGCTTTTTCTAGTCAAAGGATATCCGGCTAATTTTTGAGATTCCGCGCTTTTTCGATATACAAAATAGCATCAGGAACTTTGCAAGATGTTTTTCCTAAGTTTACATGCACTTTCCCGACCGATTCCGCGGCTTCTATCGCTTTTTCATGCAAATCGTCGTTGTAAATGCCGCAAGAGATAATGAAACTGTTCATCGAATATCGCGTTCTGTTGGATTCCGCTTGCAGTGTTTCTTTGGCGCGCTTTAGTAATTCCTCTGCTTCGGGTAAATCACTAATATGCTCACTAAAAATCTGCCAGCCCATCGCTTTAGTTAAATCATAATCGTTTTCAATCCACTTTTTAGCGAAAATAAGTGCATCTTCTCTTTTGCTGACAAGTGAAGCGAGTCCGAAAGTTAGTTGTGACCATGTTTCTCGAAAAGCGACATTCCATTTTTCGATTTGCTCAGTGGTCACCTTCTTTGGGTCGATCGCAAGTAACCCAAGATAAATTAAGTCACTATTATTCGATTCAATCAGCTCTACAGCAAGTTCGTGGTTTTTCGTCAATTTTTCACGGCGAATAATTTTCTTTAAATCGCCAATTTTCAGCCCATAAAGTTCTAAAGTCTCGGGGCAGCCGTGATTTCGGAAAATTTTAACGGTATTTGGATTTTCTAATGCTTGAAGTTCGGTGTTAAGTTGGTCAAAAGTAATCATACGGCGCTCCCCTCTCGAATAAATTAAGTATAACAAAAAAGCATGCTAAGTCGCATGCTTTTAAGATTCAGAGCTATTAGTCAACTTGTTTCATTGCATCGTCTAGAACTTTTTTAAGTGTATCTGCTGAATTTTTCATTTGTTCTTTTTCTTTATCGGTCAAGTTCATTTCAACAATGTGGCGAACGCCTTGACGGTTAACTACTGCAGGTGCGCCGATATAAATGTCGTTCATACCGTAATGGCCATCTAAATAAACGGAAAGTGGTAAAATCGCATTTTCGTTATTTAGAATTGCTTTTGTAATACGAGCGAGAGCTGCCGCAACGCCGTAGAATGTAGCGCCTTTTTTATTAATGATTTCATAAGCTGCATCACGAACGCTTACGAAGATAGTATCCATTGCGCCTTGTTCGTCTTCGCTAATCCATTCAGTGATTGGAAGGCCGCCGACAGTTGTGTGGCTCCATGCTGGAAATTCAGTATCACCGTGTTCGCCAAGAATGTAACCATGGACGTTACGAGCATCCACTTTTAAATAATCGGCAATCGACATACGGAAACGAGCTGTATCAAGACTTGTTCCAGAACCGATAACACGTTCTTTAGGAAGACCTGAGAATTTCCAAGTCGCATAAGTTAGGATATCCACTGGGTTAGACGCGATTAGAAAAATGCCGTCAAATCCGCTTGCCATAACCTCGTCCACGATGCCTTTCATAATTTTGATATTACGGTTTACTAAGTCTAAACGAGTTTCGCCAGGTTTTTGTGCAGTCCCAGCTGTTACGACAACTAAGTCTGCGTCGTGGCAGTCGCTATAATTCGCTGAGTAGATTTTCTTCGGTGTGGAAAAGGGAACAGCGTGGCTTAAATCCATTGCATCCCCAATAGTTCTGTCTTTATCTATGTCAATAATGCCGAATTCTTGTCCGATGCTTAAATTTACACAAGCAAATGCGTAACTAGAACCAACTGCTCCGTCGCCAACTAAAATAATTTTTTGATGATCTTTCATTTCGAATTCCTCCTATAAAAAATCTATTTACTAGTACAGTATACCATGTATTTTTCATTTGTGAAGCGTTGAACGTCCTAAATTTAAAAAAGTTGTTATAATGTTTTTGTGAAAACGCTATAGTACAGTTTGGAAGCGTCTGCATTCGCGTTCAACCGCTATTTTCTGTTTACCTTTTATTGAGAATTATAAACCTTACAAATCAAAATAAGGCTATTCCTTTGTTTTGCTATTTTTCTAAAGGGTAGATATAATATAGATGTACCAAAATTGAATGAGTGGAGTGATTTTTTATGGCAACAACATTAGAGGTCCAGAAAAGAGAAACAACGCAACATTCAGAAGTAACGAGATTGCGTAGTGAAGGAAAAGTACCTGGAATTATTTATGGTTACAAATCAGAGAATGTTCCAGTTTCCGTTGATTCTTTGGAATTAATCAAAGCAGTTCGTGACAATGGTCGAAACGCCGTATTTTCAGTGACTGTAGACGGCAAGAAATTAAATGTTCTATTACATGAATATCAAGTGGATCCGTTAAAAGACGTTTTAGTACACGTTGATTTACTAGCGGTTGATATGAATGAAGAAGTTGAGACCGATGTTCGCGTGGTATTAGTTGGCGATGCACCCGGAGTTAAGGCTGGCGGCGTATTACAACAAATTATCCATGACGTAAAAGTTTCAGCAACACCAGAAAAATTACCAGAAACAATTGAATTAGACATTTCTTCATTAGAAATCGGTGATGTTTTAACAACGAACGATCTTCCGGAAAACAAAGACTATGTCGTGCAAGCAGAGGAAGAAGAAACAGTTGTTACCGTTTCTGCTCCACGTGCTGAAGAAGAACCAACGACTACGGAAGCGCCAGAACCAGAAGCTGTACATGGTAAAGATGAAGAGCCTGTTGAATAATTTCTAATAAATAAGGATGGAAGATACGCATTTATTTGCGATATCTTCCATTTTTTTTGGTATAATAGTTTCGAGAAGGAGGCGTTTATATGCTTGATAAATCGGTACCACATATTTCTGTTGCGATGGTAAATCACGACGCGACAAATTATCCAGCGTTTCATTTGCCGGCGGGATATTCTTTTTGTTTCTATCAAGAAGGATTGGAAGAAGATTGGTGTAGATTGCAACTGGAAACCGGTCAAGTTCCCTCTATGGAAAGTATTCGCGCTCGTTTTGAAACGGAATTTGGAAATGAAAAAGAGAAATTGGCCAAGCGTTGTGTCTTTGTGCAAGCGCCAAACGGTGAGCTTATCGGAACAGCAATGATCTGGGATGGGGATACATTTGGCGAAATGGCGAGCCGGATTCATTGGGTTGCTGTACTTGATTCACACGGCGGAAAAGGCATTGCAAAAGCTTTATTATCCAAAATCCTCGGCATAAATAAAAATGATTTTGTCTATTTAACCACGCAAACCGGAAGCTACCAAGCAATCTATTTATACCAGAAATTCGGTTTTGAAAAATACATCGGAAAAACGCCTGAAAAGTGGAAAACAGCAGATTTTCAAGATGAAAATGAAACAGCATGGCAAATTATCGAAAATAAAATTGCTGAACACCAAGCATAGTTGGAAAACTTTCAACCAAGTGCAATCCATGTTATAATCAAAAAAACATCGAAACAAAAACCAGTTCATTCGTGAAGTGGTTTCGTTCATGTAAGGAGAAGCTTTTATGAAATTAATCGCAGGACTCGGAAATCCGGGCAAAAAATACGAACGTACCCGGCATAATGTCGGTTTTATGGTAGTTGATGAGCTAAGTTTCCGCCATCAAACACCTTGGAAAAAATCCAAATTTAATGGTATGACAAGTGAAATTAATGTCGGCGGCGAAAAAATGATTTTAGTTAAACCGCTCACTTTTATGAATGCTTCTGGGGAATGTATTCGTCCGCTGATGGACTATTACAACATACCGATTGAAGACGTTGTAATTGTGTATGATGATCTTGATTTACCAGTTGGGAAAATCAGATTACGCCAAAAAGGTAGTGCCGGTGGACATAATGGGATGAAATCAATTATCCAGCATGTTAAAACACAAGAGTTTAACCGCATTCGTGTTGGTGTGAGTCGCCCTATAAAAGGCGAAGTCATTAACTACGTGTTAGGAGATTTTCCTAAAGCCGAACAACCTGATATTATCGCAGCAATCCAAAAAAGTGCGGATGCCATCGAAGACTTTGCGCAAACGCCATTTATAGAAGTAATGAATAAATACAATCAAAAATAGATAATGACGAGGCGTGGCAATCTTTTTGTCACGTGTTTCGGTCTTTCTTCGGGTGCGTGATTTACTCTCGCGCCCCGTAGAATGAATTTTCTGACAAAAAAGGAGCTGTTTTCCCTTGAAAGGATTACAACAATTAATATATGAACAAAAAGATATTCGAGCGGTCTTAAAAGCGCTTGATGAAAAAGAAAAAGCACAACTTGTCACGGGGCTCACAGGTTCTTCGCGTGCGTTATTTGCAAGCGTGGTAGAAGGAGCGTCAAAGCGACCGGTTGTATTTGTCACGCACAATTTATATCATGCGCAAAAATTATATGATGATTTACTTTCATTAATGGACGTTGATCGCCTATTTTTATACCCGGCAGATGAATTAATTTCTTCTGAGCTAAGTATTTCTAGCCCGGAGCTTCGTGGTCAACGTGTTGAAGCGCTTGATTTCTTGCTATCCGGAAAACCGGGAATCGTCATTGTTCCAGTTGCTGGACTTAGAAAAATGCTTCCGCCAGTTTCGCTTTGGAAAGATTTCAATATCTCCATTGTGGAAGGAGAAGAAATTGACCCAGATGTTTTACGCCAAAAATTGGTGACGATGGGTTACACGATGAGCGGAATGGTAAATACCCCAGGAGAATTCAGCGTTCGCGGCGGGATTATTGATATTTACCCGATTACAGAAGAATTTCCAATCAGAATAGAACTTTTTGATACCGAAGTAGACTCGCTTCGCTTCTTTGATGTGGAAACGCAGCGCTCGACAACACGTGTGGAAGAATTCCGTTTACTTCCGGCAACAGAAATCATTTTGGATCAAAGTTATTATCCTGACATCGTTCAACGTTTGGAAAAGAAAATGACGCTCACTTTAAATGAACTAAAAGAAGATGCGGATAAACAAGCACTCGTTGAAAATTTAGAAGAAGAGTTGGAAATGTTACGTTCTGGCGTGAAACCAGACATGTTCTTTAAATATATCGGTCTGGCTTATCCTGATCCAGCCTCACTTTTCGACTATTTACCGAAAAATACGGCCATTTTGCTTGATGAATTTGCGCGCATTTTGGAAACGGAAGAAAGCTTAGAGCGGGAAGAAGCGGAGTGGCAGACGGAAACGTTAAGTCGTATGGAAACAGTTCGCGACGTGCAAGTAAGCCATTCTTTCAAAAAATTATTAGAGGGAAATCAATCCCCGAAAATATACTTATCTCTTTTCCAAAAACAAATGGCGAGTATGCGCGCATCGAAAACGACCAACATCGTTTATAAACAAATGCAGCAATTCCACGGTCAAATGAATGTTTTAAAAACGGAGCTAGAAAGCTGGCATAAAAATAATTATGCAGTAGTTATCTTGGCGCCGAATTTAGAACGCGCGGAAAAAATGCAGCAAACATTGGCCGATTACGATATGGAAAGCACTATTTTAAAAGAAGAATCGGATGTACCAAAATACGGAATGGTTCAATTTGTCATCGGAACATTCCAGAACGGTTTTGAATTGCCGCTTGCCAAAGTAGCGATTATTAGCGAAACCGAACTCTTTAATAAAAAAATCAAAAAGGTGAAAAAACGCCAAAAGCTTTCCAATGCAGAACGAATCCAAAGTTATTCTGAGTTAAAAGTTGGCGACTACGTAGTTCATGTCAATCACGGTATCGCTCGCTATGTCGGGATGGAAACACTAGACATTAACGGCGTGCATAAAGACTACTTGCTACTTGTTTACCAAGGTGAAGATAAACTTTTCATCCCTGTTGACCAACTTGATTTAGTTCAAAAATACGTTGGGGCAGAAGGGAAATCGCCAAGACTAAACAAACTCGGTGGAGCAGAATGGAAACGTGTTAAAAAGAAAGTACAAGCTTCTGTCCAAGATATTGCGGACGACTTAATCAAACTTTACGCCGAACGCGAAGCTGAAAAAGGTTATGCGTTTAGCGCGGATGACGAAATGCAACGCGAGTTTGAAGATGCTTTCCCGTATCAAGAAACCGAAGATCAATTGCGCTCAATTTCAGAAATCAAAAAAGACATGGAACGACCGCGCCCGATGGATCGTCTTTTAGTCGGAGATGTTGGTTACGGAAAAACCGAAGTGGCCCTAAGAGCTGCATTTAAAGCCATTATGGATGGCAAACAAGTCGCCTTTTTAGTACCGACAACTATTTTAGCGCAACAACACTTTGAAACAATGAAAGAACGTTTCCAAGGTTTCCCAATCGAAATTGGTCTTTTAAGCCGTTTCCGCACGAAAAAACAACAAACAGAAACATTAAAGGGTATGAAAAATGGTACAGTCGATGTAGTTGTCGGCACACACCGCTTATTATCAAAAGATATCGAGTATCAAGACTTAGGTTTGCTTATTGTCGATGAAGAACAACGATTCGGCGTAACGCATAAAGAAAAAATCAAACAAATGCGTTCCAAAATAGATGTATTAACACTTACTGCAACACCGATTCCAAGAACGCTACACATGTCCATGCTTGGCGTTCGTGACCTATCTGTTATCGAAACCCCGCCAGCCAACCGTTTCCCAGTGCAAACATATGTCGCGGAACAAAATAACGTTTTAGTGCGCGAAGCAATTGAACGGGAACTGGCGCGTGATGGACAAGTCTATTATCTATACAACCGTGTCGAATCCATTACCCAAAAAGCGGATGAAATTTCGGCGATGGTACCTGATGCTCGCGTCGCAACTGCGCACGGACAAATGGGCGAATCAGAATTAGAATCCGTCATTTTAAGTTTCCTTGAAGGGGAATTCGATGTACTCGTAACAACAACAATCATTGAAACTGGCGTAGACATTCCAAACGTTAACACGCTGTTCGTTCAAGATGCTGACCGAATGGGTCTCTCCCAACTCTATCAGTTGCGCGGACGGGTAGGGCGTTGGAACAGAATTGCTTATGCTTACTTCATGTATCAAAAAGATAAAATTTTGCGTGAGGAAGCTGAGAAACGCTTATCAGCCATTAAAGAATTTACCGAATTAGGTTCTGGTTTCAAAATCGCAATGCGCGATTTGTCCATTCGTGGCGCCGGAAATATCCTCGGAGCTCAACAACATGGCTTTATTGATTCCGTTGGGTTCGACCTTTATTCGCAAATGCTTAAAGAAGCAATCGAAGCGAAAAAACCAAAAGAAGAACAAAAACAAATCGTCCCAGTCGAAATCGATATTCAAGCCGATGCGTATATTCCGGAATATTATATTACTGATGGTCGCCAAAAAATCGAGATGTACAAACGTTTCCGCAACATCGAGGTATTAAGCGAGCTAGAAGATTTACAAGGCGATATGATTGACCGTTTTGGAGAATATCCAGAAGAAGTAGAATACCTATTTACGATGACTGAACTTAAAGTCCACGCGCTAGAAGTAGGCATCGAATCAGTGAAACAAGAACAAAATAAAATTACAATGCTGTTTTCAGAAAGTGGAACGGCGGGTATTCGCGGTGATGTCGTTATGCAAATCATTGGTGAATTTGGCAGAACAGTAGGTGTTGGTATGGAAGGCACACAACTTAAAATCACCATCAACGTCCAAAATAAACCTTTAAAAGAATGGTTATACCAAGTCAAAAGTTTGGCTGAAAAACTTCGTGGTGCTATGAAAGAAAAAGTATCTACCGAAAATTGATAAGTAATTAAGAAGAAAGGAGGTGGCGGGATGTCTGAACGTTCCATGAAGCGACTAATGAAAGGAGCAGCTTGGCTAACCGCTGCCTCGCTTATCTCTAAAATACTTAGCGCAGTCTACCGCGTACCCTTTCAAAATATGGTGGGCGATGTTGGCTTCTATATTTTTCAACAAGTATACCCGATTTACGGGATTGCGATGACGCTCGCGCTCGGCGGTTTTCCAGTTGTCATTTCTAAAATGTTAGCAGAAGCAGAAGGCGATTTCAGACGGCAACAAATTATTATGCGCGCAGTTTCGCGGATGCTCCGACTTGTAAGTGTTGCGATATTCGCCTTTTTATTCCTGTTTGCCAATGTAATTGCGATGATGATGGGCGACCCAGCCTTGTCAGAATTAATTCGCGTCATTAGTTTCGTTTTCCTACTTATGCCGCAACTCGCGTTTATGCGTGGCTTTTTCCAAGGAGAAGGCGATATGATACCGACCGCGATTTCGCAAACCGTCGAACAAATCATTCGAGTAGCAATAATTCTAATCGGGGCCGGACTAGCGCTTCATTTCGGATTCGATTTATATGATGCTGGCTCGATGGCGATGAGCGGCGCCTTTTTTGGTGGTGTGTCCGGAATCTTCATTCTACGTCACTTTTACAATAAAAAAGTAGCGCTTGGCGAAGGAATCCAACCAGCTGTATTTGCCGATAAAGAAGAAAAAATTGGCATCGGTCGCGCGTTTTTACGCCAAAGTGTGGCGATTTGTGTAGTTAGCTCGATGTTGATTTTATTTCAATTAGTCGATTCCTTCCAAGTGTACCGTTTGATGAGCGACTCCGGAATTCCAGATTTCATCGCCAAGTCACTCAAAGGGATATACGACCGCGGCCAGCCAATCTTGCAATTAGGACTTGTAATCTCAACCGGACTCGCCCTCGCGCTTGTTCCAATGATTACAGCCGCAAGAGTGCGAGGACAGCAAAAAGAACTCAAACGCTCCATATTATTAGCAATTAAAATCACGCTCATTTTAGCAGGTGCAGAAACAGTTGGCCTCATCGTCATCATGCGCCCGCTAAATCAAATGCTATTCCAAACCCCAGACGGTACGCTCGTCTTGCAATTATTCATGCCCGCTGTTTTCCTGAGCTCGCTTATCATCATGTTAAGCAGCATTTTGCAAGGCTTCGGAAAAATCGTCGTACCCGCAGTTGGCGTTGGAATAGGACTTATTGTAAAATGGATAACAGGAAGCCTTCTCATTCCAAGGCTCGCGACAATGGGCGCATCGATTTCGACGTGCATCGGCTTACTGGTCATCCTGATTATTTGTTACGCCTCATTAAAACAAACAATCCGAGTACCATTCGTTGAAAAAACAATGCTACTCCGACTACTAGCCGCGCTCGCTCTAATGGCGATATTCCCGTGCTTATTCGAATGGTTAGCGCCACTAGAAACAAGGCTCGGCAGTGCGTTCCAAGCGATAGTAAGTGCCGTAATCGGCGGCGGGATTTTCCTTATTTTTGCTCTAAGATATAAATTACTCGGTCCAAAAGATTTTGTTTTTCTTCCGTTCGGCTCCAAATTGCTCGCACTTAGCAAGCTGGTTGCGCGGAAATAATTAATATAAAGTAGGTGGATAAAATGGCAACAACCATGCGATTAGATAAATATTTAAAAGTATCTCGTTTAATTAAAAGACGTACAGTAGCAAAAGAAGTAGCGGAAAAAGGCCGTATTGCGGTAAATGGCGTCACCGCGAAACCAGGAACAAACGTAAAATCTGGAGATGAATTAGTTATTCGTTTCGGTCCAAAAATCGTTACAGCGAAAATTGAACGACTTGAAGAAAATGCAAAAAAAGAACAAGCAACAGAAATGTACACGATTATTAAAGAAGAACGCACAGACGAAAGTAGATAAAGAAAATCGTTTGAAATGGCATCATTTAGCCGATTTCAAACGATTTTTTATTAGGTAAGACAGGACATAAACAATTTTTTGTCAAAAAGTCAAGAAAAATATCACAAAATTAGCGGATTCCAATAGACAAATGCCTGATTTATTGATATCATTTTAAGCAAGAAACGTTTTTTTCTCTACCGAAAATCATAGACATTAAGCAAATAAGAATATGGGAGGGACGATATATGAAAAAAGCCGAATCAAAAGTGGCGAGAATAGAAAATCGCTACATAAAAGATACCGCAACAATGAAAAAAACTCGTAATCGTCGCCGCGTTGCCCTGTTCCGTAGACTTGCTCTGATGGCTGTTATCTTTGCTGTAGTGGGTGGACTACTCACCATTACGTACACCAAACAAGTTTTAACACTCAAAGAGAAAAAAGCAAAGCAAGTGCAAGTGGATAAAAAAATGGTTGCAATGAAGGATGAAGAAGAGTCGCTAAACGATCAAATCAAGAAACTTCATAACGATGAGTACATAGCTAAACTAGCGAGAAGCGAATATTATCTATCCAAAGACGGAGAAATTATTTTTAATATTCCAGAAGAGAATTCGAAACAAAAAGAGTAAGTCAGAGCCGAGCGTCATTCTCCATGGTAGAATCAAAGGGAAAATAGAGTTGAGTATTTTTGGAGTTTATGAGTTTGACTGTTTGACACTCTTTTTATTATAGCTATAATTAAGCAATAGAGTGATATTTTAAGGAGGACGCATTTTTTTATGTCGATCGAAGTAGGCAACAAGTTACAAGGTAAAGTTACTGGGATTACTAATTTTGGAGCATTTGTGGAGCTAGAAGGTGGCAAAACAGGCTTAGTTCATATTAGTGAGGTAGCAGATAACTATGTTAAGGACATTAATGACATCTTAACTGTAGGGGATGAAGTTACTGTCAAAGTAATGAATATTGGTGATGATGGTAAGATTGGTCTGTCCATTCGTAAAGCAGTAGACCGTCCGGACCGCCCAGAAAAAAGTTACGATCGTAAGCCAAAATACAGCAAAAAACCTGCTGGGAACTATGTGAAACCAGCCGAGAGCTTTGAAGATATAATGTCTAAATTCTTGAAAGATAGTGATGAAAGACTAACTACTATCAAACGTCAAACAGAATCTAAACGTGGCGGCCGAGGAGCAAAACGCGGCTAATACGCTAAAATTAATTGTAATGTAGATGCACCGTATTGGATCATTAAATACGGTGCACTTTTTAATAAAAAATGTGAGAGCCGAATTTCGAAGGAAGGTTTTCTTGAATGGATGACACCAAAAAACGAGTACATAAGTATATCGAGAAACATGACTTAATCCGATCCGACGATAAATTGCTTGTAGCAGTTTCTGGCGGTCCGGATTCTTTGGCGTTATTACATTTTTTGTGGACAAGCGGTATCGTTCCAAAAGAAGCAATCTCCGTCGCGCATCTAAATCATCATTTGCGAGAAAACGCAGCCAAAGAACAACACCTCGTCGAAACTTTTTGCGACCAACACGATATCCCATTTTACATGGAAGAAGTAGACGTAAAACAAAAATCCCAAACTTTGCAAAAAGGGATTGAAGAAACAGCTCGCATTGTCAGATACGATTTCTTTGAAAAAATAATGACGGAAAATAGCCTTAACAAACTAGTCCTCGCACACCACGCGGATGATCAAATCGAAACAATTCTAATGCGGCTCGTTCGCGGAAGTTCTAGCATCGGTTGGTCAGGCATACAGCCGAAACGCGAGGTGAAAGGTGGACATGCAATCCGGCCATTTTTGCCAATTACAAAAGCAGAAATTATCGAATATGCGAATAAACACGAATTAGCATACGAAATAGATGAGTCAAACACGAGCCAAGAATACACAAGAAACCGCTACCGTGCGCAACTTTTACCGTTTTTGCAGCAAGAAAACCCAGCGGTCTACGCTCACTTTGAAAGATTTTCAGAAGAAACAAGCGAAGACTTCCGATATTTGGAGGAACTTGCGAGTGATTTATTGAAGAAAAACCTCATCAAAAACGGCAAACAGACAACACTTTTACTTAGTAGCTTTAAAAATGAAGCGAATCCTTTACAACGCCGCGCAATTCATTTACTATTGAGTTATCTGTACAATGAAGATGCCCGTTTTATTACGGTAAATCACATATATCAGATTATCCAAATGATTCAAAGCGACAATCCATCTAGCTCGATTGATTTACCAAACAAACTCACTGCAAACAGAGCTTACAACAAACTCCATTTTCAATTTGGAGAAAGAGATGCTCCTTCTGAGTTTTATCATCAATTAGAACTGAATGATCGCATTGAACTAGATAGTAAAACAAGTATCCGTTTAAAGTTAAAAAGTTCCGTTGTTCAAACAAATGGGCTAAATGGAATGCTACTGGATGCTTGTGACATTACACTTCCTTTAATTGTTCGAAACCGTGTGAACGGTGATAGAATGACGATGAAAGGACAAGCAGGCAGCAAGAAACTCAAAGATATTTTCATCGATGCCAAGATACCAAGGCAAGAACGCGACAATTTACCCGTGATAACAGACTACACTGGAAAAATCCTTTGGGTTCCCGGCGTGAAAAAGTCTGCCTATGACCGAGAATTTAGTCGTAGCAAAAAGCAATACATTATTAGGTACACTCGAAATATAGGAGGAAACGAGAGCATGCATAATGATATTCAGAAAGTACTGATATCGGAGGACGAATTACAAGAGAAAATTCGTGAACTCGGTCGTGAGTTGACAACAGAATATGAAGGACGTAACCCATTAGTAGTTGGGGTGTTAAAAGGTGCAACTCCTTTTATGACTGATTTACTTAAAAGAGTAGACACATACTTAGAAATGGACTTCATGGACGTATCCAGTTACGGAAATGGTACAGTATCATCAGGTGAAGTGAAAATCATCAAAGATCTTAATGCGTCAGTAGAGGGTCGCGATGTGCTTGTAATTGAAGATATCATTGATAGCGGTCGTACACTTAGTTATCTAGTAGACCTAATCAAATACCGCAAAGCAAAATCAGTTAAGTTGGTTACTTTGCTTGATAAACCAGCCGGACGTAACGTAGATATTGAAGCGGATTATGTAGGCTTTGTCGTACCAAATGAATTTGTTGTCGGATACGGTTTAGATTACGCGGAACGTTACCGCAATCTTCCATATATCGGCATTTTAAAACCAGAAATTTACAGCGAGTGAAATTAATTAACAAACAGAACTATATTTTGTTAAAATGTAGTAGATAGCTTTTCAGAAAACGAAAACAAAAAATTCATACCAAACATGCAAAATAGTGGGCAATCGAGATTCGGTATGCTATCATTAGTCTTAGTTTTCGAAGGTGAAAATAGTATCAATAAATATTAAAAAATCTATATTAATAATAGAATAACTTCGTAAGAGAAAAGCGAAACGGATATGTTTTTAATAATCAGGGGAAGAAAACATTGTTTCTAAATCTGCTATTAGTCAAAAACAACTTTTAAAGGGATAAAAGTCCAGAGAAAGTAAGAATCCAAGCTCTTGCGTGGGAGGAGGTAAGGAATGAACAGGTTTTTTAGAAATGCGATATTTTATGTCATAATATTCCTTGTTATTATCGGGATCGTTTCTTCGTTTAACTCAAACAAAGAGGCAGCCAAAGATATTAGCTATTCAGAATTTGTGAGTAAATTAGAAGATGGTAAAGTTAAATCCGTAGAAATACAACCAGACCGTAGTGTTTATACAATCAATGGGGAATTTAAATCAAGCGATAAAAGTTCCGATGATAAAAAAACCGGTCTTGGCCAAAGTAAAACAAGTAGCACTGCTTTCACAACATACGCTTTGAATAGCGATACTTCACTTGATGATTTGCAAAAAACACTCAAAAGTGAAGACGTGAAAACGAATATAGTACCTGCTAAACAAAACAGTGGTTGGGTTACATTCCTAACTTCTATTGTACCGTTTATAATTATCTTCATCCTCTTCTTCTTCCTAATGAGCCAGTCTCAAGGTGGCGGCGGTGGTAAAGTAATGAGCTTTGGTAAAAGTAAAGCTAAACTTTACAACGACGATAAGAAGAAAGTTCGCTTCACAGATGTAGCCGGAGCGGACGAGGAAAAACAAGAACTTGTTGAAGTAGTAGAATTCCTAAAAGATCCGCGCAAATTTGCGGAACTTGGCGCTCGTATTCCTAAAGGTGTCCTTTTAGTAGGGCCTCCGGGTACTGGTAAAACCTTGCTAGCTCGTGCAGTTGCCGGTGAAGCAGGCGTGCCATTCTTCTCTATCTCAGGTTCAGATTTTGTAGAAATGTTTGTCGGTGTCGGTGCAAGCCGTGTCCGTGATTTATTCGAAAATGCGAAGAAAAACGCACCATGTATCATTTTCATTGATGAAATTGATGCAGTTGGTCGTCAACGTGGAGCTGGAATGGGCGGCGGTCACGATGAACGTGAACAAACCCTAAACCAATTACTAGTTGAAATGGATGGTTTCGGCGGCAATGAAGGCATCATCATTATTGCAGCAACTAACCGTGCAGACGTACTTGACCCAGCACTTCTTCGTCCAGGCCGTTTTGACCGTCAAATTATGGTTGATCGTCCAGACGTTAAAGGCCGTGAAGCAGTACTTCGCGTTCATGCTCGTAACAAACCACTTGCTAAAAGTGTTGATTTAAAAGCAATCGCACAACGTACACCGGGATTCTCTGGTGCCGATTTAGAAAACTTACTGAATGAAGCAGCACTTGTTGCCGCTCGTTCCGATAAGAAAGAAATAGACATGAGTGACCTCGATGAAGCTAGTGACCGCGTAATTGCTGGTCCAGCTAAGAAAAATCGAGTTATCTCTGAAAAAGAACGCCGCACAGTCGCTTATCATGAAGGTGGTCACGTTATCGTCGGAATGGTACTTGATGAAGCGGAAGTCGTGCATAAAGTTACCATCGTCCCTCGTGGACAAGCTGGTGGTTATGCCGTAATGTTACCGAAAGAAGATCGCTTCCTAATGACGAAAGCCGAGTTAATGGACCGTATCACTGGTTTACTTGGTGGACGCGTAGCCGAAGAAGTCACTTTTGGTGAAGTAACAACTGGTGCAAGTAATGACTTTGAACGTGCAACTGAACTTGCTCGCCGCATGGTAACTGAATGGGGTATGAGCGATAAGATTGGACCGCTTCAATTCACTTCTGGCAATGGCCAAGTATTCATGGGCCGCGATTTTGGTAGCGACAAAGGATATTCCGATAAAATCGCTTACGAAATCGATACAGAAGTTCAAAGCTTAATCCGCTACTGTTATGACCGCGCTAAAACAATCATCACAGAACACCAAGAACAACATAAACTTATCGCGGAAACATTACTAAAAGTAGAAACATTAGACGCTCGCCAAATCCGTTCCCTATTTGATGATGGTGTAATGCCTCCAGATATCGATACGATTGACGTAGAAGCTGAATATCCTTCCGAAAAAGACGAAGAAGTAGGTAAATCTTTTGAAGAAGAAAAACAAGACTTGAAAGAAGAAAAAGTCGAAGAAACACAAGAACAACCAAAAGAAGTAACTTCGGAAGATGCTCCAGACATTGAGCAAACGCCAAACGATAAAAAAGACGAATAAAATCAAAGAGGCTGGGCTTTCCCAGTCTCTTTTTTGAAGCTATATTATTCGGATTTTTAAGTAAAACATGTTATGATACGTTAGAAAAATCTTCTAAAGGACGGTATTTAAACTTATGATACTTGTAATTGACGTTGGGAATACTAACTGTACTGTCGGAGTTTACAAACAACAAAAACTGCTAAAACATTGGCGGATGACAACAGATCGTCACCGCACATCCGATGAATTAGGAATGACAGTCTTGAACTTTTTTTCATATGCGAATTTAACTCCTTCTGATATTCAAGGGATTATTATTTCGTCCGTTGTTCCACCAATCATGCACGCAATGGAAACCATGTGTGTCCGCTATTTTAATATCCGACCATTAATCGTTGGTCCAGGAATAAAAACCGGCATCAATCTAAAAGTCGATAATCCGCGCGAAATTGGAACAGACCGAATCGTAAATGCCGTAGCTGCATCAGAAGAGTATGGTACGCCAGTTATCGTAGTTGATTTTGGCACAGCAACCACATTTTGCTATATTGATGAGTCTGGAGTATACCAAGGAGGCGCAATTGCCCCAGGTATTATGATTTCAACCGAAGCCTTATACAACCGTGCCGCCAAACTCCCACGTGTAGATATTGCTGAATCAAGTCAAATCATCGGAAAATCCACCGTGGCATCTATGCAAGCCGGAATCTTTTATGGCTTTGTCGGACAATGCGAAGGAATTATCGCAGAAATGAAAAAACAAGCCAATACAAGTCCTGTAGTAGTTGCAACAGGAGGGCTGGCTCGGATGATAACAGAAAAATCTTCCGCAGTAGACATTTTAGACCCATTTTTAACATTGAAAGGGCTAGAACTTCTATATAGAAGAAATAAACCAATTACAGAAAAATAAAAGGAGTTTTATATAATGAACGATTATTTAGTTAAAGCGTTAGCCTACGATGGCATGGCGCGTGTATATGCAGCAGTAACAACCGAAACAATCAAAGAAGCACAAAAAAGACATGATACATGGTCCGTCTCATCTGCCGCACTTGGTAGAACGATGACAGGAACACTCTTCCTTGGCGCAATGCAAAAAGAAGACCAAAAAATCACTGTAAAAATCGAAGGCGACGGCCCAATTGGCTCAATCGTAGCAGACAGTAACGCGCAAGGCCAAATCAGAGGCTATGTAACAAATCCACACGTCCATTTCAGTGAATTAAATGAGGCTGGAAAACTAGACGTTCGCCGTGGCGTTGGCACATCCGGTATGCTTTCAGTCGTAAAAGATCTAGGCTTTGGCGAAAATTTCACAGGCCAAACACCAATCGTTTCCGGCGAAATCGGCGAAGACTTCACATATTACCTAGCAACATCCGAACAAATCAATTCATCAGTAGGCGTTGGAGTGCTTGTTAATCCAGACGATACAATTGAAGCGGCAGGCGGTTTCATGCTGCAACTACTTCCCGGCGCAACGGATGAAGTCATTGACGAAATCGAAAAAAACCTTACAGCCTTGCCAACAGTTTCAAGAATGATTGAAGCAGGAGAAACACCGGAATCCATTCTAGCTAAACTAGCAGGTGGCGAAGAAAAACTACAAATTTTAGAAAAAATCCCTGTATCATTTGAATGTAACTGCTCCAAAGAACGTTTCGGTAGCGCGATAATCTCCCTTGGCAAAGAAGAAATCCGCTCCATGATAGAAGAAGATCACGGCGCAGAAGCAGAATGCCATTTTTGCCGAAACACATATGATTTCTCAGAAAAAGAATTAGAAGAACTTTACGAAGAAGCAAAATAATAAAAAAGGGGTGCCTAACTGGGCGCTCCTTTTTAAAAGAGATTAAACTTGACAAAACAGGTCGGAATTAATTAAACTAGATGAAAGACCTAAAATAGATAGGAGTGCTTTAATAATGACAATTGCAAATTCAATCACTGATTTAATTGGAAAGACACCAATTGTGAAACTTAACCGTTTACCAGAAGCAGGTAGCGCAGACGTATACGTAAAATTAGAATTCCAAAATCCGGGTGGTAGTGTAAAAGACCGTATTGCTAACGCGATGATCGAAAACGCTGAAAAATCAGGTGCATTAAAACCAGGCGATACAATTATTGAGCCAACAAGCGGGAACACAGGAATCGGCCTAGCGATGGTAGCAGCTGCAAAAGGTTACCAAGCAATCTTCGTAATGCCGGAAACAATGAGCTTAGAACGTCGCAAATTACTTCAAGCTTACGGTGCAAAATTAGTGTTAACACCAGGACCAGATGGCATGAAAGGCGCAATTGCAAAAGCAGAAGAACTAGCTAAAGAAAACAACTATTTCGTCCCACAACAATTCCACAACCCAGCAAACCCAGCAGTTCACGAAGAAACAACTGGTCCGGAAATCGTTGAAGCTTTTGGGAAAGATGGCTTAGATGCTTTCATCGCAGGAGTAGGGACTGGCGGAACTGTAACTGGCGTAGGACACGTACTTAAAAAGAACTACCCTGATGTAAAAATCTATGCGCTTGAACCAGAAGAATCCCCAGTACTTAGCGGCGGATCCCCGTCTCCACATAAAATCCAAGGTATCGGCGCTGGCTTCGTGCCAGATACATTAGATACAAAAGTGTATGACGGCATTCTAAAAGTATCAAGTGAAGATGCCCTAGAAACAGCACGCGAAGTAGCGAAAAAAGAAGGTATCTTAGTAGGTATTTCTTCCGGAGCGACTATTAAAGCAGCCCTTGACCTTGCAAAAGAACTTGGCGCTGGCAAAAAAGTACTAGCTATCGTTGCGAGTAACGGCGAACGCTACTTGAGCACACCACTTTATAATTTTGAAGACTAATAATCGAAGAGCCTAGTTCTGCTAGGTTCTTTTTTTATGAAAAAAAATAAATACATTTCTTACTATTTTCTAATCAAATGCACAGCAGAAATTTTCTTTTCTTGGTTAATATATAGTCATAAGCTAACAACAAGCAAAACATTTTCATTCTTTCCCCTTTTTAGAATGAAAATCCCAAACTCCCTTTTTGACCAGTGTGGTTTACTCCCTTTTTCCACACTGGTTTTTTCATGCGAAAAAATGAAAATAAAAACCGGAAAACCTCATGAAACTTTAACAAAAATCACAGTATATACACCGAAAACTTGGTTAATATATAGTCATAAGCTAACAACAAGCAAAACATTTCGTTCTTTCCCCTTTTAGAATGAAAAACCTAAACTCCCTTTTTGACCAGTGTGGTTTACTCCCTTTTTCCACACTGGTTTTTTAATACAAAAAAATGAAAATAAAAACCAAGAAATCTCATGAAACTCTAACAAAAATCACAGTATATCCACCAAATATTTGGTTAATATATAGTTATAAGCTAACAACAAGCAAAACATTTTCATTCTTTCCCCTTTTAGAATGAAAATCCCAAACTCCCTTTTTGACCAGTGTGGTTTACTCCCTTTTTCCACACTGGTTTTTTTAATACAAAAAATGAAAAGAAAAACCGGGAAATCTCATGAAACTTTAACAAAAATCACAGTATATCCACCAAAATTTTGGTTAATATATAGTCATAAGCTAACAACAAGCAAAACATTTTCATTCTTCTCCCCCCCCTTTTAGAATGAAGATCCCAAACTCCCTTTTTGACCGATGCGGTTTACTCCCTTTTCCGCATCGGTTTTTTTGTGCGCTAAAATCACTGAATTCTGCTATAATAAATCTCGGAAAGAGGTGTTTATGCTTGAAGAAGTGGAAAAGGGATCACCTAGGTATGGTCATGGGGATATTGAATGTTACACCAGACTCTTTTTCGGATGGTGGAAAATATATGCAAGTGGAAGAAGCGTTGGCTCGAGCGTTGCAAATGGCGGAAGACGGCGCTGCAATTATTGATGTTGGCGGAATTTCCACGCGCCCAGGTTTTTCGGAAGTAACCCCCGAAGAAGAACTCGCGCGAATTATCCCAGTCATCAAAGTGGTTAGAGAGAAACTCCCTGATATATGGATTTCTGTTGATTCTTGGCGTGCCGAAGTAGCAGAACAAGCTATTTTAGCAGGAGCTGATATGATAAATGATCAATGGGGTGCGAAAAAAGAACCGAAAATCGCGGAAGTTGCTGCAAAATATGGTGTGCCAATCTGTTTAATGCATAATCGCGAAAACGCCGAATACGACAATTTTCTAGAAGATGTAAAAAAGGACTTATTAGAAAGTGTTGCGATTGCTAAAGCGGCATTAGTACCAGACAAACATATTATTCTTGATCCCGGTTTTGGCTTCGTAAAAACGCCAGCTCAGAATTTAGAAGTGCTAAGACGCATCGATGAAATTGTTGCGCTTGGCTATGAAGTTTTACTCGGAACGAGCCGAAAATCAACTATCGGTCTTGTCCTTGGAACTACTCCGGAAGATAGAATGGAAGGAACCGGCGCAACGACAGTTTACGGATTTGCAAAAGGTTGTACGATTACTCGCGTGCATGATGTGCTTCCAATTGCGCGCATGGTTCGGATGACAGATGCAATTACCGGCAAATTAGATATTACAAACTTATAAAGAGGTGCTTTAATTGGATAAAATTTATTTAAATGAGTTAGTGTTTTACGGATACCACGGAGTTTTAGCAGAAGAAACAAAATTAGGACAAACGTTCAGAGTGTCGCTAATTCTTGGACTTTCTACCAAAAAAGCAGGAATGTCAGATAGCGTTGATGATACAGTCAGTTATGCAGAAGTATATGAAACAGTAAAAGAAATCGTAGAAGGAACGCCATTTAAGCTAATTGAAGCTCTTGCAGAAAAAATCGCCAGCGAGGTTTTAGTTGGTTATCCACTTTTAGAAGAAGTAACTGTAAAGCTTATTAAACCCAATCCACCAATTCCGGGGCATTATGATTCCGTTGCTGTTGAAATCGAGCGTAAGAGAAGTGATTTGAATGGCTAAAGCGTTTCTATCGATTGGCACAAATATTGGTGAACGTCTAGATAATTTAAATGATGCTATACAAGGATTAGCTGCTTCAGAACAAATTAAAATCACCAAGGTGTCGAGTGTTTATGAGACGGATGCAGTGGGTTATGAGGACCAAGCCGCATTTTTAAATATCGCAGCAGAAGTCGAAACCAATTTTACACCGGTTGATTTACTAGATTTTTGCCTGGCGCTCGAACTTGAATTGGGGCGAGTTCGATTGTTTAAATGGGGCCCGCGCCTCATCGATATTGATGTTCTACTATATGATGATGTTAAAATCGACACAGAAAAGCTGAAAATCCCACATCCTTATATGAAAGAACGCGCCTTTGTCATGATTCCGCTAATAGAAATTTCACCAGAAAAAAGCACTCTTTTAGAGAATCCAGCCATTTTAGAAAAACAAGGCGTTCGAAAAATAAAAAATCAAGTCAACTGGTAAAATTGGCACTTGCAGAAAAACATAATTATGATAACATATCACTAGCGCAATTTAAGAGGAAGGGGTTTACCATTAATGTTTAAAATAGGTAACGTAGAAATTAAGAACCAAGTAGTTGTGGCGCCAATGGCCGGTATATCCAATTCCGCATTCCGCCTAACAGTCAAAGAATTCGGAGCAGGCCTCGTTTGCTGTGAAATGATTAGCGACAAAGGAATCGCCTACCGTAATGCTAAAACACTTGATATGCTATATATTGATGAAAAAGAAAAACCACTGAGCCTACAAATTTTCGGTGGCGAGAAAGAAACGCTTGTGGAAGCCGCGAAATTCGTAGCTGAAAACACAACAGCCGATATTATTGATATTAATATGGGTTGCCCGGTAAATAAAATTATCAAATGTGAAGCTGGGGCAAAATGGCTACTTGATCCAAATAAAGTGTACGACATGGTAGCTGCTGTAGTGGATGCTGTTGATAAGCCAGTAACAGTGAAAATGCGCATCGGCTGGGACGAAGAACATGTCTTTGCTATCGAAAACGCACTTGCCGCTGAACGTGCAGGAGCTGCTGCAGTTGCAATGCACGGACGTACTCGTGTGCAAATGTATGAAGGAAGCGCGAACTGGGACGTACTTAGAGACGTAAAATGCGAACTAAAAATCCCGTTCATGGCCAATGGTGACGTAAGAACACCAGAAGATGCCAAACGAATCCTAGAACATACAGGTGCAGATGGCGTAATGATCGGCCGCGCTGCACTTGGGAACCCGTGGATGATTTATCGCACAGTGAAATTCCTAGAAACAGGCGAACTTCTCCCAGAACCAGAACCACGCGAAAAAATGCAAACTGCCATGCTACATTTAAACCGCTTAGTCGAGTTAAAAGGAGAAAACATCGCAGTTCGTGAATTTAGACAACACGCAGCTTACTATCTAAAAGGAGCTCGTGGAAGCACCCGTGCAAAAGTGGCTGCTAACCAAGCGACAAAACAATCAGAAATGGAAGCAATTTTAAATGAATTTGTTCTCCAATATGAAGAAAAAGCATTAGCGAAACAAGACTAATTATTGTTGCCTCGAGATTTCGGGGCAATTTTTAAATTTATACTAGAAAAACAAGACCAAAAAAGCGTATAATGGAAACATCTGTAGAAATGAATAGAATAGGAGTGTACCTATATGAGTAACGAGAATCATGAAGAACTAAATGACCAACTCATCGTCCGTCGCGAAAAAGTGGACACATTGCGCGAAGAAGGCATAGATCCTTTTGGCGAAAAATTCATCCGTTCCATCAGCCCGGAAGAACTTGAAACAAAATTCGCTGATAAATCAAAAGAAGAACTTGAAGAAGCTGCTATCGAAGTTTCTGTAGCAGGTCGTATTATGACGAAGCGTGTCAAAGGTAAGGTAGGCTTCACACATATTCAAGACCGTTTCCATCAATTACAAATCTATATCCGTAAAGACGCTATCGGCGAAGATGCATACGCAGTTTTCAAATTAGCTGACTTAGGAGATATTATTGGTATTAAAGGAACTATTTTCCGTACTAATACAGGCGAACTTTCGGTTAAAGCAACAGAATTCACTTTGCTTTCTAAATCATTACGCCCACTTCCTGATAAATATCATGGCTTAAAAGACGTAGAACAACGCTACCGTCAACGCTACTTAGACTTAATCACAAACGAAGAAAGTCAAAATCGTTTTGTAATGCGTAGTAAAATCCTTAAATACACTCGTGATTACATGGATAACCAAGGTTTCTTAGAAGTAGAAACTCCAGTACTTCATACAATTGCTGGTGGAGCTGCGGCAAAACCATTTATAACACACCATAATGCGCTTGATATGGAACTGTACTTGCGAATTGCTTTAGAACTACACTTAAAACGCCTAATCGTTGGCGGGATGGATAAAGTATACGAAATCGGACGTGTTTTCCGTAATGAAGGAACATCTACACGCCATAATCCTGAATTTACAATGCTAGAATCCTACGCGGCATACGAAGATTACGAAGATGTTATGGATTTAGTAGAAGGTTTAGTATCCACTGTATGTAAACAAGTAAACGGAACAACAGAAATAACATACGGCGAATACAAAGTAGACTTAACTCCAAACTGGCGCCGTATCCATATGGCTGATGCTGTAAAAGAGTATGTAGGGGTAGATTTTTGGAATGTAACTTCTGATGAAGAAGCTCGCGAACTAGCTAAAAAACATGATGTACCAGTAACGGAACACATGACATACGGTCACATTCTCAACGAATTTTTCGAAACATACGTAGAAGAAAAACTAATCCAACCAACATTCGTATACGGCCACCCAGTAGAAATCTCTCCTTTAGCTAAGAAAAACAAAGAAGATGAACGCTTTACTGATCGTTTCGAATTATTTATCGTTGGACGCGAACACGCAAATGCATTCTCAGAGTTAAACGATCCAATTGATCAAAGAGAACGTTTTGAAGCACAAATGAAAGAACGTGAACAAGGCAATGACGAAGCACACGGAATGGATGCAGATTTCCTTGAAGCTTTAGAATATGGTTTGCCGCCAACAGGTGGATTAGGTATAGGTATAGATCGTCTAGTAATGCTATTAACAGACGCTCCATCTATCCGTGATATCCTGTTGTTCCCGACTATGAAACACCGTGATTAATAAAAAATCCAGAGCTGATAATATCGGTTCTGGATTTTGTTGTTTTCTCAGAAAAAAACAAATTTGCCAAAGAGAAACTTTTTCTTAAAATATGCTTGCAATACCTATAAAAACATGATATATTTATAAACGTTCCAGTTAAACAAATACAAAATGCGATTCAGGAAATTAAATTTTTTTGAAAAAACATCTTGACTTTGATAACTAGATAGAGTAAGATATAAGAGTTGCTGCTAAAGACAACGAAGAAGAAAAAGTGACCTTTGAAAACTGAACAAAGAAGAAGACGAAAAGCAATGAGACGTAAAGTCTCACTGGTAATCGCAGGGCAGAAAACAGAAAGCTGTTTTCAACAAAAACAAACTAGTAATTTAATTGCTAGCGAAGTCAATTTGACGCAAGGAATCTTATTCACGGTGTTGAATAAGTATTCAAATTCAATTTATATTTTAAAGAGAGTTTGATCCTGGCTCAGGACGAAC